>JAZQRR010000036.1:0-39095 GCA_045629645.1 Candidatus Enterousia sp. | reverse complement strand
CCGCTTGCAGATATACCATTAGATTTAATTTATTTTTAGGCGGCGGCTGTGAACACCTTTTGCACATCATCATTCGCATCCAACGCATCAACCAGTTTTTCCAGTTTTGCGTACGCTTCGTCATCCAAATCCATTGGCATATTTGGCAACCATGTCAGTTCTGCCTGTTCTGGTTCGCCCAATATATCTGCCAAATATTTTTGTACGTTTACAAAATCTTCTGGTTTTGTCGTAATGATAAAGCCTTCTTCAGATGTTTCCAGATTATCCGCATTTGCTTCCATAATAATTTCCATCATTTCATCTTCGGTTTTGCCGATTGATGCCGGATACATAATCTGACCTGCGCGTGTGAACATAAACACAACAGAACCTTCTTCGCCCATATTACCGCCGTTTTTACCAAAAATATTACGAATTTCTGGCACTGTACGACGTGGATTGTCTGTTAACGCTTCGACAATAACAGGCACCGCGCCCGGACCATAACCTTCGTAACGTACTGCTTCGTAATTTTCTGTATTTGACCCAGACGCCTTTTCAATTGCACGTTTAATATTATCGTTTGGCATAGAGTTTTTGCGAGCCGTCAAAATAGCCAAGCGCAATCTTGGATTATTATCAGGATTTTTATCGCCCAACTTGGCAGCCATAGTGATTTCACGTGCCAGTTTTGTAAACAAACCACTGCGTGCGGCATCAGCTGCACCCTTTTTATGTTGAATATTATGCCATTTACTGTGTCCACTCATATTTGACCTTTTTATTTATTTAGATTAAAATTACCAGTAAAAGGATAACAAATGATTGGAAAATTGCAAGGCATTGTTGACTATATCGGCGATGGTTTTATTATTTTATTAGTAAACGGCGTTGGATACAAGGTTTTTACCGCGGAATACCTGACCCACAAAACAACTGTGGAGCTGTGGATTGAAACAGTTGTACGCGAAGATTCAATTCGCTTGTTTGGTTTTTCAACCCTGCAATCCCAAGATTTATTTAATATGCTGACCGGCGTATCTGGTGTTGGTCCCAAGGTTGCATTGGCAATAATGGGCACGATAAAATCTGATACATTGATTTCTGCTATTGCAACAGGCGATGCAAAAACAATCGCCACCGCCCCAGGCGTTGGTAAAAAAATGGCAGAAAAAATTATTGTTGAATTAAAGAACAAGGTTGGCGGCGTATCTGCCACATTATTTGCAGCCACCACTTCCATTGACACGGCGTCATCTGCCCTGCCAGATTTATTGATGGCATTAGAATCATTGGGCTATCGCAGACTTGATATAATTGAAATGGCACAAAAACTGGTAAACAACAATCCGGATTGCGATGTATCAAAACTGGTCCCAATGGCATTAAAAGAAATCAGCAAAGGAAAATAAGATATGAATAACGACACAATCTTTGCATTATCAAGTGGACATGGAAAATCAGGCGTTTCTGTTATTCGCATTTCTGGTGAAAACTTATCTGACACTTTTACAACATTTGTAAATAAATCAGATTTAACACCACGCAAGGCATACTTTACAAACCTGCGCGATGAAACCGGCGATTTAATTGACCAGTGTTTGGCAATCTATTTTCCTGCCCCAAATTCTTTTACAGGCGAAGACGTTATTGAACTGCATACACATGGCGCACCTGCGGTCATAAACAAAGTCTTTGATTTTTTACAGACAAAAAATATGCGTATGGCAACACCAGGGGAATTTTCTAAACGCGCATTTTACAACAACAAAATGGACTTGGCTGATGTTGATGGATTGGCTGCACTGTTGGATGCACAGACTGACATACAACGCAAACATGCACTGCGTTCAATGATGGGCACAGACAGTCGCATATATAACGCATGGCGCAATAAAATGATAGAAGTATCTGCATACGCCGCAGCAATTCTTGATTACAGCCCAGACGATTTACCTGCGAATATCTGTAACACTGTCCAACACAGCGCAGAACAATTATTTGATGAAATCGGAAATGCATTATCACAATACAAAACCGCACGCAGTATTCGTGGCGGAATAAATGTTGTGTTGGCTGGCGAAACAAATGTTGGAAAATCATCAATCTTTAATTATATCGTTGGTTCAAACCGTGCGATTGTATCTGATATTGCCGGAACGACACGCGACGTTGTATCCGCCACCATTGATATTGACGGATTTATGGTAAACCTGTCTGATACTGCGGGCATTCGCGAAACAGACGATACCATTGAAAGCATCGGCATTGAACGCACAATGTCTGAAATTGAAAACGCAGATATTGTAATCCACGTCTATACGCCAGAATCTGTAACTTGCAACAATTTGAACAACGATGAAATTGTTGTTATAAATAAATCAGACACAACAAAAAATCACGATTGTAAAAACGCAATCTACACATCTGCAAAAACAGGCAACGGCATGCCAGAAATGATAAATATTTTACGTAAAAAAATACACAGTATGTTTGACAGTTCTGAATCTGCTGTTTCTGTAAATGCCCGCACAAAAACATTACTGGAATCCGCACACAGCGAACTGGGGAACGCGATTGCATCGGACGACAATTACGATATCTTCGCAGAACACACCAGACGCGCAGCAGACGCAATCGGTAAAATACTTGGCACAATAACTGCAAATGAAGTTATGGACAAGACATTTGGCCAACTGTGTCTGGGAAAATAAACTAGAATGATTTAGATACAAGTAGTGCCGGCAACGTAGTGTACAAATGTTACATGAGTTGCCAGTACCGCTTGTAGATATGCTTTGTTATAAATAAATTAGAATGATTTAGATACAAGTAGTGCCGACAACGTAGTGTACAAATGTTACATGAGTTGCCAATACCGCTTTTAGATAAATTATTATAATTTATTTTGCCTGTTTTTGTTCGTACAAGGCTTCAAAATCCACCGGTTGCATTGAAAATGCTGGAAAGCCTGATTCAGAGGTCAAACGTGTAACCAATGCACGAACAGATGGGAACAACATTGTTGGAACATCAATTAACAATGTGCGTTTTTTTGCTTCTTCATCTTTTTCTTCTTCCATTTGGACCAAGCCAGAATATGTTGATTCAATCAAGAAAATAGATTTATCATCTTGTTCCAATTTTGAATGAGCCTTAACAATCAAATCAACCATAAAGATATTGTTTTCTGCACCTTTGACCTGCAAATCAATACCTATTTCCATTTTCGCTGGGTTGTTTTCGTTTTTAAAGAATAATTCTGGAACATTTGGGCTTTCAAAAGAAATGTCTTTCAAGAACTGTGAAATAATTTTAAATTTTGCCATTATACTTTCTCCTTGATGTTTTGGCGGATGTAAGCTCTGGACTTGCACCACTGTTTTATGATAATATAGCATTATTGAAAGATTTTACAAGTGGGGGAATGTATAAAAATGTATTTTTTAAAAAAACATTATTTTATCAAAGGTATTTTATCTATATTATTGGCAATAACATTTTCTGGTTGCGACCTGTCCACACCAACCGTAACTGGCGACAATTCTGTAATACCTGCTAATTTTAAACAAGTTTCATACAGCGAATTACCTGGCTGGCGCGAAGATGATGTCCGCTATGCTTTGCAAGCGTTTCGTAATTCATGCAAGGCAAAAATTCAATTTACCGGTCGCCTGATTCCTGATCGTGAACTGTTTGCTGAAAAATGTCGAATGCTGCCATCTGCATCTGCGGACACTGCAACCGTACGCGCATGGTTTGAATCACACTTCCAGCCATATCAGATTTATAACGACAACGGCACCGACCGTGGCACATACACAGGATATTATTCACCAATAATACCTGCGTGTCGCAAACAAACAACACAATGCAACGAACCTTTAATGGGCATACCAACAGACGGTCGCAATTACAAAGGCGTATCAAAAAAAGATATCGTAGAAAAGAAAATCGGTCGTGTATTATATTGGGCCAACATTGTTGACGTTCAAAACCTGCAAATCCAAGGCAGCGGAAACCTGCGACTGGAAGATGGCACAGATGTAAAATTAAATTTTGCCGCTGTAAACGATATGCCTTTTAAATCAATTGGCGAAGAATTACGTAAACGCGGCATACGTCCTGCGGGTGGTTACTCATCCGAAGCAGTATGGCAACATTTAAAAGCCAACCCTAAATTGGCAAAAGACGTCATATATAAAAACCCACGTTATGTTTACTTCTATGAATCAACCCCACCGGATGTAATTGGTAAATTAGGAACACCATTGTCCAAGATTCGCAGTGTTGCAATGGACGACGACCTGTACACGTTGGGATTGCCCGTATACGTAAACACAAACCTGTCTGATGGACGCGCGTTTCGCAGATTAATGATTGCCCAAGACACAGGCAGTGCAATTCGCGGATGGATACGTGCCGATATCTTCTTTGGCAAAGGAGACGAAGCATATAAATTCGCCCAGGGACAACACGCCCAAGGACAAATGTTTATTTTGATGCCAAAAGAATATACTTATGTCAAACCACGCTAAAAAATTTGAAGAACGCAACAAGCGCCCACAAACAATCGGCGGTGCCTTGGGCGGTTTGATTAAAATTTTTGGCGCACGCGCATCTGATGCCGATTTGGCATCCAGATGGGACGAAATTATGGGACCAGACATTGCAAGCGTTGCAAAACTTGCAGCAATTAAAAAGAATCGTGACAACACATTTAATGTTGTAATCCGCCCTGCCGTTCCTGCGTATGCATTACAGTTGTCCTATCAATCCGACGAAATAGTTCGCAAAATAAACAAATACTTTGGCTATACCGCTGTCAGCAAAATAAGTTTCAGAAAATGACAACACGCGTATTGGGCATTGACCCTGGACTTTTACACACAGGTTGGGCAGTCGTTGATACTGCTGGTTCATCACGCAAATATATTGCCAGCGGTGTTATTTTACCAAACCCAAAATGGGAAATGTCCCAACGTCTGGTATATATATATCGCGAATTAACAAAAATATGTGAAACATTTGAACCAAACGAATGCAGTATTGAAATAATATTTGTGAACAAAAATCCAAAAACAACCCTTATCTTGGGTCAGGCGCGCGCATCTGCGATTATTGCAGTCGCAAACCAAGAAATTCCTGTGTTTGAATATGAACCTAATGTTATCAAAAAAGCATTAACAGGTGCGGGTCACGCAGACAAAACTGCTGTTGATAAAATGGTAAAAATATTACTACCAAACGCTAATCCAAAAACCGCGGACGAAGCAGACGCAATCGCAATCGCCCTGTCCCACACAAACATGCTACGAATATTTAAATAAGAAATTATTTCCAACCCCAAACATGCATTATTTCACCAGATTCATCCACGACGCGCCCCTTTAACTCAACTTCGCCTTGCGCAAGTAATAACAATTCCTTTTTACCTTGTTCATCCACAGAATTCATTAAATCCTTACCGTTACACAAAAAATGCACACCATCAAAAATAAAATCACCCCTGAAACAATATTCTTCTTTTAGCAACTCCATATAAGAGCTCTTAAAACTAATGTTTACCCCCATCCAGTTCGGGGAAAATTGTTTTGTAAATTTTGTTAAATCCGGACGATTATTTACAGCATTTTTTAAAACAGCAATTGCATACTTGTTTGCCAACTCTAAATCTATCCCAGCAGTAAGACAGGCGCCACCCAACTCTACCAAACTAATATAAAAAGTCCCCCTTGTAGAATCAAATTTGTTTCGATAATATTTAAACAACACATCTAATACTTCATTTGCCTGCTGTTCTGATAAAACAGTTACCGCCATATTTGCTGCACTGACATGAAAAGGATCATCCGGTCGTTCTACAACATCCTTTGCAAACAGATTTGAAACAAACACACACAACAAACAAACTATTAATATTAAATTCTTCATTTTAATACCTCTTCACAACGTTCTGCGGTTTCAACAACACGTTTAACCGCAGCAATCTGTACAGCATTGAAAACAGTTGACACCAACGACGCCGCACCTGTGGCCCCGGCCAGAACATTTGATGCGGTGTTTAAATTCTTCTCTTTTTGCGCATCATCAGCGTTACGAACCTTGTCCGAATTCGCAACACCTGACGTTACCGTTCCAACCAGCCCTGTTACCGCACCAACGGAACTTGCAATCGTTGCGCCTGTGGCATGGTTATTAATTTTTTCAATATCAGACACATTAAAATTATCGCATTCTGAAATAATTACATCTGCCAAACCAATATCTTTATCTGAAACATTGCCATCAAATTTTGCCTGTATTTTTGCGGCAGACAACGATTTTACCGCCCCCATACAGGCACCAATTTGTACTGCGAAATCACCGTCTATTTTATTCACACCAGAAACAACTGCACCTGCCAGATTTGTTGCAGTTGCAGTCGCCATCAAACCCGTTCTGGCATTCCCCATGGCCTTTGATGCATCATCCACTTCATTTTTCACATTTTCTGTTTCTTTTAGCAGATCATTTTTTTTCACAAATTCTGCATAGGATTCCTTATCTATCTTTGACGCATCAACATTTTTCAGTTTCTCTGCCACCTCTTTTTCTTTTAAAATCTGTGCCAACTGCTGTTGCAGCCCCACAATATCCTTTACTTCGACACTATCAGGATTAGCCTCTAATTCTTTAAATTCTTTTATTTGCTGTGCCAAATTATCAGAAACAATATCATATCGATTTTTCACAATCCCCGTCGCCAATGCACCGGCCCCCACGGCGGTTCCAACCGCAGAAACAGCAGTTCCAATTCCTGCCATTGTTTTTATATCGGACATTTTTTCAGATATACCTATACAATTTTTACGAACATTATCCAACGCGTCATAAAACCCTAAATTTTCTGTTGCGAACGCATCAAAACAAACGAACAAAGACAGCGCAAAAGACCAACAAAAAAACCTCACCCCACATCCCCTTTTTTTATCTATACTGTGAATTATATCACAAATACTATAAATATAAAAATGAATTAGAATGATTTAGATACGGAACGGTCCCGATGGCGTAGTGTACAGAAGTTACATGAGCCATCGGGACCGACCGTAGATAAATTATTATAATTTATTTTTTTATTTTTATTCGTGACGATCTGGATACTTCCCATCAATCAAATTCTGACGAACAACATGATGCTTTACCTTTTGTGTGCTGGTCAAAGGTAAGTCTTCGGTCGTCATGGCATAATGAGTTACCCATTTATAGCTTGCAACTTTTTTATTTGCTGCCGCTATTGCTTCACCCAGTTTTTCTAATGTCATACCTTCTTCTACACTGAACACCCCGTATGTAACAGTTTTGTCTTTGACACGATGTTCAAAAACAGCAACATTTTTCACACCAGGGATTGTGATAAACATACCTTCTAATTCATCTGGATAAACGTTTTTACCACTATCCAAAACGATGACCTGTTTTTTACGACCTGCAAAATGCAATTCACCGTTTTTATCCATAGAAACCATATCACCTGTGTTAAAGAAGCCGCGTTCATCAAAAATTTCTTTATTAGCGTCTTCGTTATTCATATATCCACCAAACACTTGATGACCACGCAACCACAGAACACCAACACCATCTTCGTTTTTATCACGAATTTCGCATTCGTTGTTCATTGTTGGTCCACCAAACGCAAAAGGCAAACGTCTTTTTGTTGGCTTTGATATACAGATTGGTCCAACAGTTTCTGTCAATCCATAACCTTGGATAAATGTCAATCCCAGACGTTCATAAAATGTTTCAACCTCTGGCTTAGTTGCCGCACCACCAGCAATCAGCAAGCGTGCACGACCACCGAACACATCCAATATAGGCTTTTGCACTTTGCGTACCAACGCGCCCAAACCAATTTTTTCCAACAATTTTCCATATTTCAAAATAAATGATACCAACCACCATTTCTTTTGTGATTTTACATTATCAATAATTTTGTTACGGAAAACTTCCCACAATCTTGGCACAGCAGGAATAATTTGTGGTTTAAACTTTTTAAAGTCTGCCATAATTTCTTTTGGATTAACTGTTGGCTGCAACAATACGCCCGCACCGTAATGCAACGTTGCCAATATTTCAACGGCGAAACCAAACACGTGATACATTGGCAAAAAGCCATACAAGCAATCACCCGGTTTAATCCATTCTGCCATTGATTCCAAAGAATTTGTACATTCAACAATATTAAAGTGCGTTAATGGCACAACCTTTGGCACACCTGTTGAACCAGACGTAAATGACATTGTTGCGATATCCAAAGATTCTACATTTGCAGGTTTTAAATCCGGATTAACTTTGCCATCTTTTTTTGTAATGTCATAGAATTTAAATTTACTTGTTTTATAAACAAAAGACTTTTCTGCACAAACCAAATGACAATTTGTAATTGTTGCCATATTGTCATATTCAAACGGTGTCAAATTAGTATCCAGCAACAAAACTGTTCCACCCAAATACCAAATTGCAAACATAGTAATTGGAAATTCTGGGATATTGTGAGACAAGATTCCAACCACATCACCCTTTTTCAAACCCGCAGCATCTAACGAAGCCGCACGTGCCTTTACTAATTCAATAAAATCTTTATATGTCACGTTCTCGCGCACCAGATATAAATTATCTGGCCATGTTTGCGCAGAACGTTCTAGTAACTGATACATATTCATGTTATAAAATTCCTTGTTGTTTTTATATTGGACAACAGGTATTATACCTGACATAAAATAGGATTGCAAACATGAAAATTTTAACACTTAATATAAACTCTATTCGTGCCCACATAGAAAGCTTTATTGACATCTTGCGCAGTGGCGAATACGACACAATTATGGTTCAAGAATTAAAAGTAGAAACCGCCAACTTTCCACACAATATATTCGATGAATATGGATATAACATCAAGGTTTTCGGACAAAAAAGCTGGAACGGCGTCGCAGTATTTTCTAAATATTCTATCGAAGACACGGTTATGGGATTGCCAACATATCCCGATGTAAACGCACGTTTTATTGAATGTGTAATTGATGGTCACATCAGATTAATAAATGTATATATGCCAAACGGCGATACTGTTACATCTTCTAAATTTCCATACAAATTAGATTGGATGCGTGCATTCACACAGTATATATCCCAGTATCTTGATTCACCCGAAGCGGTTGTTATTGGTGGCGATTTTAATGTCGCAATCGAAGACCGTGATATCTGGAAACCAAAAAATTACGAAGGAATCGCAATTTCTGCACCTGCGGCGCGCGCAATTATGAACGAATGGCTGCAATCTGGTTGGGTTGACGCATGGCGAACACTGCACCCAGACACAATAGATTATACATGGTACGGATATCGTGGGCGCGACACGGTTGGAAACAAACAAGGTCTGCGTCTGGATTATTTTTTGTGCAACAAAACGGCTGCATCAATGATAAAAAATTGTGAAATAGATTTAAATCCACGTTTGGCAGAAAAACCAACAGACCATTGTGGACTGATGTTGGAATTAAAATAGGAAATTAATCATCTACTCGGGCCAAATCATCAAACACATGAAACTTTGGCTTTGACGTTTCGCGATATTCATATGGTGCCTGACCAACAGAAAAGATATTAAACAAATCTGTAACCTTGGCAACGGCACCATTTATCATTTGTTGTGTTGTTTGTTCATCATATTCAATCACACGAACATCTTTATTTTTTAATTGTAAAAATTTCATAACAGGCGTTTTAGATGCTTCTGTTGTATGAATTTTAAAGCCACCAGCTTGCAACATAAAAGCCTCTAACGGCAATTGCGGAACATTACCCTGCATCAGCTGTTTTTTATTTGGCACTTCTCCGGTTTTAATATCCAGCACACCGCCATCCCATATTCTGTCTGCGCGCGCACGCACATTTCGCGATGCGATTTTCACACATCCATCTATCTCTGCGACACTATTTTTCAACGCACTTAATTCTGTTGCAATCAAAGGTGCAATTTGAACAAAACGTTTATGCCAAAAGAAAAACACAATATTCCCTGCCCCCAACAAATCGCGGGCACGTGCATCCATTTGTGCAACCAAAACATCTGGTCGCAAATCAGTTGCATTTTCAATTACATCATGAACCAAGTTCCCAAATTTTCGTGCATCTGGTAAAACCCAATAATCATCCAAAACACGCAGACGCAAAATATGTTTTACATAAAACGCATAAGGATTATTTATCAAATATTCCAGATCTGTAACATAAACATCTGACCAATCTGCTGGTGGATTTGGCGCCGAATAATCTAATTTTTTATGTTCAACAACATCTTGTTGCGCAATCTGCCCCAATATTTGTTCTTGGGCGTTTAAATCAACAATCGCGCGTCTGGCAACAACACGTGACAAGAACCTAGATTCCGTTGTCTGAACACCACCTGCAACCGTTGCACGCAACCAATAGACTTCTTGTCCACAGGACAAATTCATAAAATCCAACGACTGCAAAGAAACCTTTCTATCTGCGGACGGCAAACCTATCTGTGCGGCCACATTTCTGGGCAACCATGCATTTTCATATCCACGCGCAGGAAACATACCATCATTTAGCCCTGTTAAAATAACAACATCTGCGGTCTGCATACGCGATTCAATCGTTCCCAAAACAATAACAGGTGCATCATCATTCATTGGTGCCCGAACAGACACCCCTGCCAACGCATCTGCGACAAAGGCACGCGCATCCGCCAAACTTAACTTTACATCTGCCTGCACCAATGCATCTGATACATTTTTTATTGCACGCCATACAGACAATGCCACATCATCATCTGATACAAATTTTGGTGTAAAATCACATAAGTTTTCATCAACTATTTTTGCGATTGCATCAAATAAATTATAATTTAATTTAGAATACAAATTATCAAACATATTTGACTTTTGTTCTATCCAATAATCAAACATATTTAATATTGCGCGTCCCACAGCCGTCTGATTTCCAGATATTCCGCCAGAAAAATCTGCAACAATTCCATTTCTTGCCAGCGCCATTGCAATACGTTGATTTCCTGCGGCGTCTGGCGTAATAACCAAGACAGACTTATTTTCTGCGACATATTTTTTTGCAATATTCGCAACTGCTTCTGCCTCAACAGATTCACGTGGTGCGCATACCAAATGAACATTATCTAACAACAAATCATCATAATTCAGCGCACAATCATTACCAAACGCATAATTCATAAAATCAATCAGACTGTCACCTACATTAATTGGCAGAACATCATCGGGTGTTAAATTTAAACTGCGCAAAAATTTAAATTCAGAATTATATGGATTAGTATCTAAAGTAAAATCTTGTTCCCTGCCGCTGATTTTACCAGACAGAATAATTCGTCCGTTTTTATATTTCGCCACTGCACGCATTAAATCTGCGGTTGCAGGAACACTGGCCGTAGAAGCACAAACAACCACCAATTTATATTTATCCAACACATCAATCCAGCTGCGAATATCACGATTTTTTGCACACGTTGCAGTAATTCTGCCACCGGCATACGCCCCCATAAATTCAGATAAAATATTTAAAATTCGAGCCTTGTTTTGAAAATGTATTGCATATTTTTCATCAACTAAATCAGTCCAATTTATTTGTGCGACATCAACACCTTCGTTTTCCAGATAATTCTGCATACGCACCAAATCATGGGCCACAGGCAATGCAGTCGCCAAATTTCCTATGGACGCATCTGCCGCCAATAACTTAGTCATTAAAACAACGCGTTCTGTATCGGTAATAACATCAAGATACTCTGCATCACAAAAGTCATCATCTGTTCCCTCGCCCAGTGCAACCAGTTCTGGCAAGAACACCGCCCCACCAGATTTTTCCACAATCATCTTTTCTACACTTCGTACGGCACGGCGACTGGGCAAGAAAATTAACATATCAGCAACATCAACACCACTATCCATCATCAGCTGCCACAAGGCGTCTGATATTTTTGCAGGATTTGTTGCATAAAATATATTTTTATTTGACACCCAACACAGTCCTTAGATAATCCAAACCGGTTTTCTTTTCTGCGGATGTTTCCAGAATATCCGGCAACATTGCCCCATGTTCAGTATGTTTAATTTCAACCTGTTTTGCTTCACGTACTTTTTTATCTTTTTTAGTATAGACGATTTGATATGGGATTGCATTTGCATCACAAAAATCCATCAAATCTAAATCAGAATTTCGCGCCCCGATTCTGGAATCAATCAATACAAACAAACGCTTTAATTGTCTGCGTGTTAACAAATACTCTTCCAGTCTTTTTAACCATCGCATTGCGTCTTCCTTGGAAACTTTTGCATAACCATATCCAGGCAAGTCAACAATCATTACCTTGTCATCCAGATTAAACAAGTTCAAACTTTGTGTTCGTCCTGGTGTATTTGATGTACGCGCAATTTGATGACCAACAACCGCATTTATCAACGAAGACTTACCCACATTACTGCGCCCAATAAAAGCATATTCTGCAAATTGACTGTTTGGCAAAGACTGTACTGTTTCAAAACTGCCCACGAATTTAATCATTAATTATCCCCCTGTTCCAATAATCTTTTATACGCTTCTTTCTTTGACAGTCCTGTTCGTTGCGCCAAATCAGCGGCAGCAGACTTCATCGAAGTTTTTGCAATATCGTTAACAATTTCTGAAATTTCTTCATCAGACATCTTTTGTTCTGGTCGTGGTGCCACAACGATAACTAATTCCCCACGCGGTGGTGTAATTCCCAACAACTGTGCAGGATATCCAATTATTGTTTCTTCATGAATTTTTGTAATTTCGCGTACGATTGCGATTTTTCTTTCTGGCATAACGCGCGCCATTTCTGCAATTGTGTTCATGATTCTATTTGGGCTTTCATAGTAAATAATAGTATGCGGTATTTTATTATCGTCGCGCAATTTTTTTACATCCAAGAATCCACAAAACGTAAATCTATCTGTTGGGAATCCCGACAACACCAGCGCAGCAATCGCCGCCACTGCCCCAGGCACAACAAAAACATCCAGTCCTTGCTCTCGTGCTGCGCGCACCAACCTGAACCCAGGGTCCGACACCGCGGGCATCCCAGCATCACTGACAACTGCCACAGATAAACCACTTTGTATTTTTTCTATCAAGTCTGGCACGACATCCCGTTCATTATGTTCATGACAAGAAACACGTTTTGTTTTTATATCAAAATGAGACGCCAATTTACCAAACACGCGTGTATCTTCTGCTGCAATCAAGTCAACAGACTTTAACACTTCTATTGCGCGTGGCGACATATCGGACAAGTTTCCTATTGGTGTTCCAACAATATAAAGCCCTGTTTGCATTTAAAATCCTTTTATAGTAAAATGATACAAAATAAAATGGAATTTTCAATGTATATAAACAATTTTTTTAAACATATCTTATCTTTATGTCTATTGGCGGGCTGTGCACAAAACGGCATCATATCTGACAGTAATTGGTCTGCTGCGCACCACAGTGGCGTTGTTGGCACACCATCTAATCTGGAATACGGTTTTGCATATAACAATTACGGTGGCACGGACACAACACCGCATACGATGGCTGTACTATTACCTTTGTCTGGCGACAACGCCCAAATTGGTGACACGATACGTTCTGCGATATCATTGGCTGCGCTACAAAACGCCCCTGACACACTAAACGTATCTTTTTATGATTCCGTATCAGACATTGATACAACCATGCAAACCATTTTATCCAGCAACCCAGACATTATAATTGGGCCTGTATTTTCATCTGATGCGAATATTGTACGCCGAAACAAGCCGTCACAATTACCTGTATTATCGTTCACATCTGACGCCCAGTCTGTCGGCGACGGTGTAATGTCAGTATCGTTAATTCCATCTAACGGCGTTGAAACTATAATACGCGAGATGAAATCTGACGACGTCAGGAATTTCATAATAATTGCACCGGACACAAATTCTGGTCATATGATGGCAGGCACAGCAACAGTTGCATCTGAATATTATGAATTACCATTAACGGGGATATTTTATTACAAAGAACACGATTCAGAATCCATCAAACAAACATCTGTTGCGGCATCTATGAATACTGCCCGCACAATGGCGCATACACGCGCCCGTCAGGTATTATCAGACATACTGACAAATGAACGTCTGACGACGGTTGAAAAATCCAACCTTAATTTGCAACTTGAAAAATTGTCCAAGACCGACACACTTGGTTCTGTGCCGTACGACGCGATATTATTCTTGGGCAATGGCGAAGACACAAAATCACTGGTATCATTTTTGCGTTATTATAATGTGGGTGCAAACGATGCGCGCTTTTATGGCACAACCATGTGGGATGGTTCTGATATTGCATCAGACTTTACAATGATGGGTTCAAAATACGCATCATTACCATCAACAGATTCTAAGTTTACAGAACTATACACCCAGACCTATGGCGTTGCCCCAACCCGTCTGGCCAGTTTTGGATACGATGCTGCCAATATGGCAATTGGTATGATATATTCAAACCAACCAAACTCTGTGTATTTGATGAGCCCCAGTGGTTATATCGGCACATCTGGTCTGTACCGCCTGTTACCAAATGGTCTGTCAGAACGTGCATTAAACATCGTCAAACTGAATGGTGGTGACACCCCAGAAATAATAAAGACAGGCGCGACAGACTTTTCTGTACCGATGTATAATCTGTCCCAAGAACGTCAATACAGTGCAGACGCGATGGAATTACAAACAAATGGGATAGATCCTGACAATTATATCAGACTGCCATTACGTCTGCGCGATAAATACAGCAGCAAAACAATTGGCGCAAACACCAAACAAACAATCCCCAGCAAGAAACAAAACATCATCACAATAACCAGTGACCCAGAAACCCCGACTATACAAACAACAGACTTTCAATCTGTGGTATCTACACCGATACAACGCACCTATATAGAAGAATACGAAATCGAAGAATAAAAAAAAGGAAAAAAATGATTAATACAAAAATAAAAAAATACATCAACGCAACACACAAAATTAAAAAACAAGAAATTGAACAAATAAAATTATCACACGAAAAATACAAAGAAATAAAAGAAACTATGCGTCGCACAGATGTAAAGCTTGTTATCATCGAAGCCATTAGCGACACCAGTGATGACGGTCATTATCAACTGATTGATTCCAAAGGAAATATTTTATACGAAATATTAATTACTCCGTACACAATCCGCATATTAGAAAACAACAAAACAATCGCCAGATGCTACGTACAAGTAACACGCAGTGAATTAGAAGACGAAATTACATTTCCTGACACAGAAATATATAATTTAATGTCCGACATTTATTGGTCAAGCCAAGACCAACAAAAAAAATCACAACAAATTTATCAACAAAAAGGCTTTCAGAAATAAAACACCCCAAACGGGGTGTTTTTTTATTTCTAGTGGGAGACAGCTTGCATTAATCGAGCAGAAAATAAACAAGAATTTTCCGATTTAATGCAACGAGTAAAAGAGTTTAAAGATAAATGGTTAAATATTTAATAAAATATCACCAATTTGTTTTCTAACATTATGGTAATGCTTTTTATCTTCTTCTGTTCTGCCAATCAGATGTTCGCCTGTTGCAGAGTTATCTGAAACAACCAACAATGCAGATGCGTTTTTCTTTATCTTTTTCATACACCCAAAGAAAGTTGCTGTTTCCATTTCTATCGCTTTTGCCCCCATTGTTCTGAATTCGTTCAAATGCAGGTATTCAGATATTACGCTATCCATAGAAATTACAGGGACATTTAAAACTTTTATGTTTTTATCATGACAAATATTAACAATTTGCTTATTTAATTTTTTTGTTGAATATATTTTTTCAAATATATTTTGTGAATCTAATTTGTCATGTAAATATAGTGTGGCACCATTTCCAGAAATCGCATATTCAGGAACAATAATATCACCAACCTTGACTTCTGGCACTAATGCACCAACAGAGCCAATAAACACAAAATTATCACAATGTGCTTTATAACATAGTAGGCAGAAGTCAATTATAACAGGTGCACCAATATAAAGTGTGATAAATAAATACTTTTTTTTATTATGTTTAATTCTGAAAGTTTTTGCATCTCTACTTGAAAAAATTTGCTCCACTTTTATCTTTGTTGTATCAAAAACTTTGTCGACAGTCCATGATGGTGCAATAAATACGCAATCAAAATGCTCTTTGCTGGATATACCATAAATATTTTTTAATATATCATAAGGTAATGAATTTTTTTCAAAAGCTCTTATTAATTTATTCATAAATTACACCTTTTATTCTTATGACTATCATATCATATAAGTTAGAATTTATTAATCAAAATTGTTCGAAGATTAGTGAAAAACGGTGTTTTTTGGATATGCTTTCTTCGAACCTGTGTAAATATTGAAATCCAAAGAAAAACCGCACTTTTAAAGTGCGGTGTATCTTTTGGTGACAGTATGCTTGCATTAATACAACACAAGAAACAAATCTTCTCTGAATTTATGCACCACATACATTCGTTAAAAAAATTTGCTATGAATTTAATAATTGCCGTCTCTGGCAGCTTTTAATCCAGCAGCTGCTCGCATCATGTCAACTTCTCTTTTCGCTAAAATACCAACATATTCAGAAATAACATCAGCAAATTTAAAATTCGGCGAGAATGTTTTGCACAAATCATCTAATGATCTTAATTTGCTTGCATTTTTTTGATGTACCAACATAAACAAAGCAGAATATTCAGCAAACACTTTTGTATTAAACAATGCCTTATTATAGGTAATGTTCATTTTTGCTACATTACCAAGTTCAATCAATATATCACCTATGATATTAGATGTTTTTGGAGAATAAACATCTCCCAAATGGCTGATCATCAAGGACAAATCTGTTACTGTCGGCCTAGGCGATTCCGTTGTTGCATCCCTTTTTATTAAATCTGCCAATTTATTTAATCCACCATCTTGTGGAAAATCATACCAATCTGTCCAAAAACCCATCTTATACTCCTTTTTCTTTAAGACATATCAACATTGTACACCAAAAAAAAAAAAGTCAACAACATAATATAAAAGATATAAAACCAAAAAAAAACCGACCACAACGGGTCGGATTTTTATGGTGCCAGTGGCTGGGGTCCTCGATACACAATAATTAAAATCAAAAAAAATCTTGTTCCAGCGATTTTTTAAGATTTTTATAATTGTATATTCTCGTATTCGCTCGGCATAAATGCCTGCGCGGCAACCGTAACGATTGTGGCGCGTTAAACTTCCACAATCTACTTGTTGTCGAATGTGCATCTAACCCATAAGCCACGTCCACAGAAACAAAAAACACCCCAAACGGGGTGTTTTTTATTTCTGGTGGGAGTGGCTGGATTCGAACCAGCTCAGGCTTAAGCCAACAGATTTACAGTCTGCCCCGGCTCTCCAACTCCGGCGCACGCCCAATCTTTGGTGCGGGCAGAGGGAATCGAACCCTCATTTCAAGCTTGGAAGGCTTGCATACTAGCCTTTGTACTATGCCCGCAACAAAATCAAAGCCTTGTGATTATATACTAAATGAAAACAAAATCAAGTCTTTATTACATAATAAACAAAATATTTTTAACGGCACCGCATAAAAAAATCCCCAAACGGGGATTTTTTTATTCCATACTGGTCGGAACAACTTCACCGTATGTACCAACTTCGTCCGGACCGATATAACACTTAATTTTGGAACCAATATTTTCCATAAATTCGTTAATCGCCTGTTGTTGTGCCGAATCCAGCTGTGCTTTTTGAATACTATCTGTGATATAGTATCCCAACAAACCACCACCGATTGCGCCAACGCCGGCACCAATACCTGCGCCCAAACCTTTCAGTTTGGATTCTTCACCGCCATCATCAATGCTTGAACACAATCCCTGTAATTCAGTTATTGCACCTCTCAAATTTGTCGCTTCTGTCGTAACATTCATAGCAACATCGGTTGTTGCTGTTTTTTTGGCAGAATAAGCACTCAAAGCAGTTGTATAAGCACTCCATTTTGTGGAATCATCCTTGTCATTTTTCTGTAACAAATTGTAACCCTTGCGCGCATTCGAATCACACAAATCCGCATACTCAGAAGTTGTCTTATCCTTAGCAATCTGTGACAACACATTGTCCATCGCTTTATTGAAATAATCTTCACAATTATCCTGTAATTTTTTGACTTCTGATGCCTTCTTTGGTTTTGTTTTGTTGGACAATCCGCTGAACACAGAACCATCTTGGATTGCGTCGCCCAAGAATGCGCCACCTGTTCCCAGACCGATTGCACCCAATGCCGTCATCCAACCTTTTAACTGTGGTTGAGACATTTGTTTATCTGCACGTGCATTTTGTCCCACAACATTTGCAATATTCAACAAATCTTCCTGTGGAATCCACGAACCGCACACAAAGGAATCACCAACCGCAAAGTATGCCGTATTCCAATCCTTGTTCCCCAAACCTGCGCTTTCTATTTTGAAACCTGCAGACTTGTCAACAGAAAAATCATTAGAATCAACACTTTTCTTGACCAGATTACCGTTCAATGCGCTCATAATATCTGGGTCATCCGAATGCAATGTAACGCGTACACGACAGAACGAACCATACAATTCATTACTTGCCACGAATTGATTTGCCTTTAAGCCCATGCTTTGGTAATCCGCAGGAACCTTGTTACCCTTTAATCTGGCCCACATAAATGTCGAACCGATATCATTTTTACCCATAATGCCACCGATTGAATTCTGTGCCATACAGTCGTTTTGCTGTTTGGTCAACTTGGCATTATATTTTGCCTGGGCTTCTTTTTCCAAATCGTAAATCAGATCTTTGAACAAAGTATTCGCCGCCTGTGATTGTGCATATGTTGTAAATGTCAACATAACAGGTTCACTGAATATATCACCATCTTCGGTCATAGTATTACAAATACCCTGTGCACCACTGGATGCAGCACACAATAAATTACCATTTGAATCTGTTGCCTGAACACCTTCGTCCACATCCATTTTGGTTGCAGAACCCGCATCATACCAGCCCGAACGAACATTGGTCTTGTTACCCCAGCTGGACACAGCCCCTTTGTCCTTCATCAAATTATTAGCAATCTTGTTCTTTTCAATTGCCAAGTGTTCCTGACATACAGATGCATTTTGAATTGTATCAACACACAATCCTAAAACAATTGTATAATCCAGAACCCCACCAACCTTGTTCATTGACTTATCAAAATCTTCTGCACCAGTGTTAGTCAGGCTGGAATAAATATCTGTACGATTACGATAGCAATTTACATAATCCGCACCACACATTGATTTAACACAGCTGGTTGCCAATGTACGGCACTGTTGTTTCATATTTGCAATTGCTGCATCATTATAATTTGTTGCCAACGACGCATTTAATGCTGCGACAACACCAATTGGGTCACTTTCGGCACCATCATCATATACAGGGAACAGTGTATCGAACGCATCACCCTTGACATATGAATAATTATAAGTACCTGTTGACGTTGGGTTTGTTGCCGCATATTGACAATTTGGATCTGTATTTACGATTGCCGCACATCCCGTCTTGATATCTTCACGTGATGTTTCGTTATTAATAGACTTGTCTGTACCACCAAAAACTTCTGTATAGCAAGCCGCCCCAGAACCGCCACCACATGTACGTTGTGCACACGCCATAATTGTTTGAGAACATTTATCTTTGGCCTTGGTATCAAACTTTTCAACCAATTCTGTGATTTTCGCCTTCATACCAGAGTTCATACGCGCGCCATAGGCTTCTGCATAAACATCTTCTTGGTTATCTTCATCGCGCAGTTGGGATGCAGTTGGCATTACACCATTACCCAAGAAAGTTGCATAACAATACTTATTAGAACCAATCGTATCACGGCAAGAATTTGAAATATAAGCCGAAATATTAGACTTTGAAATAACCTGTGTTGCATCTGCGGTTGCTGTTGCAGCCTTGCCTCCTTCGACAGCATCTGCCAAATCAACTGTTTCCGCAGTTGCACCTTCGAAACATTTATATGGATTTGCCGCACAGGCATTCAAAATACATTGATCAACAACCTTGTAACATGTTGAAACCGCATTAACCGCCGCCAATGCCGCACCTTCGGTAATCATTTCACCAATACGACTTGTTGCAGCTGGCGCAGACTTTCCAGACGAGCTGCCAAACAATTCTGTTACCGCATCCGCCTGACAACGTGCCAATGTTGAATCACACAAAACGCTTTGCTTGCGAAATTCTGCATTTGTTGTACACAATTCAAAATCTTCACCACAAACACTTTCTTTACGCAAACAAGAAGAATAACGTTTTACACATGTTGGCATATCATACTTATTTGCAATCGCCGCAGCCGTAATCATCTGCCCCATAACACTGCCGTCTGTTGGGTATGTATAACGTGTAACCTCATCATGTTCATTTGTTGTTGCAACACTAGACAACGCATCAACAGCCCCCACACCAAACAAACTGTTTATCCCAGACGCAGAACATTGATACAACGTGCTGATACAATCTGGCATTTGCGCATGAAATAAAACATTTGTTGTACATTCAGAAAAATCAGGACCGCAGGCATCAGCCCCCTTGATACAAGAAGTATATGCATCAATACATTCGGTATCTTCATACAACGCAGACGAAGACGCAGACGAAGACGAAGAACTGCTACTTACAAGACCACTGGCCAAATACGTAGTCAACGTTGGCATACGACGTGCAACACCATTTGCAGACACACCAGACACATTTGCCGTATTCAAAATACTTGGGCGCGCAGTAACCGCCAACGCCGCAGGAATCACGCTGAAAACCGCCAATAAACTTATAGTATTTTTGAGAAATGCCATCCCCTTACTCCATTTTTATTACTTTATTTTAACACAAAAGCCCAACCTTGAAAAGGAAAATTTTTTGTTTTTCGCCATAAATATGCGGTTTTTTTCAAAAAAAATACTTTGCGATTTTTTGCAAAGTATTTTCTTCTTATCAGCGCAATGGCGGGAAACAATCACCCCCAATTTCCGGACAGCAATTAAAACCTAAATCACCCATATCGGTATAAATCTCGCCACTGCAACATCCGTTTTTATCAGGATTTGCACCATCAATACAAAGCGCAGAAGCCCCGAAATCAAACATTCCACGATTTGCATATATTAACGCACCACAAACCGCCCCAACAACAAAAGCAATCACAGGCACCGCACAAGACAATATTTTTTTCTTCATATTTCATCCTTACTTTAACGGTGGAAAACAGTCCCCACCATCCTTTGGACAACACGCAAACACCGTATTTCCCAGATCCTTGAAAATTTCATCTCCACAGCAACCAAATCTGTTTGGTTTTGTGCCATCTGCACACAATCCGGCATCCAGATTTGCCTTGGCCTGCTCTGGCGTCAAGGTTATGGTTTCAGACGCTTCTTCTGCCGACGCTTCTACATTTTGTTCCACATCAACCGTTTCTGTATCAGACACCTGCCCTGCCACTTCTGCAACAGAATTATCAACACGTCCGACCGCGCGACGCGATCCCGCGCTGCGCGTGCAATTACTGCGATGTTTTGCCTTTAAATCCGCAATTTGTGCAACTGTTTCTTCATCAGGTTCAACCACCGCAGATAATTCATCTATTTTGGCAGAAATGTCTGCGCAAGTTTCACGTTCAACAACCACAGCATCTTGAACAACATCCGCTGTTTCTGCAACAACCGCATCTTCGGCATACGCACCGACAACAAAGAACAATCCAAACAACGCAACAAGAGTCCGCATTTCACATCCTTTTGTTTTTTTATTTTTCATTGATAATTTTTTCAACTTCCAAAATAAAATCAATCGCAGGATTTGTCAGTTTTTTTGCAGTTTCAAAAATTTCTTCCGCCGCGGCCTGCATATTTATACGCTTGTAAGTTTCAACAACTTCTATTGTTTCTTCGTTATCAAATTTATCATCTTCCAGCGCACGTGCGATATCTAATTCAACCTTGGCCAAATCAACATATTTCTGGGAATTTTCTGTACAACCACGTTCTGACAAATTGGCATAAATTTTTGCACGTTCAATTCTGTCATCTGCATCCGCTTCATAACCACCATATGGCAATCTGTTCAACAAAGATTCTTCAATTTGCTGACATGTTGTCTGCGAAGATCGTTTACCTTTCAACGCGGCAACCACATCCATTTCACGCGCAATCGCATCACGATATTTTTCCTGATTTTCTGGGCAACCATGTTGGAACAAAACCTCGTAAATACGAACATTTGCTTCGTGATCAGAAAAATATTGTGACTTCTCGTCTTTCAAACCACGCAACTGAATTTCTTCTATAACCTGACAGGCAGTTTGCGGTTCTTTGTTTTTTTCTACCTTTGGTTCTTGTTTTGGCTTTTCTTTTTTTTCAACGCGCCCCTCGCAATATTTTTCATACACCTGGGGACGATCAGATGCCGCTGGATCCTGAATCATTTTCCTTTTCAAATCATTACAATCCGATTTACTAAATTCAGCATATTCACGCGACACAGATTGTTGCAATTCATTTTTATATCCATGCAAACTGACACCGACCATTATGCCGCACACAAACAGCATAATAAATGCCAACCATCCCTTGATTTTCTGAGAACGCGTATAAACACATCTATATTGTTTTTGATTTTTCATAATTCTCTCCCCCTTTTTTTTCTTATTGTTAACAATGATTCTACAAGACAACACCATTGTCAATGGTAATTTTTCTGTCTGCACGCGCAGCCAAATTCATATCATGCGTAACAAACAACATTGCCATTTTATTTTTTCTAACCAAATCCAACAACAAATCAAATACCGCACCTGCATGCTGTGGATCAAGACTTCCTGTTGGTTCATCAGCCAACAAGATTTCTGGATTATTTGCCAACGCACGCGCAACCGCAGTTCGCTGTTGTTCACCGCCACTCATTTCCCCAGGCAAATGCGACGCCCTGTGTGCAACATTTGCTGCGCGCAATAACTTTATTGCACGTGCACGCGCGACATCTTCTGAAACACCATCTGCCAGCATCGGCAACATAACATTTTCCAGCGCGGTAAAATCGGCCAACAAATTATGTTTTTGATAAACAAATCCTATTTTTTTTCTGCGAATATTTGTACGCGTATCTTCATCCATTTTATGCACAGGCACCCCAGATATCACAATACTGCCACCACTGGGTTTATCCAGCAATCCCACACATTGCAACAACGTAGATTTTCCAGACCCAGATTGACCAACCATGGCGATAATTTCGCCACGATGCAAATCAAAACCACCCCCACGCAAGATATGCAATGGTTGTCCGCCTTCTATAAAAGTTTTTTTAATATCGCGTACAGACATAACAACATCGCCACGCTGTACCTTTGACAAAGAATTCAAAATATTCGCCACTATAACAACCCTTTTTATTCGTTTCGCAATACCTCTACTGGATCTGTATTTGCTGCCTTCCACGCAGGATACAATGTTGCCAAGAACGCCAACGCAATCGCAATCAGCGCAATTCCCGCCACATCTGTCCACACCAACTTAGATGGTAATTCTGACAAATAATACAATTCTGCTGGGAATAAATCACGCCCAGTTAACATTTGGAAAAACTTTCTGATTGGTTCTACATAAATTGCAATCAGCACACCAAAAACGGTTCCAAACACCGCACCAATAACCCCAATAGCAGTACCAGACAAAACAAATATCTTCATCATAGATTTGCGCGACACGCCAAACGTACGCAATACTGCAATATCTTTGTTTTTATCTTTTACCAACATAACCAAAGACGACACAATATTAAACGCCGCAACAATCACAATCAGTAACAATATCAAGAACATTACATTAGATTCCACCTGTAACGCACCAACAAAACCACGATTTAAATCACGCCAATCACGCACGACAAAACCATCTGGCAACAATCTGTGCAGCGCATCTGTTACCACAGTTGTTTCTTCTGGATTTTCAACAAACAAATCTATATGCGTTACAGCGTTTCCAATATTTAAATATTTTTGTGCGGTTTCCAATGGCATAAATATATATCCAGAATCATATTCATACATCCCCATAAAGAACGAAGACATAACAGGATAAGCCATAATTCTGGGCATTGAACCAAACGGTGTTGGCGTTGCAGCGTTTGCCGACACCAATGAAATATTATCTCCCATTGTTACCCCCAGCGCACGCGTCAAAGAAGACCCACCAATCAATTCACCATCTTTAATTTCTGATAACTTTTTACCATAAATACGCGTACCAGTCTGTGTTTTTGCTGCCAAATCTGACATACGAATACCACGTATCATTGCGCCTGTATTTTTACCCTTGGCGGTTGCCATAACCTGTCTTTCGGCAATAGGCACAATTGCGGTAACATTTTGTTCCACAATCTTATTTTGCTTCATCTTATCAATCAAGAAGTCAAAATCAGCAATCGCACCATCTTGATGGTAAACGACAACATGTCCGTTCATTCCCACGATACGCCCCAACAGCGTATCATGAAAACCGCCCATAACAGACATTACCACAATCAGGGTTGCAACCCCCAACATAATACCGATTAACGACACCCAAGAAATTACGGAACCAAAACCGCGTTTTTTTGCCCCCAGATATCTAAAAGCTATTTTTCTTTCCAGTTTTGAAAACATATGTATTACCTTAATCGTTTAAAAAGTCTCGTAAAGTATCACCAACCAACGCATCTACTGTTTCTGCTGGTTCTTTATTCACATCAACAATAGAAATCACACGTGGCGACATAAACACAACCAATTCTGCAAACGGACTGACCAACGTTTCTGGCGTTGTTACAAAAGAATGTGTTGGTATTCCCACAATAACATAATTATCACCAACAGATGTCGGTATATTAAACGAAGACAATTCGCCATTAGACGTACGCAAAACAATTTTTGCATCTATTTTCTGACGACCTCCAAAATCGCCATATTTACCTGTTGCACCAATAACTAAATCTGTTTCCAGTCTTTCTTCTTTACCGCATTGTCCGATATCAAAGCGCGACTGCCAACCATTTGGAATTGCAAAAGTCCCCTGTGAAATCAGAACAACATTTGCCTGTTGCGCCAAAAATTCCTGTAATGTTTTTGTATTAATTTCTGGTCCCACAACCAGCGCACGACCGACCACCCCAGGGATAGACATTTTGATATTTTTTTCACCAAAGGCCGGCAACAAATTCATCCAAACGATTGGATTATCCGTACGCGGATACACACGATAAACATCAATATCCCATGCAATCATATATTTTTTACCGGAAACATCAGCGATAATTTTTGCAATCTCGCGTTCTGTTTGATAGTTACCTTCGAACACCACTGTTTTATCCTGCCAGTCAACCAACAAATTTCGCATATCTGCCCCATGCATCGCATCCAACAAGGCCATTATAACGGTTTCGTTTTTTGGCATCTTTACCAACCACTTTGCACGATGAGTCAAATGCAATTCGCCGTTTTCCGCATCATAAGAATAATATGCGCGCCCCATTTTTGTCATTAATTCAACCGCATCCGCCAAGGCCCCAGTTGAAATTGTTCCTGATATTTTTTCATATAAAACTTCATCTTCAATAACGGCAATATCCGTTCCATCTAACAGTTTATCCAAGGCCTGCTTTACTGTTAAATCTGAAAATTCATAATCTGCAACTTTCAATTCTGGCAGCGCGTCCCCTGAATCCAGACGAACAATTTCTATATTTTCTGCTGGAACAACAGAAACAACACTTTGATTATTCCAATCAACATCACATCTTTTCGGCAATTCTATGGAAAATCTGCGTGCAGTATCTGTTGTCAAGGCTGCTTTTTTTGGAAATATCGGCACAGAATTATCATCTATAACCAACTGATCAACAACCGTAACTGTATCATACACAGGCTGATTTTTCGACTGATTACACCCAACCAGCTCCCCCAACACCAACATCATTGGCACAATAAATTTAACAAGATTCATATATCACTCCTTTCCTGCGCATGAATATCATATTAAATATTCATTAATTTTTCAAATTCTTCCAGCGTCATTTCATGTATTGGCTTTTGCGTTGGCGTAGTCAGACTTTTAACACCTTCGAATTGTTTATTTAATCTTTCAATCAAAACTTCTATTTCTGGCGTCAAGGCTTCCCCAGTCTGTTTTAATCTGTGTGCATATTCAACCAAATATTCTAAAACATCTGCCGCAAAGAATCTACCGACATAATTTTCAATTGCGATACCGCCTTTTTGAACGCAAATTGCCGACATCAGCATTGCGGTCTGATTATAATAATTCGCCAGATTTACAAAGTTTTGCACACTAATCGCCATAAAAAATCCTTTCTCTCTTTTTTACATTATAAAAACTATTGCCACAAAAAGGCAAATAAATTATAATACAAAACATGAGAATGAAAATTTTATCCTTATTATTGATACTTGGGGCATGTGCATCGGCCAATCGTGGCAGCATTGATGATGCCACAATATTAAACTGGGAAAACGAAGCTGTAACCACCGAACAATTCGTTCGCGACCACAAGGCCTGTCTTGGTATAACCAGACCTGCGCACCAGCCGCGTTCACGTATTGCAAAATTACTATCCCCAAATCAAAGTGGCATGATGCCTGATTGGGACGGTTTATGGGTAACATTTCAATCAAACGAATATCGTGATGTTGGTCAACGCAGTTTAATGTCTGTGCCACGCAACACCACATCTAAATCCGTTGGATCTTACCGCAAATGTATGTTCCGCCGCGGCTATTTACTGCGCGCAATGTAATTATATATATTCTTTTTTCTGATAAAACGAATTGCATCAGCATGCATTTACTGCATGCCGACGCTAAACTCATCACCATAATCTGCAACAACTTGCCCGCCAACCGTACAAGACACACCTTCCATACCCTTTTCCAGCTGACTTTTCTTAATCAATGAATTTGAAATCAATCCACCTGCAGTACCCAACACCACACCTGCGGTTGCGTCAGACGCCAAACGCACACCATTAAACTTACCATCTGCGTTTTTCCACACACTGACATCTGCACTGGCAGAAAAAGCATTCAATATAGACATCGCAGACGCAACCTTATCTGCCGCGACACGTTGCTGTGTCTCCAAACTCACCCGTGAATTCAAAGCATTTATCTTGGGGTCGACATAATCTTTTATCATATCCTGAACTTGCGCATACTGACCGGCACTTAACTGTTTTGTATATTCATCCAATATCATATACAACTGCTTCTCCTGTCCATCCGTAAACTTTTGTGTATGCGTATATATTAAATCTACAACTTCTTTTGCGTTAACCTTGGTTCTTACCAATGCCGCCAATTGACGATGTTGCACACCTAAGCTATCCAACTTATTAGCCGTATCTTGCGCCAACTGTTCAAGCCCCCCCAACCAACTTTCTACCGTTTCAAACCTTGCATTTGTCTTTTCTTCCAATTCACCCAGCATTGAACGCACTTGTCTTAATTGCTTCTCGTTCAATTCTGCTTCTTGTAATTTTTTATTTACAATAGATTCAACCTCTTCTGGCGTTGTACATCTATCTATTTCTGCTTTAAGTGCGTCTAAATCATCCTTATCTACTGTCGTACCAAAAACATGATCAAACAAACTAACAGCCGTTTCTTTCGCATTCTCAAAAAAGCTTCTAGTTGTTTTTCCTGCCTCTTTTAAACCCGTCTTTGCAACATCTGCACCTTTATCAATCGCATTGTTTGTAACACTTGCCAACGCTTTTATTGTAACTTTATAACTTTTTGCCGATTCCTTAATCGCTGTTTGTATCGTATTGTTAAACGCCGATAAACTATTCCCAAAAAACTGCAATGTCGACGTGTACACACTGCTTCCAGTTTTTGCAATGGTTTCTACAACTCGGCCGCCAACATCCATAACCTGAACAACACCATCTCTACCTATCTGTAACGCACCCAACATTGTATTTGTTGTCTGCTCATAAATACGAACAGTACCATCCGCAGCTGCCCGCGCAACACCAACGACGGCTCTGCCTCCTGCATCAACAATACTAACAGTCCCATCCACCATATATTTTATTCTTTGTGTATTATTAGATGCAATCGTATCAACAATTTCAACACCACCACTAATTGCCCTAACTGTAACCTTGGCTGCGTCAGATGAAATCGCCCTGACTGTCTTGCCACCTTCTGTCATCGCAGTATTCGCCATACCTGCCAACGCTTTTATTGTAACATCATAACTGTTTGCGGCAGACTTAATCGTTGTTTGTACCACTTCATTAAATGAATTATAATTATCAGCAAAGAATTTCAATGTCGCCTTATATGCATCCGTAGTATTGGCAGACAAGGTTTTAATCGTACTCATCGAGCTATTAAAAATTTGCACCGCGCCATTTGTCGCTATCTTGAAACCACCAAGCAAAGTACGCATCGAGCTATCATAAATTTTAACCACACCATCTGTACCTATCTTTAACGCTCCATTAAAGTTTTTTCCTGCATTATCTAAAATAGACACTGCCGTACCACCTGCAATCTTGAACGTTTGAACAGTGTTATCGCTAAATTTAGCCACCAACTGCACACCGCCACCAATCGCAGATACTGTAACATCTTTTACATTATTGCCCCATGAACGAACTGTCTGACCTGTTTCTGTCATTGCGGTACGGGCAGTTTCACCAACTTCACTTATCGCTGTCTTAAACAAGTCCAGTGTCGCGATATAACTCTTTGTCGTATTATCTGATATTGTTTTAATAACACTTCCCGCGCCACCCAACAATTCAACAACACCATCCTTTGTTATCTTTAATCCCTTGATATATGTATCTGCCGTAATATTATATGCACGCACAGAACCATCAACAACAGACCTGACCCCAGATGCAATTGTTCTTCCTGTTCCGTCCCACATTTCAACAACACCATCTTTCATTATATTCAGACGTCTTGTTACATTATCACTAAAAGAAACAACCAACTGCACACCACCGTTTATTTTACTTGTTGTTACATTACTAATTGTATGTAATGTTGTATTTGCAGTATCCCAAAAGTTTGTCTGTTTTTCTTGTATTGTTACATTTGTTGTATTTTCTACAATATTTTTACAATAACTGCCATTAACCAAGAACAAATCATTTCCACCATCAACCCCGGAAACATTTTTTGCTTCTGATTTATTCTTAACCGTACAATTTGCCTGAACATCATGCGCAACCCAACGAAAACTTGTTCTATCGGAACTGCCTGTATTAATACATTCATAGACAGCATCTGGCACAGAATTTTCCCCGCCAACTGCGGCATATTTCATACGCTTTTTTGTACCCACACTACAATATGTTTTTCCATCTATTTGCCCGCACAAAAACGCTTTTCCTTGTTTTCCTTCGTTCCGCAATTCGCGTTGACTGGTATCTGCATACAAATAATCATCATAACTTGCAGCACCACCCTGTGATAACATATCTGTCGTCAGGACACAATTATCTGCCCAAACAGGACAAATAATAAAACTCAATAAAACCCAGCAAGAAACTTTTCTCATTTTTTTGCCCCCGAATTAGAAGATTTTAATTTATCACGCAAACCAATAAAGTGATTATTTGCCGCATCACAATCCTGTGGTTTAGCAGAACCGGACCACAACTGATTATCATTACAAACGCTTTCCAAATCGTTCAACGCCCTAATAATTCTGTCGTATTCAGATTTATTTGATTTTTGCAATGCCAGTATCTGTGAACGTAATAATTCCTGACCATCCAAGGCTTTTTGTCCTTCGACCTTGCCACCAATTAATTTATTACCAAACAATTCCATTGCACCAACACCCAGCGCAACACCACCAACCGTGGCACCAACGGTCCCCCATACTCGTGCGGACTTCTTGGCATCCAGAATACGTTGTTTTAACATTTCTTCATCAACCCAAGAACCACACGTTATAGAACGCCCCATTTCAAAATACTTTGGCGCTATATCAGACAAATCAACAGAATCATCTTTGCTACTCATTGCAACTTTAACAAAACAAGCGTTATTGCTTAATTCATCCACGTCTTCTACCATCGTCGCATAATTATTCAAGTTAGAATGACGTGACGCCCAAACAAAAGTATTGCCAATACCAATATTATTATTTTTACAAATATCACGCTGTTTTTTCAGTTCAATAGTTGCGGAATCCTCTTCCGGTACAGAAACAACAGTTTGAGATTCTTGAACCACCTGTTGTGGTTGTGATTGTTGTTGCGGCTGTTGATAACTTGGGGTCTGCGATATCTGCGATGGAATTTTTGCAACACCAACAGCACCTGCACGATATATCGTTGACGACATTGTTGCCCCGCCACCTGTTTGATTTACAACACGTCGTCCATCGCGTCCACTAACCGCAAACGCAGAACTATCAAAAAAAACTAGTAACAATAAAAAAAGAAAAAACCTCATACATTCCCCCAACTATGATAAACAGGATATCATAATTGGGAAAAAAAACCAAACAAAAAAACTATTTAACTATAACCTTGCGGCCATCACCATTACTTTCTATAAACACATGAATTGTGTCATTTGGCAACATATTTTCTGCAATTTCTGGCCACTCTATCAAAGTAACATCGTTTTCAATCGCATGATTCAAACCAACCTCTACCAATTCGCTAGCATCTTCAACGCGATATAAATCAAAATGCGATATACCATCATAACTTTGAACAATTGTAAATGTCGGACTGGGCACAACAGTATCTGCCCCGCGCAAAGTCTTGATAATACTGCGCGCGATTTCAGATTTTCCCATACCCAAATCACCGTGCAACGCAACCGTTACAGGCGCAACCAATGTTTTCGCAAAATCAGATGCCCACGCACGTGTTTCATCTATATTATCCAAGAAAAATTCCTTCATTGCCCTACTCCACCAGTAACAAATCATCTTCCAGCGCATGAATCATATCACGTAACTGAGCAGCCTTTTCAAATTCTAAATCTTCTGCTGCATGATGCATTTGTTGTGTTAATTTCTTTATTTCCTTACGTATAGATTGAGCATCCATAACGCCACCCATTTTATCATAAACAAACTTGCGAGTCTTGTCTGTTTTTTCAAATTTTTCGCCAACTTCGGCAAAGACAGCCTTGGTTACTGTTTTTGGAACAATACCATATTTTTGGTTATATTCCATCTGTTTTGCACGTCTGCGGGCTGTTTCATCCAGTGCAGTCTGCATCGAGTCTGTAATTTTATCGGCATATAAAATCACACGACCATTTGCATTACGTGCCGCACGTCCAATTGTCTGAATCAAACTGCGCACAGAACGCAAGAACCCTTCTTTATCCGCATCCATAATTGCAACCAATTCACATTCTGGCACATCCAAACCTTCGCGCAACAAATTTATTCCAACCAAAACATCATATTTTCCCAATCGCAAATCGCGCAATAAATCGATACGTTCCAAGGTTTCAATATCGCTGTGCAAATATCTGGCACGAACGCCATTTTCGTTCAGATAATCCGTCAATTGTTCTGCCATTTTTTTGGTCAAAGTTGTAACCAAAACACGTCCAGAAACATTTTTAATCTGGGCCAGCAAATCATCCACTTGATGCGTTGTTGGTCTGACATCGCAAATCGGGTCCAGCAAACCCGTTGGTCTGATAAGTTGTTCCGAAACAATTCCACCAGATTGATTTAATTCCCATTCTGCCGGTGTGGCAGAAACAAAAATCGTCTGGGGACGCAGATTATCCCACTCTTCAAACGTCAAAGGCCTGTTATCAACACACGCAGGCAATCTAAAACCATATTGAGACAACGTTTCTTTTCTGGCCCTATCACCACGACTCATTGCGCCAATTTGTGGCACAGTAACATGACTTTCATCGATAAACAAAACCGTATCTTTTGGCAAATATTCAAACAATGTTGGCGGCGGTTGTCCAGGCAATCTGCCAGATAAATAACGCGAATAATTTTCAATTCCACGACATGTACCTGTACTTTCCATCATTTCAATATCAAAATTCACACGTTCACGCAGTCTTTGTTCTTCAACATATTTCATATTTTGATGAAAATAATCTAATCTATCTGCCAAATCTTTACGAATATTTCCAATTGCCTGCAACACAGTTGGCATTGGTGTCGCATAGTGTGTATTTGGATAAATTGCAATCCTGTCTAATTTTTGCAATTTAGCCCCTGTCAAAGTATCAAATTCCCAAATTTCTTCTATTTCATCGCCCCAGAAAGACAGTTTCCACGCCCTGTCCATTGCATGCGAAGGAAAAACATCTAATGTATCCCCACGAACACGAAATTCGCCACGCGCCATCGCAGTATCATTTCTTTTATACTGAATATCAACCAACGCCCGCATCACATCGCGCACAGAAATTACATCACCCTGCTTTAACACCAGTCGCATATTCATATATTCTTCTGGCGTACCCATACCATAAATAGAAGACACACTAGACACAACAATAACATCGCGTTCTTCTAACATCGCACGTGTTGCACTGTGTCGCATACGGTCCAGTTGTTCATTAATAGACGCGTCTTTATCAATATAAGTATCTGTTGTTGGCATATATGCTTCGGGCTGATAATAATCATAATAAGACACAAAATATTCAACATGATTATTCGGAAAAAAAGATTTCATTTCCGTATATAATTGTGCCGCCAATATTTTATTTGGTGCCATAATTAATGCAGGTCGTCCCAGTTGTGCAATAACATTTGCCATTGTAAATGTTTTCCCAGACCCAGTAACCCCCAACAAAACCTGAGATTGTTTACCTTTTTCAACCCCATCTACCAGTTCTGCGATTGCAGTTGGCTGGTCGCCCATGGGTTTATAATCACTATCAAGAATAAATTCTGCTTTTTTCATTTTTTTGTTCACAATTGTTATTCTAATCCATTATAATAAAAAAACAAGAGCAGAGAGAAATGGCAAAAAAACCTAAAAACAAGCGCAAATTATTTTGGTCTGTTATATCTGGCATAATAACGCTGGTGCTGGTTGTGTTGTTGGTTCCACCAATGATAACACTAAATTCATTAAAGCCTATTATTGAAAAATCCATACACGAACAAACTGCGGTGCCGCTAAAATTGAATGGGGACATACATTTCAGTTTAATTGGTGGCACGACGATTGTTGCCCATGACGTATCGATTCCAACTGCGCAAATTGGTTCTGTTTTATTCTCGATACCATTGCGCAATTTTTTTAATCTGGCAAAAACACATTTAAACGGTCCTGTTGTCATATACGATGCCGATATTCAGATTGAAAATCTGGCCCCTGCATCATTCAATCATAATATCGAGATATACAACAGCGATATCACATTTCATGGTCAAAAATTCAAAATTGTTCGTGCAGATTTCACAGACGGTGAATTTCATGGTGTTATTCGCAGCAATGAACATAAATACGAAGTAGAATTTATTGGGGACACCTTTCAAATAAAGAACAAAAATAATAATTTAACTATTCGCGGTCAAATATTTTCCGATGGTTCAATACGTGGTCGTATGTCTATTGAAACGACAAATATAAATCAATGGTTTGGTTTTGCAGAACCACAGATAAAACAATTAATAAAAATGACTACGAACTTTGAATGGGACGGACATAACGGATATAAATTTTCAAACATAAATTCTGATAAATTTTATGGCAACATCGACGTATATCCCGATGGCAAGAAAACGATACAACTGGTATCAGACGATGCTAATTTTGATTTTTCATTTTTGCTTAAACCATCGGCTTGGCTGACCCATACCAATTTAAATCTGGATTTTTACGGTAACATAAAATTTGGTCCATACGAATTTAAACACTTAAAAATAAACACTCAGGGCAGCCAAGACAAAATACAAATAACAAATATAATCGCAGACAATATCACAATCAGTGGGGGTTATATTGATACCAATGGTGCACATGATGTAATGATAAACGCACCATTTAACAACAATTATGCGACATGCCTATTTTCAGGCACTCCTGAAAAATGGTCATGCAAACAATTTGACTACAAAAACCTGTCTGGATTCATCAGCACAGACAACAATAAATTTAACATTGCAATAAAATCACAATTACCATTACCTGTGGCAAAACCAGAACTAGAAAAAATATCTAAACTGGGGACACATGGCACTATTGAATTCGAATTTTCAGACATTGCTGGCACATATTACATAACACCAACCAAGACCAGCATATCATACAAATACGCCAAAAATAAAACATTATCATGGCTAAAACTACACATACCTTATTTACCAGAAAAAATGTTGGAAGAATACGGTGATTTTTCATGGCACGATGGCACATTAACATTTATACCGTACAACAAACAATGGCAAATATCTGTATATGACAATTACTTTACATTAAATTGCAACAGTTACAAACAATGGATAAAAGACATTGATTTACGCTTTGTCCAAGACGGCAAAGTTACCATATCTGGATATTATACAGACAACAGCATATCTAATTTAAAAATCGATATTCTGGGCAATGAATTTTCCGGTGCTCTGTCTGGCAACAGCATAACATTGCACACAGAAAAATTTGCTTTGGATTCATTTTTAAACCAATCATTTTTTAACCGGTTTTCAGAACTAGAATTTTTAACAAACGAACCAATATTAACACTGTTTGACATACCTGTAAAAGTATCATTATCCGCAGACGTCTTAACCCACAAAGATTACGCATACAAAAACTTCACATATTCGTTAAAGCCAAACAATCAAACATTTTCGATCAGTGATACCACCCATGGCAACATATTGGTAACCATTGACAAAGACAAAAGTTCTTATGAAATATTTGCGCAATTAAACAAATTTAAAACCAATGGTAAATTATTGTCTGCAAATATGCCACTTAACATCCGCGACACCTATATCACAGGGGAATTAGCATTGACCACATATGGCAAGATTGCACACGACATATATTATAATATTTCTGGCACCCTTGACCTGACATTTACAAACGGTTATCTACTGGGTATGTCTTTTGATAATTTTTATGCATCTGCTGACAACATAACAACCTTGAACGCAGAATCTGCATTGGCATCAACATTGACACAGGGTGAAACAAAAATAAAACAAATGCGTGTAATCGGCGAATATTCGAACGACAACTTTATAACAACATCTCCTGTTGAATTAACTATGCGTCACACAGACGCGATTGGTGGCATTGCAATCCAAGACGGGAAAATGACTGCGGAATTTGACTTGACGTTACGTGGCACTGCCCCAACACCTGTAACCATTGAATTAGGTATATTACCCGATGGCGGTCGCAAATATTCATTATCCGAGATAATGCAAAATTTGGACACAGGCTTTATGCGTGCATTTGTAAAAACACATAACAAATTTTAAATAAAAAATTATTTATTTTTCATAAATTCGTTCTTGGACACAACGTGTCCCAATTCATTTGCATAATAAGTATATTTTCCCACCTTGACACTATGATATCCTCTTGCAAAAAATTTGATATTTCTTTGTGCTCTTAATAGCGTTCTGTCTTTACCAATCAAATCGGCCTGTCTGCCCAGCACAACCACAGATAACCTGCCCCAAAACCCATGCACAACATACGGGGCGTATAAGACACCGCCGCGTTTTTGCAGTTTTGTAACATCATACTTTTCATAATTTGTTTTTATTCTGTTACCTTGATAACTGGTCAAGTTTAAATTATGTATCAGTTTATCTATAAAATCGTGCATTTTGAAAACTCCATTTTCATCGCACGAATTATATTGACATCGAAACAAATTCCAACAGGTATGATTTCATAAATAAAATCCCCTGAACGGGGATTTTATTTCTTAGTTTTTCTTTCTTACTTGTATATGAACTTCACGCAGTTGCTGTTCTGTTACATTTGTCGGTGCCCCCAACATCAAGTCTTGTCCACGTTGATTTGTTGGGAATGCGACAACCCCGCGCAAGTTTTCTTCACCTGCCATAATCTGAACCAATCGGTCAATACCAAATGCGCATCCGCCGTGTGGTGGCGCACCATATTGGAACGCAGTGTACATACCGCCAAATTTTTCTTTAACAACATCTTCGCCATATCCTGCGATTGCAAAGGCTTTGACCATTATTTCTGGATTATAGTTACGTAAACCACCACTGCAAATTTCTGCGCCATTTAAAACCATATCGAACTGATTGGCTTTGATTTTCAGTGGATCACCATCCAATTCACCTTTTGGCAAACTAAACGGATTATGACCAAAATCAACATTACCAGTTTCTTCGTTTAATTCATACATTGGGAAATCTTCAATCCAACACAGACGAAATTCTTTTGGATTTATCAGTCCCAAATCTTCACCCAGTTTGTTACGCAGTTTACCCGCCGCCTTGGCTGCTGCTTCTGGTGCATCACAAACAAAGAACAACGAAGAATTATCACCTGCGATTTCACGCAGTTTTGCAATTCTGTCTGCATCTAATTTCTTGGCAACAGGTCCTTTGGCTTCTTCTGCGAATACGATATAGCCCAATCCGCCCAGTCCTAATTCTTTAACTGCATAATCCCCCAGTTTATCAAACCAAGAACGTGGTTTATCTGCACTGTTTGGTGCCGGAATCGCACGAACAACACTGCCATTTTCAATTGCACTTGCAAAGATACCAAAATCGGACCCACGGAACACTTCTGTTACATCACTGATAACAATTGGGTTACGCAAATCAGGTTTATCAGAACCATATTTCATCATTGCTTCATCAAAAGGAATATGAGGAATTTCTTCTGCAATAATGGCGTCTGGCACAAATTCGCGAATCATTGCTGGCATCAAAACATCGCCAACCGCCTGAATATCACGCAAATCAACAAAAGACATTTCCAAGTCCAACTGATAGAATTCAATTAATCTGTCTGCACGTAAATCTTCATCACGGAAACAAGGCGCAATTTGAAAATATCTGTCAAATCCTGCAACCTGCAACAACTGTTTAAATTGCTGTGGCGCCTGTGGCAAAGCATAGAACATACCATGATGCAAACGACTTGGCACGATAAAATCACGCGCACCTTCTGGACTGGACGCTGTTAAAATTGGTGTTTGGAATTCCGAAAAGCCCATATCCCACATTTTATCACGCAAGAATTTAATGATACGATTACGTGTTAAAATATTCTTATGCAATGTTTCGCGACGTAAATCGATATATCTGTATTTCAGACGTAAATCTTCTGCAACACTGTCGTCATCACCAAACACTTGGAACGGCAAAACATCCGCATTTGTCAGAACTTCAAAAGATTGTGCCTGAATTTCAATTGCCCCTGTTGGGATTTTATCATTAACCGCGCTTGCATCACGCGCAACAACAGTACCTGTGATTTTAATAACAGATTCTGGGCGAACCTTTTCCAGATTTTCATCCCCGCCATCAAAAACAATCTGTGTAATACCATAGTTATCGCGTAAATCGATAAACAACAACGCACCGTGATCACGCTTACGATGAACCCATCCGGAAAGGACAACAGATTCACCAACATTGCTTGCATTTAATTCACCACAAGTATGTGTTCTGAATTTTGATTTTAAACTTAACATAAATGGTCCCTTTTTTTATTTTCGGGCACAGAAAAACATTTGGATTTCTGGCACCCATATTGTTATTAAATTTCAGGGGCGCAAGTCTAAAAATATGGCTGCGCGGTGCCACCCTGATTTATAACTTTTAAGCAAATTTGTCACTCGGTGGTTGTCAGGCACGTCAACATGTACAAATATCGCAATGAAATAATAATAAAACAGAAAAAACCGATTTGCAATAACAAAGATTATCAACAATTGAAAACTTACCTACAAATATGTATAAACAAATACATGACCTGAACAAAAACAAGCAAACGCAAAACAGATGATGTAAGCAAATGCGGATGGTGCCCTAAGCAAGAATCGGACTTGCGACTCGTCCTTACCAAGGACGTGTTTTACCACTAGACTATTAGGGCAATAAAACTGTTCCAATTATACGGACAGCATATTAAAAATCAAGCATAAAAAAACGGTTAAAAACTATAAGCCAATCCCAAACCATAAAACGCATACGAATTATTTTCTGGCGCAGTATTTCCATTGGAATAATGTTGCATAAATAATTCAACTGCGGTACATTCGGACAACCTGTATGCCGCAGCCAATTTAAAACCAAATAATAATTTAGAGCCTATTCTTTCGTTTTGTTGTGCCTGCATACCAACACCCAACCCCATATAAGAATACCAATTTTTTCCATAGAATAATGCAACATCTTCTGACAACATAACAATCGGTATAGTATATTTATCCCAATTCCAACCATACTTTTTACCATGCCCCAACGTTTGGATAATATTTAAAGATTTTCTGGCTGGCAATCTGAAAAAAGTTGTTGGCTGAGAATATTGCACATGCAACATATTAAACGGCACAAATTGTGTTGGCGGCGCAACCAAGAAACCGCTATTGACCCCGAAACCAAAATTCACTGCGATTTGGTTTTCATAACCATTAAACAAAGGATTTATATTTTTTCCAGTCGCCGCCATTGCAGTCCCCGAAAACACCAGCATAAAAAGCACTAGCAAGAATTTTCTCATACGGAATATTATATCATAAAAAACAGTCTTATTCAACTTTCTGTATCTAGGGATTTATTGATAAAAAAAATAAAGACTGTTTTACTTGCATTTTATTTTTTTATTGTTATAATGCATTTCGCTTGGCAGCGTAGCTCAGTGGTAGAGCAGAGGAATCATAATCCTTTGGTCGGGGGTCCGAATCCCTCCGCTGCTACCA
>JAZQRR010000035.1:0-12089 GCA_045629645.1 Candidatus Enterousia sp. | reverse complement strand
TGAAAAAGAACACAGAGGAGGCAGAATAATGGCAGTTCGTGCAGCAATTTATCGTAAAAAATCTAACCCTTTAAAGGGCAAGGTTATTGACTATAAAGATATTAAAACTTTGTCACATTATATCACAGAACGTGGTAAAATTGTGCCAAGTCGTATCAGTGGTGTTTCCCAGAAAGATCAACGTGCATTGGCACGCGCAATCAAACGCGCACGTCATTTGGGATTGATGCCATTCGTTCGTAACAATTTGGGTTAATCCCTAACTTATAAAAACAATAAGGACAGATTATGAAAGTTATTTTAACAGAAAAAATTACAAAATTGGGTAATATTGGCGATACAGTAGAAGTAAAAACAGGTTTCGCACGTAACTATTTGTTGCCAAACGGCAAAGCAATGCGTTTCACACGTGAAAATGTTGCATTGTTCGAAGCACAAAAAGCAGAATTGACAGCACGTCAAGAAGCAGCAAAGAAAGCAGCCGAAGCAAATGTTGATGCAGTTAAAAATGCAAAATTGCATATGATCCGTCAGGCTGGTGATACAGGTCAGTTGTATGGTTCTGTGTCAACACGTGATATCGCACGTACATTGAAAGAAGTTGCAAATGTTTCTGTTGATTCAGCACAGGTTTTGTTGGGTGCGCCAATCAAATCTGTTGGTGCGTTCGATACAAAAATCGCATTGCATCCAGATGTTATTGTGCCTGTTAAAATCTTTGTTGCACAATCACAAGACGAAATTGACGCGTTGGTTGCAGGTAAAGTTTTGACTTTTGGTACCAAGAAAGTTGAAGAAGTCGAAGAAGAAGCAACAGAAGAAGTTGTTGCAGAAGAAAAAGCAACAGAAGAAGCAGAATAATACTGTTTTGGTTTTTTCAAAATCCCCCAAAATCTGGGGGATTTTTTATTTGTATGATTTTTTGTTTTTGTATATAATGTTTCTCGCGCGTTTGTGTCAGAACAATGTGCTGGTTTGTATGAATTGGCACATTGTTTGATAAAAACAATGTTGGTTGTATTGCCAGTCTTGTTGCGTTGCAGTGATGTGCTGCGTCTTCGCGCTGGGTGTTCAACAACGCTAACGCTTCCGCGTCTGCGTGTGTCTCGAATTGCTCGAACAACTGCGGTAACAACGTCCGTAACAACTCCGCGATGCGCGGGGGCGTGTTTGGGTCGGTTGGCCCCTTGGGAAAAGGATATAAACTTTTACAAAGGAAAAAGTTTGGCTGATCTGCGGGACAAAGTGTGTGAGTGCACTTTTCAGATGTTTGTATAAATGTCTGTTTTTTACCTTTTCACATCAAAGGTGGGGCGATATAACCAGTTTTGTCAGATGTGTTCTGATAAACGAATTTAATACGCAGGGGATATCTGGGCTAGTAGTTGGTTGTGTATCATGGCGAACGTCCGGGGTATCCAATTTGTATCTAGCAAGGAGGGGCAGATATGAATATTTCAGAAATTGAAAAAATACAGTTTAATCAATGTCCGGCGTTCTCGGATTTTGCCAGAGATAAGTTACCAATGCCGGGCGATAAAAAAAGATTGGGCGAAGTCTTGAACAAGGAAATTCTGGTTACGGATTTTCGTGTTACAAATTCTAAGCAAAAGCAGGGTGAAAAATGTCTGCAAATGCAATTTGTTATGAATTCTAATGTTTATGTGTTGTTTACGGGCAGTTCGGTCCTGATTGACCAAATTCAAGCCGCAAAAGAAAAAATACCGTTTAAAACAACCGTGGTCAAGGTCGATAGATATTTTTCGTTCTCGTGATGAAGACGTATAAAAATGTGTGGGACGAATTTATTTCAATGGAAAACTTGCTTGTCGCAGCAAAAAAAGCTGTGAAAAGTAAGAAAAATAAAAAACAAACAAAACGTTTTTTGGCCCATCAAGAGCGTATGTTGTTGCAACTGCAACAGGTGTTAAAGCGTGGGCATTTTAAAACATCTGGGTATAATGTTTTTACTGTATATGAACCAAAACAGCGATTGATTTACGAGTTGCCATTGTATCCAGATCATATTGTGCATCATGCAATTATTAACGTGTTGGGAAGGTATTGGCAAAATAGTTTCGTTCGGGATTCTTATGCGTGTATCCCAGGGCGCGGAATTCATAGTGCTTCCAGACAGACGGTGCGTTTTGTAAAAAGAAATAAATATGTCTTGCAATGTGATATAAAAAAATTTTACCCCAGTGTGAATCATGACATTGTCATGGATATTTTAAAACGAAAGATAAAAGACCGGCGTATGTTAAATCTGCTGCATAATATCGTTTATTCTATGCCAGGTGGAACAAATTTACCCATTGGAAATCTGACCAGTCAATGGTTGGGAAATGTTTATATGAATCAATTAGATATGTTTGTAAAACATGTATTACATTGCAGGGATTATGTGCGATACAGCGATGATTTTTGTCTGTTCGCAAATGACAAACAGGTTTTAAGAGAGTATGCAAAAAAAGTTTCTGATTTTATTGAAAATAAATTAAAGTTGCGTTTTTCAAAATGTGTTTTGCGTCCGACCGTTCTTGGTGTAAGTTTTATCGGTTATCGGCATTTTGCAGACTTTGTATTATTGCGCAGACGTGCAGTTGTGCGAATTAAAAAGCGTGTTTTGAATATTGCTAAAAATCGTGATAGGTCGAAACTGGTAATGTTTCAGTTGGCATCTACCAAAGGTTTTCTTAGCCACGCAAATGTTTATAATTTTAAACGATGGTTGTTGAAACAAGTTTCAAGATGTGGAAACTCTGTGATGACAGAATTTATTAAGCGTAGAATATTATGATATTATCAGACTTGATATTTATTTTTTTTTAGTATAAAATACACCGTGTTGCGCCCTTAGCTCAGCTGGATAGAGCATCAGATTTCTAATCTGCAGGTCACAGGTTCGAATCCTGTAGGGCGTGCCAAAAATTCAACCGTCGTATGGCGGTTTTATTTTATGTATTTGATTTTTATTATTTCTGGTTGTAGAATAAGAAATGAATCCAATGGAATTTGGGTTTGGGCTGTCGTAAGCTCATAAGTTCCGGTGCGGTTTGCATCGTTTTCCGAAATGGTGTAGATTGCACCGTTATACTTCCCTGATTTTTGTGTCGGGGGGCTGTTGCTATATAACAAGCGTATTAGCTAAAAACAACAGAATCATTGAACTTATGATTTACGAACTCCCCGACCGCCATTTTCGTTGGCGGTTTATATTTTTGATAAAAATAAGGAGAAACTTATGAAAAAACTGTTGTTAGTATGTGGTGTTGCCGGATTAGGCGCATGTTCTATGTTGGGCGATTTTGGAATGGAACCTAAAATGGTGGTTAAATGTCAGGGGGTTGATCCTGTTACTGTGACAGCAAGCGAAGCCAAAGAATTGGTTGAAGCATTAAAGAAAGGCGATACATCTGTTGCAATTTGTGCAAGTCATATAAAATTCTGTGAAGCAGCGGTAAAAGTTAATGTAGCAAAAAGCTGTAAGGTTGAACCTGCATTATAAAGTAAAAATATGGGTAAGTGAACAACTTACCCAATTATAAATTGTAAAAAAAGGATTATTTATGAAAAAAATAAGTCTTGTCGCTTTGTTGGGGATGTTGTGCGCAGAAGCACACGCTGTAAATTTTCGTCAATACGCATCATTAAAATTAACTGCACCAGTTTTTTCAGATATGGAATTGAAACAAAAAATTAATATTACTGACTGGTCTTCGATGTCTCAATATCAAGAAGAAACAACAGATGATTTGGATCTGGAAACAACAAATGCTTTGATAATTGCATATGGTGTTCAATTATCTGATGCACGTGTAGAGTTAGAATATAATCATTACTTTAATGATTCAAAAATTGAAAATACAGATTTGTCCGTACAGAACTATACACTGTTTGCTAATGCGTATTATGATATTAAAACAAACAGTCCGTTCACGCCATATTTTGGTTTGGGGTTGGGATATAATATGCAGGAAATTAGCGTATATTCAGAATCCGAAAAACTGCATTCTTTGGCTTGGAAATTGGCCGCAGGTGTTGGTTGGAAAATTAATGATATGATTACACTGGATATCGGATACCGATATGTGAATTTTGGTAGTGCGGAATATACAGAAAGTGATTTTGATTATTCAATAGAATATTCTTATAAGGCAGAATTTAACAATGTTGCACATGAATTAACATTGGGTGCACGTATTTCGTTCTAATCAAAGGATGTTTTTATGAAAAAAATAGTATCATATATATTGCCGCTTTTGTTGACTGCGTGTGGTGGCGGTTTCGAAGCTGCAAACAAACAATTTACAGAAAATTTTAACGTTGGCGCCTATGAATCTGCTGCGAAATTTATGTCTGATGCAACTGTTGCTGCAGAAGAACCAAACAATATTTATCTGGGCGGATTACAATGTGGAACAGGTTTTTTATGGGCAGACGCTTCAAAGGAACGTGAAATGTGTTTTGCAGCCACAGATAGCGTCTTGGTCGGCGATATAGAAGAAGATTCTGGATATGAAATCAAAGATTATGAAAAAATAATGTTCAAAACATATGCCGCAATGGGATATATGGCCGACGGTTCGGAATATGCAACACAGATGTTCCGTCAAGCATATGAAATGCAGACAGAAAATGTACAGCAAAATAGTAAAGAAATTGAAGAACTTGAGGCTGAATTTGCAGAAAAATCAGCAAGTGTTCCAGGTTTGCCAGATTTAGATACTATTGTTCAGGCGGTTGATGCAGAAATGAGTCAAATTCCAGATTCTGTTGTTGCAATGAAGGATTATGTAAATCCTTATACAACATACTTGAATGCGCTGTTTGATGGGGTAAATGGCGATAAAGCAAACGCAGAAAATTATCTGAGTCGTGTCAAGCAGTTCGCGCCTGATAACGGGTTTGTTAAAACAGATGCAAAAGCAATAGCATCAAAAAAGCCACATGTTTGGATTTTCTTTGAAAATGGTGTTGTGGGCAAAATAAAAAAGCGCTCTTTGGCACCAGAAATTTTGCGGGCATTTAATATCCAATTAACAATACCTGATGTTTGGGCTGGTGTGCCGGCAGCACCTACGTTGTTTGTTGGTACGACAAATACCGAAACACAGACAGAATTTTTGGCAAATATGGATTCTGTTGTCAAGACAGATTTAGAAAAATACAAGACAAGAAATATTGTCAGTTCTGTAGTGTTTGAACTTGGTAAAGTTGCGGCGGCAACAGCAGCAGGTGTGGGGGCGTATGCAATGTCTAACAAGAATCAGGGGACATCTGATTTGTGGGCATTGGGCGGAACGCTGGCTGTGGTTGCTATTATGAGTGTAGAAAAACCGTGGGATTTACGTTCTTGGACTTCTTTGCCAAACGAAGTGCAGGTTGCGCGTGTTGAAATGCCAAAAGATCGTAAAATTGTCATAAATCAAAATTATGAGGTTGTTATCCCAGACGATATCAAGAATGCGGCTGTTTTTGTGAGAATACCAACAGTTAACGCAGTACCAAGTATTGTTGTAGGTAAATTAAACTAAAAAAAGGGCGTAAAAATGAAAAAACAATTAATATTGGCGTTAATTGGGGGATTTTTGGCTGGGTGTGCTGTACAAAATGCATGTCCAGATAAAATTTTCGTTCAAGATGCCAGTTATTTAAAACATATATCCGTTCAGGATTCTGTTCGTGAATCAGATGCGTTCAAGGTGTTAACAGTATCTGGTGAAACTTATGAAGATACAGATTTGTTCTATCGTATTGTTTGGTTTGATAAAGATGGTATAAAACAAAATTCGATTTTGTCTAATTCAAATCAAGCAATTGTAAGACGTAACCAGCCTTTTGCATGGACGGCTGTTGCGCCCAGTGTAAAAGCGGTAGATTACAAGATATATGTATCAGATCGTCCAATCGAACAATAAAATAACTTAAACAACAGGAGTAAAAAATGAAAAAAATTTCAATATTAACATTAAGCGCAGTACTTATGATGAGTTTATCTGCTTGTACAACACAAACCAAGGTTATAAGTCGTGCAGAATCTGCCGAATATGTTACAGCAACATTATCTGATAACGATTTTGAAAATGCCGCAAAAGAAATGATTGACGATATGTTGATGTATGAATTGGCAACACCAAAAAGCAATGGTCAACCATATGTTATGATGATAAGCGATATTAAAAACGATACAATGCAACGTATAAATACTGCTGATTTGACTGATTATATCAAAAAAGAATTGCGTCGCAGTGGTAAAGTAAAAACAACAAACGCGTTTGGTGATAATAAAAGCGAAAATATTGCTTTGTCTAGACAGTTAAAGGATTCGTCTTTGGTTGATAAGTCCACAGTTAAAAAGAATAACACTGTAAAAGCATTTGATTTAACGCTTGAAGGGCGTATAGCGCAAAAAAATAGCAATGTGGGAAATAAGAAAATGATTGAATATATCTTTTCTTTGAATTTGATTGATATGGGTGACGGAACAGAATTGTGGAGCGATAAAAAAGTTATCACAAAGTTGACCGACAAAAATACAAAAACATGGTAAAAGGATTACAAATGAAAAAAGTATCAGCGGTTATTTTGTGTTGTTTGCTGCCATTGGTGGCAAACGCAAAAATAGAAACGGTAAATGCAACAGGATATGGTAAAAATGCATATGCTGCAACAATCGATGCGATTGATAACGCTGTGCGTCAGTCAAATCCTGTGGCAGTGCAGCACGACAAGGCGGTTGATTTATCAACTAAACGTCTTGTTTTGAAAGATGGTCGTGATATTGATGCAAAATATGAAGTAAAACATATATCAGAAGATAACACCGCAGAAGAAAGTAGTGGTGGTTTTTGGTCTAAAATGAAATTTTGGTCAAAAAACAACAGTTCGGAAAAACTGCACTATCGTAACAAAGGTGGAACAGTTGAATTTTCAGATGAATCAATTCAACGTGAAGTTCAAGCACAATACCAAGGCGTTTTAGAAGAGTATGAAGTTGTTAAAACCGAAGAACAAAAAGATGGAACTTGGAAAGTATCGATTGCCGCAAAGGTAAAAAAATTGGACGAATATGAATCTCCTGATTTGGTTGCCAAGGCAAAATATACTGTTGCGATTATTCCATCGGATGATGGACGTTCGTGGAAATGTATTTCCGGAAATAAAAATTCTAAGGCAATCGAAGAAAAAATCATAGACCAAATGTCAACACCGTTGGTTAAATCAAAAAAATTAACGGTCGTTGAACGCGATAATATAAATAAACAACTGAAAGAATTGTCGCTGTTGGGGAAAAATTTGGCTAATGAAGATAACTTGAACAAATTAAAACAGATAAAAATTGCAGATTATTTGTTGATTGTTACTGTTGATGAATTTAATGCCGCAACACAAACCAAAGAAATTCAGTTGACTGGTGAAAAAATAACAACAGGTTCTGCGAATATGTCTGTTTCGTACAAGCTGATAGAAACGGCAACGATGGAAATCGTCTCAATGAACGATGTGTCAGAAGATACAAGTTTGGGGGCAGGTGCTTCGTGTAATGGTACGGTTTCACAATTGTCAAAAAAAGTTGGCAAAGAATTGGTTGATGCTTTGCTGTCAGATTTGTGATTTTTGTATATGCAAATAAAACCGCCGTATGGCGGTTTTATTTTTGTTGAATGTGTTTATTCTTTTTCAAATACAGAAAATATTTCCCAATGTGGTGTTCCTGTGAATTGGTCAATTGGAATTGCGTGTGTAATCTTATAACCCCCTGTTTTTAGTATTTGGGCGTCGCGCATAAATGTCGCAGGATTGCAGGATACGTATATTATTTTTTTGACGTTGCTGCGTATTAATTCGCGGCATTGTGATTGGGCACCAGCACGTGGTGGATCCATTACTATGCAGTCGTATTGATTTAGCATACCAACGGTTAAGGGATGTTTAAATAAATCACGTTTTACACCGGTCCCAACAATGTCAAAGCCGTCCGCATTCAGTGCAAATGTAAAGTTGCCCAGACCACAAAACAGATCGGCAATGTGTTTGTGCCCGTTGGCGTGTTGGGTTACCAGTGTGCGTAATGTATCTGCACCAGATATGCTGGGTTGTAAAAATGCACCAGATGGATATTCAACGACATGGTCCCCGAACTTGATTGTTGGGGTCGCTGTTTGTTTTAATATTTTGTTGTTCCAAGTTACGCGTATCGCAGGTAATGTTTGTACTGCCTGACGAAATTCAGGTGGTGTGTATGGAATGGTTGATGTTATTGCAATGTCCAGACCGTTATTGCATTGCGTGATTAAACAGGCGCCTGTTCCGGCCCAAGGCAAACGTGACATATGTGGAATTATGCTGTTTATCTGTTCGGACAGGTTGGGGCAACGATTGATAGAAACGATGTTTTTTGTTCCTGCTTCATAAAAACCAAAGCGGTTCGGGGCAAAACAAAAATCTGCACGACGACGGACGCCAGAGTCAATCCATATTGGTGCATCTGTCATATTTACAGCGGGCAGTGTGCAAGATTTTTCTGTGCGATATGTCAAGGATGTAAAGTCGAATTTACAACCGCCACATTTACCAAAAAAAGGACATCTTGTCATTTGTGAACCGTGCTTTTAAAAATGTATTCTAGCACCTGCGCGGAACTGGTGCGCAGATGGAGACATATCAGAAAATGTTTCGAATTCGGGCGAGAACATATAAAAATATCTGTACCCAAAGTCCATTGCAAAAGTTTGATTGAATTCAACGCTGATTCCGGCCAATGCACCCAATGTTGCCGTTGTTGTATTTTTTATGTTGTCACCAGATGCATGGTTGTTCCATGTTATACCAGCGCCAAAACCGACGTATGGTACCAGCATTTGTGTTTGAAACAGACGATACAGACTGTCAATTCTGGCGTCAAAAATCGCGTTTAAGAATACTGTGTCGCCGGTCAAAGATACTTTGTTCCATTTAGCGTTTGTGTGGACATAGTTTGCTTCGATACGAAATGTGTCATATATGCGTAAACCTGCCATTACTTCAAAAGAAGACTTATCTTTGCCTGTCAATGTCAGATTGTTTTTATCTGTGTAATCGGACCATAAAGATAAATTATATGCGCCACCAACATAGAAGCGTTTTTGAGAAGCTAATGCATCACGGTCATTGTTTCCAGTATTCAGGCTGGGGGTTTCGGCTTGTTGAACGCGGTATATTATACCTGCGTTTGTCGCCCAAGGCATAATGCAAATTACCAATGAAGTTAATAAAATATGTTTTGTCATAGATTATATCCCTTGTGTTCTTAAAAGTTTGCACGAACTGTTGCCATAATATTGCTGACGTTATCAACGCCACCGCGGTGTGCACCCCAGCCAAATCCATTACCAATCATCATTTGATACTGGTATGCGATATCTATTCCGATTAAATCGTTCAGCATTATATTAAATCCCAGTGTTGCACGTGGTGCAGCGATAACCATACCGTCTGCGCCATCGTTTCCTTGGAATTGGTATGCGCCGATTGATGCGCCAATACCCATAAATGGAACAAATGTTCTGCGGTATGTGATATCGCCAGACAAAACGTAACGGCGGGCAAAATCAAAATATAACATTGTGCCGATTGTGTCGTATTGTGCGTTTGGTTTTATGTCTTGAAATGCCAATTCAGAGTGCTGAAAATCTATTTCTGTACGGACATATGATGATAAATTCCAACCCAATCCAATCTGGGTAGAATAACCATAATCGATATCATAAGATGTACCAAATGAATTTGCGCTGTCTGTTGCAAAAGGCAATGTTAAACCGCCACCCATACGCACATACATTGATGTTGGTATGAAAATATTATGGTCTGGGTTTTTTGCCTGGGTTGGCGTTTCATAGATTTTTTGTCCCAGTTCGCCGATTGCGTTTTCAGGCTGAATTTCCGCGATTGTTGGTGCGACAAACATATCGACACCTGTCTTGACTTCGCGTTTAAACGATTTTAAATCATAGGCTGCGTTTGCCCCCACACAATATAATGACGCGCATAATATAGATATACAAAAAGCTAGTTTCATTTTTTTATCCAGATTTTTATTATTTGTTTTTCAAAGTGATTCTATCATAATTTGCGACTTGATTCCAGTCAGATTTATGCGTACTATATGTGGTATGATACGAAAAAGAAAGATTGACGATAACAAGATTGCCTTGGTTGCAGGCGCATTAGATTTGCCTTTTTTTACGCGTGATGCATTGCGTCGTGCGGGCTGGGATGTGTTTGTTGTCGGTTTAAAGAATTTTTATGATGCACGTTTAATGCCAGATATGGTTGTTCGTTTGGGCGGTGGGGGTCGTGCGATACGTGAATTTAAGCGTCGTGGCATTCGCAAGATGGTTTTTGTTGGTGCATTGGGACATCCAAATTTGTCTGATTTGCGTCCTGATTTTTGGACGATGCGTGCGTTATTCAAGATAATGAAAAATCAACGGGGGTATGATTCAATGGCGGTTGCACTGAATAAGGTTCTGGAAAAACAAGGGTTTGAAATTGTTGCGGCTCAGGATTTGGCGCCTGAATTGGCGTTTGAAACGGCGGGGGTTCAGACGCATGCGCGTCCAACTGCGACAGATAAAAAGAATATTGAACGCGCGATTGAGGTATCGCATACAATTGGGGCGGCCGATATTGGTGCGTCGGTTGTTGTTGATAAACAGGTTATTGCCGTAGAAGCAGCCGAAGGTACGGCCCGTATGTTGGAACGTGTGGTTGATATGCGTGCGCATAAAAAGAAGTCTGCGGGCGTGTTTGCAAAAATGACCAAGCCAGGACAGGATTTACGTATTGATATACCGGCCATTGGTGTTGATACGGTTAATGCGGTTGCTGCGGCGCATTTGCGTGGTATTGTTGTTAATACCAAGACTTGTTTTGTTGTGAATAAACCCGCGGTTATAAAACAGGCGGATAAGCATGGAATATTTATTGTTGCGGTTGATGAATAAAAAAATCCCCATTTGGGGATTTTTTTATTTCCATGTTGCGGGTATATCAGCATAATCGGTCAGGTTTATTGCACCACGGTACATCAATTGCACTTGGGCTGTTGTTGCTGTTGGCCAAACTTCATATAAAAACTGTCCATTAATTTTTGCCGATTCACCAGTTAAACCAGTACAATTATAAAAAGTACTGGCAAAAGACCAAGTGTTTAGATTGCCTGTAATATTGCCAAACAGGTTATCTGGAATTGCGCCCGTCAGTCCAGAACAACCACTAAACGTTCCATAGTATATGTATGCCTGGGCATCGCCGTCAATATTACCAAACAGGTTATTTGGAATTTCGCCCGTCAGTCCAGAACAGCCATTAAATGTTCCTTGATACATTCCCAAAGCCGGTGCGCCAGAAATATTTTCGAATAAGTCTGACGGTATTGATTCGCTTAATCCATTGCAACCAAAAAATGTGGTTTTAAACATATTGTTTGCGGGCAGTCCCGATATGTCACCAAATAATTTATTTGGAATCTTACCTGTTAAACCATGACATTCGTAAAAGGTGCTGTTAAACATACTGGTTGCAGGTAAACCGTATATTCCACGGAATAATCCGTCGGGAATTTTGTTTAAGTTTTTGCATCGGAAAAAAGTACTGTTAAACATGCCTTGTGCGGGCGCGCCGTTTATTCCGGCAAACAGATTTGCAGGGATTTCGCCCGTCAGGTTGGTGCATCCACTAAATGTACTTTCAAACATACTGCCTGCTGGGGCGCCATCAAAGGTGCCGAATAACCCAGATGGTATCGTGCCGGTTAATCCAGAACAACCTTGAAAAACACCATGAAACATATACGCGGCAGGCTTGCCGTTAATGCCAGCGAATAAATCTGATGGTATATTTCCATTTAAACCTGAACATCCTTGAAAGGTATGCCAAAACATAGCTTCAGCGGGATTACCAACGATACCCGCAAATAGATCGGACGGAATTTGCCCATTTAAACCACTGCATCCATGAAAAGTAAGATAAAACATATGTTTTGCTGGTGCACCGTCAAACACACCGAATAAACCAGACGGTATTTCGCCCGTTAATCCAGAACA
>JAZQRR010000034.1:0-92200 GCA_045629645.1 Candidatus Enterousia sp. | reverse complement strand
AAGTCCACGTTTAGTAAATGTTCTGTGACTGCGGATTTAAAGCAGAATGCACGAAATATGGAAACGCATTTTGCAGAATATAATGTGTTTGGCAAGGTCGTTGGGATTAAGCCTGGGCCGATTGTGACGTTGTATGAATTTGAGCCTGATACAGGTATGCGTATTGCGAAAATTACCGAAACTGTCAAGGATATGACGCGCGCGATGGCGACTGAAAATATTCGTATTGCGCATATACCCAGCACAAGTTATGTTGGTGTAGAAATGGTAAATGTTGTTCGTCAAACTGTGCGTTATCGTGGCTTGGTTGAAAATCCATTGTTTGTTGAGTCTAAGTATAAAATACCGTTGGCATTGGGGGTAGATATTGGTGGAAATCCGATGTATTTCGATTTGGCAAAAATGCCACATATGTTGATTGCGGGGCGTACTGGGTCTGGAAAATCTGTGTTTGTTCAGTCGATTATTACATCGATTGTGTATCACTTTACGCCGGACAAGTGCAAGTTGATGATTATCGACCCAAAAGGTGTTGACTTTGGGTTCTGGGATGATATTCCACACTTGATTACGCCAATCGTAAAGTTGGACCCAGGGGCCGCTGTGAACGCGTTAAAATGGGCCGTGCGTGAAATGGAAGAAAGATATAAACAGTTGCAGGTTTTAAATGCAAGAAATATTGAAAGTTATAATGAATTGGCCGCTGAAAAACGTGCAAGCGGTGAAAAAATGACAAAACAAGTTGCCGTCGGAACAGACGAAGAAACAGGCGAGTTATTGTTTGAAACGCAAGAAATTGATTTGTCTGATATGCCTTATATTGTAATCGTTATTGACGAGGTGGCTGACCTGATGAGTTTGGCACGTAAAGAAGTTGAAGCGTGCGTTCAGCGTATCGCGCAAAAGGCACGTGCAGCGGGAATACATTTGGTTATGGCAACACAGCGACCAGACGCAACAACAATTACAGGGGTTATCAAGGCGAATTTTCCAACACGTGTATCTTTCCAAGCGCGCAGTCGTATTGACAGTGTTACAACGTTGGGCGAAGGTGGTGCAGAACAGTTGTTGGCAATGGGTGATATGTTATTCAGCGAGGCAGGACGTGTCCCTGTGCGTATTCACGGCGCATTTATAGATGATAACGAATTAAACAGGGTAGGTGATTTCTTGCGCTCGCAAGGGACACCAGAATATGCAGATGGTGTTACAGACGGAGAAGATGCGGTCGGTGCAGATGTCGGTATAAGTGCTGGTGGAACTGCCGGCGCAGATAAAGATTCTGATTATGCACGTGCAAAAGAGTGCGTGTTGCGTGATAAAAAACCAACGATTTCATATATTCAACGGCGCTTGCAAATCGGTTATAACAAGGCGGCAGGTTTTATGGAGCGTATGGAACAGGAAGGTATTGTCAGTGCGCCGGATGCAAACAATAAACGACATATATTATAAGTATTTTTATACTTTTGTATTGGGGTTTTTTATGATATAATTTTAGTCAAAAGGAGCATAAAATATGAAAAAGCAGATTGGGGTATTGTTGGGGGCTTTGTTCGCATTGTGTGGTGCAGACGCGACTGCTGCAACGACATGGGGAATGCGTGCAGGATCCAGTGCTGATTTATCTGGGGCACCATCAACACGTACACGTGAAAACGTTAATTATAAAAAATATCAGACACGTTCAACAACGTATGAAACAAAAGATGCGGGTGATTTGTATTATACAAAACCACAAAATCGTAATATGTTGTATAAACAGTACGAAGGGGCAAATTCTTCGTCTGCACGCGTAACTAAAAAGACTGTGCGTAAGACGCGTTCTGAAACTGTGATTAATAAGATGAAGCGCAAATATTATTTAGCGCATCCGTTCTTTCAACCATTGCAGGGCAAGTTTGGTTCGATTACAGATGTGTCTTATTTGTCTTCTGGATATGATATTACATTGCCTTCTGGTTCATTAGGTTTGTATGAATATAATAATGGGGTGTTCGAAGAATTGTTCTTTAAAGACTCGCAGGGCAGTTGGGGCAGATCAGAAGTTTTAATCAAAGAAGATTTTAGTTATGGTATTACAGATCGCTTGGCATTGCTTGTTATGGCCAGATACAATTCAACTGATGATGAATACAAGTGGGATTCTGGTACTGGTGACTCGGTCAGTGACAAGGGATTGAATCTGTATGGCGCGGGTTTTCAATGGCGCTTTGTAGATAATGAAAAGTGGATTGCGATGGCGTCTGCTTATTATCAACATCAAAAAGATATTTCTAATAATTTCTTGTTAGATATCAAAGCTGGTTACAAGATTGCACAATCTACAATTTATGGATTGGCACGTGGTTGGTTGTTGGATTTCGATGGTGAAGTTTATGGAAATGGGGTTGTTGACAAGGATATTTATAACAGGGGCAGTGCTTTCATTATGGCGTATGGCGATAATGGCAAGGCAACATTCTTGGAAGCAGGTATCGGTGTGTTCAGCGTTTTGAACCCTGATTGGACATTGAATCTGGAAGCGGTGCTGGGTAATTATGATTGGCATACCCAGGCAAATATCAAGGGCGCAATCGGTTGGCAACCAAATGATTGGTTTGCGTTGAATTTGTACGCCAAGACAGTATTTTACAGTGATGTTGATGGGAAAAAATTAGACACATACTTTTGGACAAAGGGGGTATATTCCGAACCTGATTTGTCAAAAGAATTGACTTATATGAAAAATGTGGGTCAGTCTGAATTGGATAATTATTCAGAATATTCTGTCGGTGTACAGGCGATATTCCAGTTTTAAGAAAACTGTGATTTGATTGATATTGCCCCAAGTTGTTGGGGCAGTATATAATCTGTTTAACAATGGGGAGAGAGGGGGCTGTTATGCGTAAGTTTTTATCTGTGTTTTTTGTGTCTGCAATGTTGTTTTTACCTGTGGTGTCGGGGGCAAATGTTTTGGAACACGATTCTTCGGATCCGTTGTTCTTGTTGGCGGATGAAGAAATTTTAAGCAAATCTAATGTTTCGTATTGGGATCATATGTTGCGGTTGGGACAAAGTTTGTCTTATGGTTTAAATGACAGATTGTCCATCGGGGCAGATGTTCATTATCAACATCATTTTAATGGTGATGAAGATGGTTTTTCTGCTGTTGATTTTGGTGCAACATATCGTGTGACGCGTGCAGGCGATATTAAATCAAATATAATTACAGATTTATTAGTTGGATTTAAGATTGGTGGCAGTTCTCATGTGCGTACACCTTATTATGCGGATTCTACATATTATGCTGGTGTTCGTTTTGGACGTCAATGGGCGGGTATGACATTGGCTGCAACGATTAAATCAAATTGGGTTTTTGATGATGTGCGTGGGATGAGTTTTATTGATTTGATGCCAGAAGCTTATTTCAGATTATCTCCTGATTGGCGTATTGGTGGTGGTTTTACAATTCGCAAGGCAACTAATAAAGATGCCGAGACAGGAGATGATTATGATCAAGAGTGGTTGCATATGAAATTGGTTCGTCAATATGGACGTACACAATATATTGGACATATTGATTATGAATTTGAAAAAGATGATTTACAAATTGGGGCAAAGTTAAATATTTTGTTCTGATAAAAAAAAGACCCCAAATGTTTGGGGTTATTTTTTTTCATTTATTTTTTCACGCAGACTTTCCCAATAATCCAGTCGCTTTTTTATCTCGCGTTCAAAACCGCGTTCGACAGGGGTATAAAATTTTTGACGTCCCATAGATTCTGGAAAACAATTTTGACCAGAAAAACCAGTCGCTGTATCTGGATCATAAATGTATCCGGCATTATATCCCAGGTCTTTCATCATTTTTGTTGGGGCGTTTAATATATTTTTTGGTGGCATTAAAGAACCTGTGCTGCGTGCCGCGGCATAGGCCGCTTTTTGTGCACGATAATTTCCGATGCTTTTTGGGGCGGTGCCCAAATATATTACCAGTTGTGTTAATGCTAAATCTCCTTCGGGACTGCCCAGACGTTCGTACGCCTGCCAAGCGGATATTGCAATTTGTAACGCATTCGGGTCGGCCAGACCAATATCTTCAACTGCAAAACGGGTCAGCCGTCGAAAAATATACATTGGGTCTTGACCAGATGTCATCATACGCGCCGTCCAATATAATGCGGCGTCGGTGTCGCTGGCACGAAGTGATTTATGTACTGCAGATATTAAATTATAATGTTCGTCTCCATTTCGGTCAGACATTGGTGCGCGCTTGTGTACGGCGGAATCCAAGGCGTCTGGCGTTAATGTTTCTTTGAAGTTTGCGTTTATTAAATACTCAACAGTATTTAATAAAAATCGTGCGTCACCATCTGCCATCTTTGCCAGATGGGTGCGTGCTTCGTTGTCTAAAGGTAACTTTTTATCTAAAAAATCTTCTGCACGTGAAATTAATTTTAATAAGTCTTCGGTTGATAATGCAGATAAAACACCGATATGACAACGCGATAATAATGCGTTGTTTAAATTAAAACTGGGGTTTTCAGTTGTTGCGCCCATAAAAACAACGGTTCCATCTTCCAGATATGGCAACAAGGTATCTTGTTGTGTTTTGTTGAAACGGTGTATTTCATCGATGAATAATAGTGTACTGCGTCCCAAATCACGATTCATTCGTGCCGCGTCCATCGCCTTTTTTATGTCTGCAGTGCCAGAAAAAACAGCAGACATAGGAACAAAATCCATTTCAACAGAATTTGCCAATGCGCGTGCAATGGTTGTTTTTCCGCATCCTGGGGGACCCCATAAAATTAAATTAGATATTTTTTTGTTGTCCACCATACGGCGGATTAAGCCGTTTTCCCCCAATAATGTTGTTTGCCCAATAATGTCTGATATTGTGTTTGGACGCATTAAATCTGCCAATGGACGAGTCATAATTTGCTTAACTTTTTTTTAGGTGTTATTTGTGTTATAATGATTGTATTAAATTACAAAGGAATTCGCAAGTTGGTAAATAAAAATTCTGATTTTACGTTGGCTGTTGCAAATTTGGCAGCTGCCGCAATTTCTACAAACCCAAAATTGACTATGCGGGAAGCGGTGGATAATGCACGTGAAATATTGCGTGGAACAACTGTTACACCTCAGCAAATTGAAGATTCTGTGCAGCATGATAAAATACAATGCTTAGAAGATGGTACTTGGCATGTTATGTTGCGCAGATATTTAAAACGCAGATTTAATATGACACCGCAACAATATAAACAAAAGTGGGGGTTGCCAGAAAATTATCCGTTTGTTGCGGCGGCTTATTCTGATAAGCGTTCAAAGATTGCCAAGAAAAATGGATTAGGTAAAAAATAAAAAAATATATTTTAACAAAGGACGTATATATGAAGGTCTGTGTTGATGTTCATGATAAAAGATGGAATAAGTTAAAAATTGATTTTGAAAAAATCGCGTGTGCTGCAGTTTCTGGCGTACACAAGGATTCAGAAGTTTCTGTTGTTTTGACAAATGATTCTGAAATTCATGGTATAAATAAACAGTATCGTGGTGTTGATAAACCAACAAATGTTTTGTCTTTTGAATTAGGTGATGATATTTTGTTGGGTGATATTTATATATCGTTGGATACTGTAAAAAAAGAAGCAGAACAGGCGGGAATATCTGTGCATGATCATGTTGCGCATATGGTTGTGCATGGTATGTTGCATTTGTTGGGATATGATCATATTACAGATGATGAAGCATCATTTATGGAATTAAAAGAAATTAAAATATTAAAAAAATTGGGAATAAAAAACCCATATGCAGAAGAACAGTTTGTCTGTAAATGTGGGGATTGTTGCCCAGGTGGTTGTGTGGTGTCGTGGTTTAAAAAATTAAAGATAAAACAAAATGGTGTTGCGCAATATTTGCTGTATGCATTGTTTGGTGTTGTTGCAAGTTTTGGTTTCGCGCCGTTTTATTATGGTTGGGCAACATTGTTGGGAATTGCAGGGGCGTATTGGTTAACTGTTAGAAATTTTGATAATGCCGGATTTTGGAAGACTTGGTTACGTGTTGCACCGTTTGGGGCAATGTATTGTGTATCTATGTTTTGGTGGGTTTTGCATTCTATATATGTTGTGCCTGAAATTGCATCGCAATATGCAATATGGACGGTGCCAGGGGTTGTCGGTTTAATGTTGGCAGGGATGTGTATCTTTTCGTGGCCGTTTGTCGCCGTGTCTAAGATTCGTGCAAATGCAGCAGGACGTGTGTTCTTGTTTGCCGCTGTTTGGGCGTTGGTTTTGTGGGGACGCGAGTGGGTGTTTACAGGTTTTCCTTGGAATCCAATTGCAAATATTACGATGAATATTCCTGTGTTGTCTAATTCAATGTCTGCTTTTGGTGCGTTGGGATTAAGTTTTTTAATTGTGGGATTACTTGCGTCGTGTGTTGAAATTATACGCAGAAAAAAGTCGGGAATATTGGCGTTTATATTTTTTGCTGTTGTTGCTGTGTACGCATGTTTTGCTGGGGTTTATAATATGGGGCGTGCAGATGTTGGGGCGAATTCCGATAGTGTTATGTTGCGAATTGTTCAGCCCGCGGTTTCGCAAAATCAAAAGGCGACTCATAACAGGGCGGAAGTTTTGCGAAATGCAGAACAAAATTTACATAATCTGGCGCAGTTGGCGTTTGCAGATAATAATGCAGATATTATATTGTTGCCAGAAACTGCGTATCCTTTTGTAGTTTTGAAAGATGATGTTATAGAATTTGCAAAACAAATACAAAAACCAATGTTGATTGGCGCAAATGTTTTTGATGCAGGTGGATTATATAATTCAATGCTGGTTGTTCAAGAAAATGGTCGTGTACAGCAGGTTTATAGTAAAACACATTTGGTGCCTTTTGGTGAATATAGACCGTTGGGTTTTTTGCCATCACCGGTAAATCTGATCCCAGGACAAGGACCAGAAATTATCAGACTTGGGGACTTTGTTTTTGCACCTGCGATTTGTTATGAAATTATTTTTTCTGACAGTTTGATACCGTCTGGCGCAGATAGAATAGATGCAATTGTAAATCTAACAAATGATAATTGGTTTGGTAATACACCTGGTACGTATCAACATCTGGATATGGTGCGTCGATATGCAATAGAATCTGGGCTGCCAATTGTTCGTGCTAATTTTTCTGGAATCAGTGCGTTTGTTGCGTCAGATGGAGAAATTATTTCTGCCTTGCCAGTTGGAACAGTGGGGGTGTTGGATGGTTTTGTCTGGGGGGCACATAATACGTTGTATCGTCAAATCGGATTAAATGGTTGGATGATAATTTTGTTGCTTTTATCTGTGATAATGATTTTCGCAACAAAGAAAATGCATGATGAAAACTAATTTTTGGCAATACGCAAAATCATTTGCTGTAATACCCATACACGTACCGCAGATGATAAATTTGTGTCGGCTTTGCGTGAATTGTCAATGTCGCTGATTATGGTCGCAACAGGTTTGCCCATGCGGGTCGCCAATGCGTGCAAGGCATCAATAAATTCTGGTTCCAGAGTAATGCTGGTTTGGTGTCCAGATAAAGATACTGATATTTTTTTCATGTTTTTATATTTTCCCAGCAATTAAACAGTCGAACATTGCGCGATAGGCGTCATCGTATTTTCGTAACGGTGTTAATGACAGGTTGTCTAGCATATAAAACGTACCAAATGCATCAAATGCAAACCAAAATAAATCGTTGCGACCAAATATTGTCATTCCAGACGTTTTTCCAAGTTTTGATATTTCGTCGTTTATGCTTAGAATACTTGGGATTGGTGCAGTGTTTGTTCTGGGCGTTTCATCTGCCGAAAAAATATAGCCTGAGTCTATGGTGATACTGCCCGTGTGGCGATATAGTTCTGTGATCGCGTGCGGTAACATTGCCATACGACGTTGGTGTAATGCACCGTTTAACATTGATATTTGGTTTTGTTTCGCAGGTGCATAAATCTGGGCTCCGCGGGATTTTATTAATGATAAAAATTCTTCACATGTCATTTTTTTTCGCCTGTTAGAAATCACGATCAGATACAATTTGTGACGCAATAGTTTCTGTTATTCTGTCTTCGGTTGCGTTTCCACCAGTTCCCCCAGTTGCAGTATGTGCAGGTAAATATATCTTTTTTTTGGGGTTTGGTAACCATATTTGTTCGTTGCCAGATTGAGATATTATGAACATATCCATATTAAAGGAATGAGGAAATGTTTTACACATAAAAATATTATCCGTGTCCAGTTCGCCACCCCATTGCAATGGAATACGAAAACGAAAAGATATGTTTTGTGGTATTGCGCGTCCCATTAATATATTCATAAATTCTTCTTGGCTTAGATTCATCATCGCCAATGTGTCCACGTTGTCAGATAAAGACGACATAAATTGTTTGCATAATGTTTTGTATTTGTTAAACCAATCAGGACTTAATTTTGTTGCAACAGGCTTAACCAACATCAGGGGTAAATCTGGCATACCCATATCTGATATTTTTTTTTGTGCATTATGTTCGGTTAACTGTGCCATTAAATTTTACCTATGTAGTCAATAACTGTGGATATGTATGTCGAAAACGCTTCAAAATTTTCAGGGTCTGTAACAGGTTCATTTTTATGCTCAGATATATATTTGCGGAATTCTTCGATATCATTGAACGTTAATATTGAGTTCGAAGGATCGGGTTCTGTCGGTTGTATAATAAAACCGTAAGTGTTTATTTCTATGTCTTCCAATGTGTCTGAAAAAACCTGTTGTAAAGCATCCAATGCTTCTTTTAATTTTTGTGGCGCAATGCCGGCGGAACCGATATATACAGTCTCGTTCGAGCCAATCGCCATTACAGGGATTTTTGTTCCTTTGATTATAGGTGATTTTTTTAATGTATATCCGGCGTCTTCCATTATTTCTGATATTTCAGGCATATTTATCGATTGTGATACAGCGGTTGGTGTTGCTGTTTGTGTGTGGGGTGTTGGTTGTGTATATATATCTGTCAGCGGTGCCTTTTCTGCGGCGGGTGTTGTCGCAGGCGATGTGGCCTGGGTTTTTAACAAGCGTTTCGGACGGGCGGCATTATCGTCTGTAACAGGTTGTGTGGTGGTATTTGTCTGAACAGATGGCGATGGTTGCGTTTGTTGCGCAGAAGCGATTCGTTTTTTTTCCGAACGTGGATGAATCAGCATATATAAACCAATCATAATAATTGCAATAGATATAATAATAGATATATAAAAATATGTTTTTATAGGTGTTTGTGATGCCTGCATATAGGATAAATAGCGCCAGTGCGAACCAGAAAAAAGATTAAAACCAAACTGGGTATTAAACCAAAAACAGGTCATTAATACAGATGCCAGTAACCAAAGTGTTGCAAGTAAAATTTTATCTAATTTATCTGTCTTCATGATTGGTATTGTATCATATTTGTGATAAACTAGGAAGTATAATGATTAATAAAAAAATTATTTTTGATGATTTATCAGATGTTGTGTCTGTTTGGTGTGGCGCAGATGTCGAAGTCGGAGACTTGGCGCGTATGGTCGATGATTTGACACGTCGTCAGGTCGGGGCGTTGTCTGTTGTACCAGCGGTGGTGCCTGTGGTCTGGCCGTGGATGGAAAAAATGAATACCAAAATTTTGGCACGGTTTTATTTTCCTGATGCAGAAATAACAGATAAACAAATTTCTGATGTTACAATCAGGATAAATAATGCTTTTAAGCAGGGGGCACACGGTGCACAGGTGTTTTTGCCGTATGTGGCGCTGGCGGGATTGGTAGAACAAACCCATGTTATCAGGGGGGATTTATTCTTTAATAAAGATTTAATCATAGGAATTGATATCGCGGATATCGATTCGTCTGATTGGGGTGATTTGTTTGAAAAATTACGGAAAATCAATGCGTCGGCTTTATTGTTGGTTTTGACCAAGGATGCAGGCGCAAAGTCTGATTTTGTTGGCCGCTTGTATGGAATGCTTGATAAATGGGAAACTGAAAATAATTTTGATTTACATTTTGCTTTTGGACAGAATTTTGTGCGCATAGAACAGACTGCGCGATTAATACGTGCGATGCGACCAGATTTGGCAAAAAATATGAAGTTCTTTGTTAATTATTGATGGCGTAAAATCAGATATTTTGGTGCGCTTGTTCCCGCTTTGTTTTTATGCTGATAACGCGTTTGTATGATTTCCATGTCCGGGATTGTTGCAGATAATTTTGTTTCTTTTAATTGTTCCAGAATCCAATCAAAGTATTCCCAGTGGTCTGTACCAATAATGATTTCGCCGTTTTCAGATAAGTTTTTTGATAATGTGTTTAAAAATTCCGCAGACAACAGACGACGCTTTTCATGTCGTGCCTTGGGCCATGGGTCGGGGTGCAAAACCCAAATTTGTTCGAATTTTGAATTTGTTTTGCGCAAGAAATCACGAACGTCATCTGCCCAGATGCGGATGTTTTGATATTCGTTCATAATCCGATTCGAATTTTGTTCAGTAATGGCGGATAATAAACTGGCCACGCCGTTCATAAATGGTTCGGCGCCAATGATAATTTTGTTTGGATGTGTCAATGCCAATTCGCGTACGTGTTCGCCAGCGCCAAAGCCGATTTCCAAAATGTCCCCGGTTTCTGGGCATAATGTTGGTAACAGTTCGTCAATCAATGTTTGTTGACGTGCAGATAATTTCTTGCCATGACGGCGACCAAATGTTCTTATTTCTTGTTTTTCCATATATTTAGTATAGAATTGAGTTATTAAAAAAACAAGGAATATATAGATGAGAAATGGTTTATCAAAAGATTTAATTGCACGCGTATTGGGTGGTGCGCCAAAATATACATTGGATGAATTAGAAGCAAAATTTCCGGCACGCAATTTGCCTGATGGGGCAATGGTGACAAGATTTGCGCCAAGTCCAACAGGGTATATGCATATTGGTGGATTGTATGGCGCATTGATAGACTGTAAATTGGCACAACAGTCAAGTGGTGTCTTTATGTTGCGTATCGAAGATACAGATACAAAACGTGAAGTTGCAGATGCGGTAAAAATTATTGAAGAATCGATGGATCGCTTTGGATTGAACTATAATAATGATTCTGTTTATGGACCGTACTATCAGTCGCAACGCAAAGAGATTTATCATTCTGTTGCTGCGGAATTGTTGGCTTTGGGGCGTGCTTATCCTTGCTTCTTGTCGGCAGAAGATATGGATAAAATTCGCGAAAAACAAAAAGCAGCAGGCTTTGCAACGGGGATTTACGGCGAGTTTGCACGTGATCGTGATTTGACAGAACAAGAAATTATAGCGCGTCTTGATAATGGGGAAGTGCCATCGATTCGTTTGTATTCAGTTGGTAATCCAGAACAAAGAATTTTCTGCAAGGATGCGGTGCGTGGTTCAATTGGATTTCCAGAAAATAACGAAGATATTGTTTTGATTAAATCAAATGACGGTTTGCCAACGTATCATTTTGCGCATTTGTGTGATGATCATTTTATGCGTACAACGCATGTTATTCGTGGTGAAGAATGGTTGCCTTCGTTACCATTACATGCACAATTGTTTCGAATGATGGGATGGAATTCGCCGTTGTATATTCATACTTCTACGATTGATAAAATTGATGAAGAAACTGGCAAACAACGAAAATTATCAAAGCGAAAAGACCCAGAAGCAAATGTGGCGTTCTTTTTACAAGCGGGCTGGCCAGTGGAATCTGTAATTGAATATCTGGGAAATATTGCCGCGTCTGGTTACGAAGAAGCAAAAATGAAAGGGCAGGTAAAAACATTTTGGGATTATGAAATGCGACCAAAGAAAATCCCAATGTCAGGTGCGTTGTTTGATATGAAAAAACTGGAATGGTGGGCGAAAGAGTTTATTGGTTCGCTGCCTGTACCAGAATTGGTTAATCGTGTCGTTACATGGGCAAATGAATATGGAACGGATGTTAACAAAATGCAGGTTGCAGATGTGGCATATTTGACAGGTGTTTTGGGTATTGAACGCGATAATCCAAAGCGTGTTCGCAAAGACTTTATCACATGGTCCCAGACATTGGAAAATGTTGCGTTTTTCTGGGATGAATTGTTTGTTCCAAATACAGAATACGAATTTAATGCGGATGCGTTACGTGCATTTTTGGAAACGTATAACGAATCGGATGATAAAGATACTTGGTGGACAAAAATCGTTGCAGTTGCAGAAAAATGCGATATCAAAAATGGTGATGTAGCAATGAATCTGCGTGTTGCGTTATCTGGCCGTACAAATACACCAGACCTGTATTCAATAATGACTGTTATGGGGGGCGAACGTGTAATCAGTCGTATCAAGGAGGCGATAAAATGACACAGACAAAAAGAGTTAGAATCAAGGCTGTGAAAAAAGATGCGCATGCATCAAAGTTATTAAAAGTTTTACGTGCCACAGGGTTGTTCCGCTGGGAAAAGCCAGCAACCAAGTCAGAAGAAGTTGTTAATATTTTAACGCATGGTATTGGAATTGGGCTTGCGATTGCTGCGTTGACTTTGTTGGTGGTGTTTGCTGTGTTGGCTGGTAATGTTTGGGCAATTGTTTCTTGTGCAATTTTTGGCGTTACGATGATTACGTTGTATTTTGGATCTACGATGTGTCATGCGATGATTGGGCAAAAAAGCGAATGCTTTTTCGTAGTGTGGGACAGTGTTGCAATTTATGCATTGATTGCAGGTACTTATACACCATTTTTGCTGGTAAATTTGCGTGGTGCCTTGGGGTGGACTGTGTTTGGAATTCTGTGGGGAATTGTTTTGTTCGGTTCTTATATGAAAATCCGTAATCCAAAACAGCAACCACGTTGGATGGTCGCGTTATATGTTGCAATGGGGTGGACGCTGTTGTTTATATTGCCGGCTATGATTCGTAATATCCCAGCACGTGGTATGTGGTTTATATTGGCGGGTGGTTTATCGTACACAATTGGTGTAATATTCTATCTGTGGCGTCGTATGAAATTTTCACATGCTGTATGGCACTTGTTTGTTATTGGTGGCAGTGTGTGTTTCTTTTTTGCGGTTTTGTTTGGTTGTATATTGGTCAGGTAATAATAAATCCGCCGTAAGGCGGGTTTTTATTGACTTTTGTTATATATAAGAATAAAATAATAACTATGAATTTATTTGGTTTGTTCTTTACAGTAACTACTACTACAACCCCGTTGGGGGTGTAATTTCTGTGTTGCGGATATCCGCGTAAAATTTTATAATCAAAACAATTAAATCAAATTAAAAATATAAAAAGGTTTTTATTATGTCGTATGATATCGAAATTATTCGTCACTCACTGGCGCATGTTATGGCGGCAGCGGTAAAAAAATTGCACCCTGATGTTAAATTCGCAGGGGGGCCTGCAATTGAAAATGGTTTTTATTATGACTTTGATACAGAATATCGTTTTTCCGAAGAAGATTTTGCAAAAATTGAAAAGGAAATGCGTGATTTAATTAAATCTAATGGTCGATTTGAACAACGTAATGTGTTGATTGATGAAGCCAAGGAAATATTCGCAGACCAACCATATAAAATGGAATGGTTAAATGAATACGATGCCGCAGGTGAAGCGTTGTCTGTATATACTTTCCGTGATTTTGTTGATTTGTGTCGTGGACCACACGTTGAAAGTTCTAAAGATTTGCCAAGGGATTCTTTTAAAATCCGTAATGTTGCGGGTGCATACTGGAAGGGCAACGCAAAAAATAAAATGTTGCAACGTATCTATGTTGATGCATTTGCAAGCAAAGAAGAATTAGAACACTTCTTGAAAATGCAAGAAGAAGCAGCCGCACGCGATAATAGAAAATTGGGTAAAGATATGGATTTGTTCCATTTTGAACCAGATTATGCACCAGGTTCTGTTTTCTGGCATGATAAAGGTTATAAAATCTATCGCAAGTTGATTGAATATTTGCGTGCGCGTCAAGAACAGGCAGGGTATATGGAAATTTGTACCCCAGCAGTTATGGACAGATGTTTGTGGGAACGCAGTGGTCACTGGGCAAAATATGGCGAACATAATTATTCAGGTAAAACCCAAGATGGAAAAACATTTTGTATTAAACCAATGTCTTGCCCAGGGGGTATGTTGGTCTTTGGACATGGTATCAAATCATACAAAGATTTGCCAATGTATGTTGCAGAATTTGGCAAGGTATATAGATACGAGGCTGCCGGTGGTTTGTCAGGACTGATGCGTGTGCGTGAATTTACACAAGACGATGCGCATATATTCTGTACAGAAGAACAGTTGGAAGAAGAAGTTGTTAAAATATTGCGCTTTATCAAAGATATTTATTCAAAATTTGGCTTTGATAATATTTCAATGAAACTGGCAACGCGTAAAGATTCTGAATTCCGTATCGGAAGTGATGAAATCTGGGACAAGGCCGAAGGCGCGTTAAAGCATGCGTTGGATGCAAATGGTATTGAATATGAAATTGCCGAAGGTGATGCGGCGTTTTATGGACCAAAAATTGATAACTATTTAAAAGATTCAATGGGGCGCGTATGGCAATGTGGTACGGTGCAGTTGGATATGAATTTGCCAGAACGATTCGATTTAAGCTATGTCGGCGAAGATGGTGAAAAACATCGTCCAATTATGTTGCATCGTGCATTATTGGGATCTATTGAACGCTTTATGGGTGTGTTGTTGGAATCAACGGGTGGACATTTGCCAATGTGGCTGAGTCCAGAGCCAGTAGTAGTCGCACCGATTTCTGAAAAGTATGCTGACTATGCAAATGAAGTAGTTTCTGCATTGCGCGCGGTTGGTGTAAATACACGTGCAGATTTGCGTGATGAAAAAGTAAACTATAAAATCCGCGAACTGTCATTGGCAAAAACACCAATCGTTGCAGTTGTTGGTGAAAAAGAAATGGCAGATAAAACGGTTACTTTGCGTCGTCTGGGCGAACAAAAACAGGAAACAATGCCACTGGATGAATTTGTTCAAATGATGCAAGATGCAATTAAGATGCCGTTGTAAAAAAAATATGGGGCAGGTTAATCTGCCCCGTAAAATAAAAGAAAGGAAGGAATATGAAAAAAGCACTGTTTTTAGTCATGTTGGTTTTAACGCCAATGGTTGTAGCAGGCTGTGCAAAAAAATGCGAAGTGGAACCAATAGTAGAGCAAAATCATAAACTGATTGTGCCACCAAATTTTGGTAATATGCCAAAATAATTTTTATATGCTTATCTGTTTGGTTATTCTGTTTTTTTATGATATAATGTTCATAATTGAATCACAGGGGGGATTTTATTATGGAAGATAATAACTTAGATTTGTTAGATCTGGATGATACAGATTCTATGGATTCTTTGCCAGAAGTAAACGCGTTTGCGGCACCGCGTCCAAAAAAACCATGGTTGTTGTTAACTGTTGGTGCGCTGGTCATTGTGTTGGCGACTTATATTATTGTTCGTGCAATTGGCGGTGAATCTTCTTCTTCGATAGAGGTGGATTTAGACGCACCTGTGATTGCGATTGATGGTGCACCTGTTGGGGCAGAAATGAACGTTATGCCGCCGGTGAAACCTGTTCAGGTTCAGGCAGATAAACCTGTTCCTCCTGTGGTAAAGCCTGTGGAAAAACCAGTTGTACAACCAGAAGTTAAAAAAGTTGAAGAATCGGCTGGGATTCCTGTGCGCGTGATTGAAGAACGCAAGGAAGTAAAATTTAATCCAACAAAAACAGAAAAACCAGCAACGAAGACAGTTGCGCCGGCACCAAAACAGGGGGTGGTCAAGACCGCAACAAAACCGGCAAATAAACCAGCAGCAAAAAATGTTGTTAATGGCGGTTGGTATGTTCAATTTGGGTCTTATAGTTCCCGCGCGTTGGCGGAAAGCGCACAGCGTAAAATACAAAGTCAACACCAAGGTTTGTTCGCAGGAAAACAATTTGTCATCTTGGCTGCGCAGTTGCAAAACGGTACAACAACATACAGACTGCGTGTTGCGTTTGCAAATTCTAATGATGCAAATGGTTTTTGCCGTAATGCCAAGGCGGATGGATTGGATTGTTACGTAGCAAGATAATAACACAGGGGGTAAAGGTATGTTCGGAAGATTAGGATGGACGGAAATTTTAATCATAGTTGTTTTGGTTATTATTTTGTTTGGGCATAACAAAATACCAGGTATGATGAAAAATTTAGCCGATGGTTTGAAAGTCTTTAAAAAAGAGCTGAAAGGTTCAGATAAAGCAAATGCAAAACAAAAACCAAAGGCAGCAAATAAAACTGTTTCAAAAAAGAAATAAAAAAAATCCCCAAACGGGGATTTTTTTATTTGCGACTTTCGTATTCTTCTTGTTCTTCGATAGTCATCGTTGCCAATGGACGTGCCATCATACGTTCCAGACCAATCTTATCGCCGGAAACAACGCTGTATCCGTATGTGCCGTTTTCTATTCTGTCCAGTGCAGCTTTGACTTTCTGTAATAATTTATTGCTGCGGTCAGACATACGTAAATCATGTGTGATGTCTTGATTATAAGACGCATTGTCTGTTTCGTCGCCAACACCTGCAATTTCTGTCTTTTCTGCCATACGAACAGCGTTTAAAACGGAAGCGCTTTCATTGATTAATTCTTCTTTTTGGGTATTCAGTACATTATAAAAGTATGCCAACTGTTCAGGACACATATATGGTTCTGTTTTTTTTGGTTTATATTTTTCTGGCAGTTCAATATTTTTATAGTTTATTTTGGACATTATTCAACTCCTTTCAGTTCCTGAATCCAATCCAGTAATGTGTCTTCGTCCATAACGCCAGTACGTGCTTCGACCAGTTCGCCGTTCTTGAATGCCAAGATACTGGGGATGCTGCGTATGCCAAAGCGCATAGGTGTTTTTCTGTTGCTTTCATCAATTTCAAATTTGATGAATTTTGCGTCGGTTGTTTTTGCGGCAGTTGCTTCAAAAATAGGACCAAACATACGACATGGACCACACCATGTTGCCCAGAAGTCAACCAGTGTTATTCCACTACCTAGTAAACTGTCGAATGTTGCGTCGTTCGCGTGTTCAAGTGCCATATTTTTTCTCCTTTCTTTGATTGATATTCTATGCGAGTGTATTATAATCAGTACAAAATGCAAGAGAAAAACAAAATGAATAAAATCATATACTTAGATGCGGCTGCAAGTTATCAAAAATCAGACGGGGTAATAAGCGCTCAGATGGATTTTTTACAGAATAAATATGCCAACGCTGGACGCGGAATTTGTGCGCGTGCCACAGGGGTTGATAATATGCTGCAAACAACACGACGTTGCGTTGCGGACTTTGTTGGAACAAATGAAAAGAATATTGTTTTTACATCTGGAACAACCGCTGCGATGAATATGATTGCAATGATGTTAAATCTGGATGAAAATAGTGTTGTTTGTGTTTCTGATTTGGATCATCATAGTGCCAGATTGCCATTTGTAAAAACAGGCGCGAAGATAACAGTTTGTGATTTAGATGATAATATGGATATTGATTATAACAATATCCCTGTGGCAGATGTTCTTGTTATTACTGCAATGTCTAATGTGTTGGGGCGTGTACAGGATGTTGCGCGTATTGTGCAATGTGCGCAGGATAAAAATCCAAACGTTATTACGGTGGTGGATGCCGCGCAATTTGTCGTGCATGAAGATATTGATGTTGAAAAATGGAATTGTGATTTTATGTGTTTTTCTGCGCATAAAATTGGTGCAGATACTGGATTGGGAATAATGTATATTAAGAATCCAGATGTGTATAAACCGGTATTTGTTGGTGGCGGAATGGTGAATAAAGTTATAGGAGATGAAGTTTTCTTTAATGCCGCGCCAGATGTTTTCGAGGCGGGGACTTTGCCGTTAACACAGATTGCAGGGTTGGTGCCGGCGATTGAAAATTTGAAACAAAATAGACCTGATAATGGTTTGATAAAATATATGTATGATGAATTATCAAGTGTTGAACAGATAAAAATAATCTCGTCGCGCGAATCGGTAATGTTAAGTTTTGTTGTTGATGGTTTTCATCCGTTGGATTTTGGGGCGTTGTTGGGGGCGCGTGATGTGTGTGTGCGTGTTGGTAATATGTGTGCGTCTTGGATTCATCAGCGCTTGAATATCGCAGGTTCGATTCGTATTTCTGTTGGTGGTTATAATAGCTTGCAAGAAGTTAAAACTGTGATATCGTACATCAAAGATATTTTAAAATGATGGTTCAAAAAGAAGATATTATTAATGCGCTAAAAAAAATATACGACCCAGAAATACCTGTTAATATTTGGGATATGGGGTTGATTTACGATATCTTGATTTCAGACAAGGATGTTGTGATAAAGATGACTTTTACCAGTCCGACTTGTCCTATGATGGAAGAATTATTAACCCAAGTACATGATGCAGCACAACAAGTGGCAGGCGATGATGCGACAGTTCGTGTTGATTTGGTTTGGGATCCACCATGGAATTTATCGCGTATGTCTGATGCTGCGCGTTTGGAACTGGATTTAACGAACGAGGGCTGGTAACAATGCAATATGAAAATATAAAAGATACTTTGTTGTCTGTTCCTGATGCTGTGATGCGATTGGAATTTTTAATGGATTTAGGAACGCGTTTGGCAGATATACCAGAAAGTGCACAGTGTACACAAATTATGGGATGTTCTTCTTTTGTTGAAATTTGTCGTTATGGAAATAATTTCTTTGGCAGGGCGGATTCTGCGCTGGTGCGTGGAATAGTTGCCGTTTTTATCGCAATGGTAGATGGAAAAAGTCCAGATGAAATAAAACAAATTGATATGGAATCTGAATTTGCATCATTAAATTTAAATCTGGGGGCAGGACGTTTAAATGGTGTTAATTCTATGATTCGTTTTTTCAAGAATTTATGATACAATAATGACTGTTGGGGGGCGGTAATGGGTGACGATGAAAAAATGTTTCAAATAGGTGCATGGGCGTTTGGAATTGTATTGTTCTTGTCCGTGGTTTTGCAGGTTTCATATCGTACGCAAGATAGACAATTAAATCGTGTGCGCCGTGATATTGTTCAAACACAACAAAAGGTTGCCATGGCAGAGGCAAGTTTTGCATCTTATGTCAGACCAGAAATATTAAGAAATATGGTCGTAACAATTGCGCCAAAGTCAGAAGTGGTAAGCTTTCAAAAATCTGTGGAGATAGATAAATTGCCAGTCAGGGATAATATATAATGTTCGAAGTTGGTAAAGATATTTTTAAACATGGTGCCAAAGGTACGCGTATAGATGGCACAACACGCAAAAGATTGAGTTTTGTTCATTTTGCGTTTTTTGCAATATTTACATTGTTTGTTTTACGTACTTTGCAGTTGGGGTTCCAAGGAACTAATCGGTCCCGTTTGGCCAGCGTGGATGCAGAATGGGCCGTGAAACGTGCAGATATTATTGATAGAAATGGTGATATTCTGGCCAAAAATGTAGAGTCTGGACATATCATCTTGCGTAACAAGGCGGTGCGTGAAAAAGACAGGGATGCAGTTGCACAAACAATACATCAAATTATGCCATATGAATATTCGTTGGAAGAAGCGTTGGCGTTATTAGATTCTCCGAAACGTTTTATCAGATTGAAAAAATATGCCAGTGATAAACAACGTGAAATTGTTAAAAGTGCGCGTCTGGAAGGATTGGAAATTGAAAAAATTCAGACCAGAAAATATCCTAAACGTCGTTTGTTTTCTCATCTGGTTGGTTTTGTTGGTGCAGATGGACATGGACTGGAAGGGGCAGAAAGGGCGTATGATAAATATTTGATTGAAAACAAAGATCCTTTACAGTTGTCGGTTGATTCGCGAATTCAATCTGTTTTTTACGAACAGTTGTCTTTCGCAATGCAAAAGTATAATACGCTGGCTGCGATGGGGATGCTGATGGATTCGCGTACTGGTGAAATTATTGCGATGGTTTCTTTGCCAGATTTCGACCCAGAAAATTTGCGTGCTGATCCTGTGTCACATAGGTTGTTTAAACCAATGCGCAGTATTTATGAATTGGGGTCTATATTTAAAATCTTTAATACGGCTTTGGCGTTGGAAAATGGAATAGATGTAAAAAAAGAATATTATGTTGAAAAGCCTTTTCCGATATATGACAAAAATGGACGAGTCGCAAAGTATATTACTGATATCCGCAGTTTTAAACCGCCCAGACCCAGCATCAATGTAGAAGAAATTATGTTGCATTCTTGTAATGTGGGCAGCGCCCAAATTGCGTTGGATTTACCAGACGGTGCACAAAAGGAATTTTTTGAAAGATTACATATGGACAAGGCTTTGTCGCTGGAATTTGGACGTACAGAAAATTCTTTGCCACAAAGAAAATGGGGACCGGTAGAGCGTGCAACTGTGTCTTTTGGACACGGTTATGCGATAACACCTATGCATTTGTTGTTGGGGGTAAATGCGGTTACAAATGGTGGTTTTTATATCTATCCGACGTTGAAAAAAAGAAACGTTGGTGTTGTTCAGGGAGAACGTGTCTTGGCAGATGAAATTTCTGCAAAATTACGCCCAATTATGTTGCGAGTGGCCGAAGAAACAAGTGGAAAAAAAGCACGTGTGTCAGGTATAGAAATCGCAGGTAAGACAGCAACTGCTGAAAAGTATGTTAATGGAAAAATTGATAAAAAACGCAATATAACCGCGTTCGTAGGTGTCTTTCCAGCAAATGCACCGCAATACACGATATTGGTTATTTTGGATGAGCCTCAGGGAACAAAAGAGTCTTGGGGATGGCGTACCGCCGCGTGGAATGCTGTGCCGACAACAGGAAAAATTTTAGATAGTATCCTGCCGTTGCTATTTGAATAATTTTTGATTATAATACTTCTGATAATAAAAAAAAGAGAAGTAAGCGTGAGAAAGTTAGTAGATAAATCTATGCTGGGCAAGGCATGGGTGACGGCGTGTGAAGAATTAAGTGTTTCAGATGATTTGTTAAAGCGTGTTTTAAGTGCGCGCGGTATTGAATCTGATGCAGATATTGAAAAATTTTTAAATCCCGCTATCAAGGTATATATGCCAGATCCGTCGGTTTTGATGGATATGGATAAGGCTGCAAAATTAATTGCAGATGCAATTGATAGGCAAGAAAAAATTGCGATTTATGGCGACTATGATGTCGATGGAATTACTTCTACGGCAATCTTTGTAAAATTTTTACGTGCTGTTGGGGCGGATGTTGTTTGGCATTTGCCAACACGCGAAGGCGAAGGTTATGGACTGAATAACGATGCAATTGATGATATCGTTAAAAGTAACGTGAGTTTATTAATTACTGTCGATTGCGGTATTAGCGGAATAGAAGAAGTAAAATATGCAAAAAACGCTGGTTTGACCGTGGTGGTGACAGATCATCATTCGCCAGATGCTTGTTTGCCAGAAGCAGACGCGGTAGTTAATCCAAAGCGTGTCGATGATGTGTCTGGGTTGGATTATTTGGCAGGGGTCGGTGTCGCCTTTTTAACACTGGTTGCGGTAAATAGGGAATTGAAAGCGCGTCATGTCGCAGATGATATCGCAACAAAATTACAGACGATAAATTTATTAAATCTGATGGATTTGGTCGCGTTGGGGACTGTTTGCGATACAATGCCTTTGATTGGGTTGAACAGGGCTTATGTTGCAACCGGATTAAAGGTTTTGGGGTTGCGTCAGAATCTGGGATTGCGTGTGTTGATGGATGTTGCCGGTATAAAAAAGCCGTCTGTATATGCTGCGGGGTTTGCGTTGGGACCGCGTTTGAATGCAGCGGGACGTTTGGATTCTGCGGCACCTGCGCTGGAATTGTTGTTGACAGATAATCCATTGATTGCACAAGATTTGGCGGCAAAGTTGAATCAAATGAATCAAGAACGAATTGATATTCAAAATGCAATTATGTTACGTGCAACAGAAATGGCAGAAAATTGTTGTGCATCAGGCAAGTGCAGTTTGTTCGTTTGCGGCGATAGTTGGCATGGTGGCGTTATGGGGATTATCGCGGGCAGACTGAAAGATAAATTTAATTTACCATCCTGTGTTGCAACAAAATCAGATGGGCAGATAAATGGTTCTGGACGTTCTATTGCAGGGGTGGATTTGGGAAAAATTATTCACGATGCGTTGGCGGCAGGAATTATAAGCGAAGGTGGTGGGCATGCCGCTGCTGCTGGGTTCTCGTTGGCTGTTGAAAAAGAACATGATTTTTGTGAATTTTTAGAGAAAGCTGTTGCAGAACAATTAAATGGCAATTTGCCAGCACCACAGGTTGTTGTTGATGCTGTGTTGGATGCAGGTGGGGCAACAATGAAATTGGTAAAACAATTATCTGCGTTGGAACCGTTTGGACAAGGTAATCCAGAACCAATGCTGGTTCTGGAAGGCGCGGTGTTAAGACATGCAACTATTATGGGCAGTGGTGCGCATTTGCGTGGCGTTGTCGCAACCAGTTCTGGGGCACAGTTGGCCTTTGTTGGGTTTAATTTGGTTGGAACAGATGTTGGTAATTTTTTACTAGACGATGCAAATACAAATACTAAAATAAAGATGTTGGGTAAATTAAAAGAAAATGAATACAATGGACGTGTAAGTGTTCAGTTCGTATTAGAAGACGTCGCAATATAGAAGGTGTTATGAAAGATAAAATAAAAGATTTTTTTGAATATGTAAAAAATGCAAAAACAATTGCGATTATGGGACATAAAAATCCAGATGGTGATTCTTTGTGCAGTGTTTTGGCGTTGGCAAATGTTATTCAAGAAAACTTTGGTGTGCGCCCAGTGTGTGTTTATGATGGTAATATTCCAGATTGTTTGGATGGCGTGCCATTGCGTAGCCATATAAAATACTTTGAACGCGTGGATATGTCCCAGATTTTTGATTTGGTAATTGTTATGGATTATGGAAATCCTGCGCATATCGGTGGACCAAAAGCAATTCTTGATAATGCTAAATTTATTGTAGAAATAGATCATCATAAAAATGATAGTCTTGTTGGAAATTTGTGCTTAAATGATGATAATGCTGCGGCAACTGCGGTTATTGTTTATAAAATGATAGTTCAAGAAAATTTAAAAATGAACACTAATACGGCAGATTTGTTGGCGTTGGCAATATTGACTGATACCGGAAATTTTAAGTTCGTGCGAAATGGGGATGCCTTGCGAATAATGGCAGAATTGGTAGATGCGGGTGTTAATATCAGAAATTTAATAGAAATTATGAATAACAAACCACGCAAGGCGGTTCAATTAGAAGCACGCGTAACAGCCTGTGCAGAATTCTTTTATGGCGGTCGTTTGGCGTTGGCAACAATTGAAAAAAAGGATTATAAACATCTGGATGGACGTGGTGAAACAGTGTTGAATTTGTTGGCGCAAATCCAAGGTGTGGATTTTGTCGTTTTGTTGAAAGAACAAAAAGCAGAACAGATTGGAATATCAATACGTAGCAGGGCAAAACCAATAGATGGATTGGCGGTCGCGTTGGGTGGCGGTGGACATGAACGTGCAGCAGGTGCAATTGTACGTGATTCTTTGTATAAAGTGCGCGAACGGGTTTTAGAATTGTTTAAAGGAGAGTGTGTATGAGAAGGTGTTTGATTGTGTTGGGGATGATGCTTTTTTGTGGCGTGTCGTATGCGGCGATTGATAATAATTTAGTCGTTCAAGCAGAAAAATATTTGAATTCAATTACGGGCTTGGATGGAATTTTTGTGCAAAATGCAAATGGAAATAAACAACAGGGGCATTTTTCTATGTTGCGCCCAGGTCGTGTTCGTTTGGATTATGATAATATGCCTGTGCAATTAATTTCTGATGGTAATGATTTGTACTTCTTTGATAAATCTTTGGATCAAATTACAACTGTTCCATTGACCAGTACACCAGCAGGAATTTTAATAAGAAAAAATATTGATTTAAAAAATGCAGATATAAATATTGTTGAAACAAAAAATTATGATAATTCTTTTTCTTTGAAAATGAATCTGCGTGGTCAAGAAGGTTTGGGAAATATGACAGTTGTGTTTGATAAAAGTCCTGTGAAATTAAATTCTTGGACTGTTGTTGATGCAACAGGGGCGGTAACAGATGTTGTGTTTCGTGATTTAAAAGAAAAAACAAAGTTTGGCAAGGATTACTTTCAAATACAACGACACAAGACTGTATCAACCAGTGGTGGTGATGATTTCTATGATTAATAAAAATGTTTGGAATTAGTTGGGCAGAACTTTTTGTGATTTTATTAGTTGCCGTGTTGGTAATTCCTGCGCGTATGTGGCCAGATGTTGCAAGTTTTTTGGCACGTTTGGTAAACGCAGTACGCAGTATCGTTTGGAAGGTAACTGATGTGTCAGAAAATATTAAACAACAGATTGAACAAGAACAACCTATTGATGATTTAATACGAACAACAACAGATGAAGTCTTGGAACATTTTTCCGATGTTTTGCCAAAAAGAAAACCTAAGAAAACGTCACGAAAGACAAAGGAAAATGTATGAAAAATATGACTTTGTTACAGCATTTTTCTGAATTACGTCGTCGTATATTGTGGTGTGCACTGATATTTTTGGTGTTGTTTGTTTGTGGTTGGTATGTGGCGCCGTATATGCAGGTGGGACTGACTTTGCCGTTGCTGCAGGTGTGGGGCGATGGAATGTTGTTATATACAGGTTTAACAGATGGATTGATGATAAGATTGTCTTTGTCTGCGCTGTTCGCGCTGGTATTTGTTATGCCTGTGCTGTTGTGGCACGTGTGGGCGTTTGTTGAACCAGGATTAAAGAAGAATGAGCGCGGTTTTATTTGGCCGATTTTATTTTTGTCGCCGGTATTATTTGTGTTGGGGGCAGGGTTTGCCTTTTATTTCTTGTTTCCGACTGTATTTAAATTTTTTATAGAATTAAATATGTCAACACCTGTGCCCAGTACATTGTTGCCAGTTGCACGCGATTATTTGAGTTTTGCGTTGGGGTTGTTACAGGTTTTTGGCGTTGCTTTTCAGATGCCTTTGATTTTGGTTTTGTTAAATCGAATCGGTGTGTTGGCACGTTCTCGCGTTGTAAAAATGCGCAGATACGCGGTTGTTTTAATTGTGGTTGTTGCGGCTGTTTTAACGCCGCCAGATGTTGTTTCGCAAATACTGTTAGCGTTGCCAATGTGGGCGTTGTTTGAAATCAGTATTTTATTTATGCGTCGCGATTGATTTTATGATATAATCTGCATATGAAAAAAATCTATTTTGCTATTTTAGGAGGGGCTGTGACGCTGGGGGCGTGTGATTTGCAACCCAAAATTATCTCTTTGCCCGATTCGGTTGGTGATTTTATTTCCCAACGTTATCCTGCGTTGTTGGCGGATCCAAATACTAATCCTGAAATTTATAATTCTGCGGCGACAGACTATGGGGTGTATGCTTCGCCAGAATTGTATGGAACTGCTGTGGATACGGATTATGTTACATATGCCAGTGTAAATGATTATATCGTGCCACCACAATCGTCTGATTCCAAGGTTGGGGAATTTTATGGCACAGAACCATCAGGTGTAAAAAATACAGATGATTATTTAGTGGTACCAAAATATGAAAAAACAACAGAAAAAACAGGGGTTGTTGTTCAAGCTGGTGATACGTTGTACAGTTTGTCAAAGCGTTACAAGTGTTCTGTTGACGATTTGGTAAAGTGGAATAATTTGGTTGAACCGTATGTATTATCGGTTGGACAAAATTTATATGTCTCGCAGCAGACGGAAAATGCAGAAACCGAAATTGTGCCAACTGTATCTGTAAAAAAGGTACCAGAAAAACAAACTGTTACACGTGTAGATGTCAAGGAAGTAACGGTTGCAAATGGTGATACTTTGTATTCTTTGTCACGTAAATATTCTGTGCCAGTTAATGATTTGGCGGTTATGAATAATTTAAGTGCACCGTTTACTTTGTCTGTTGGGCAGACGTTGCGTGTGCCTGATTTATCGGATGCACCGATTGCGCAAAAACAGACTGTTTCGGAAACAGCAATAGATAAAAAGACAACTGTTGCGCAGAACAAAAAATCAGGTGGACAGGTGGAAAATAATGTGAAACAGCCAGAAAAAATTTCGTCTGATCCGTCAAAGAAATTACCGTCAATAAGTGCACGTTCTTCTTCTAAGTTTTCGTGGCCAGTTCAGGGTAAAGTTTTATCTGGATACGGTGCCAAGGCCAGTGGATTGTTTAATGATGGTATTAATATTGGTGCGGCACTTGGTACGCCGGTCAAAGCTGCAGAAAATGGTGTTGTCGCATATGCTGGTAATGAAGTAAAAGGAATGGGAAATCTGATTATTATTCAACATGATGCAGGATGGATGACGGTTTATGCGCATATGGATTCTATGAATGTAAAACGTGGAAATCGTGTTAGTGTTGGGCAGAAAATAGGCGCTGTTGGCAAGACGGGCAAGGTAGATGAACCACAGTTGCATTTTGAAATACGCAAAGGAACCAAGGCTTATAATCCATCAAGTTATTTAAAAAAATAGAAAATATGTTATAAAAACTTGCTTTTTGTGTAAAAATGTCTATAATTAGCCCAGTCTTGAAAAATTGGTTTAGGGATGCGTAGCTCAGTTGGTAGAGCAACTGACTCTTAATCAGTGGGTCCAGGGTTCGAGTCCCTGCGCGTCCACCACGAATAAAAAGGTTACTTTGGTAGCCTTTTTTTGTTTGTTGTGATAGGATTCTCAGGCAATCATACCTATGTAAATATTAATAAAGTGCTGATAAAATCATAGTGTTGACATGAAACTTTTATTCAAAAAAAACTTAAAAAAAGGAGAAAAAATGAAAAAGTTAGCAATATCAACACTGGCTGTGCTGATGGCGTGCCCAGCGTTTGCAGGAATCAATCATCCAAATCAGGGCAGTTCTTGGCAATTGTGGGGTATGGATGGTTATGTCGGTGTGCGCGGTGGTATGAGTTATTCTAATTTAAATTATAAATATGATGGTAACAAAGAATCTATTACTGATTTTATTTTCCAGGGTCGTGCAGCATTAGGTTTGGAAGTTTGTGATACAGTACGTTCTGAAATTGAATGGACTTATTTTGGCAAAACATCTGATCAAAGAAATTTTGGTGTTGCAGGTGATATATCTGTAAAAGCAAAAATGCAGACTTTGTTGTGGAATAACTATATGGAATTTGGTTCATATAAAATTGTCAGACCGTTTGCAGGTTTGGGCGTAGGTATGGCGTTCACAGATGTAAAACATAGTGGCGACTTGATTGGTACTCACAGCAGTGACAGAACCCGTGTTGCAGCAATGGGAACAATGGGGGTAACGTTTGATATGGAACGCTTTGCAGTTGATTTGGCCGCGCGTTATACATATGTGGATATCAATTCTGGTATGCATAACTTTGGTGGTGATGTTGGTATCAGATTTATGTTCTAAAAGGTCCCCTGAACATATAAATACCCCGTTATTACGGGGTGTTTGTTTATGTCGTTGTAAAAAAAAATAATCCCCAGTATTCTGGGGATTGTTAAATTAATTTTGCCAGTGCGATTTTGTTTAAAAATTCTTGTTCAATTGCACTTAGTAATGATTTAATGCCTTCGTTTGTTTCGTCGGACATTTGTATTTCTTCTAGTGCAGATATAATTGTTTCGCACATATGTATCAAATCTGAATCTATTAATTTTGGATTTAATAAGTTTGCTTTGAAAACAGTTTTGTTGCTGTTGGCCATGAAATATGATTCGGCGATATTGTCAACCCATGTATCAATGTCTTCGGTTAGTCGGTCAAACAATAAATGGTGTGCATAATTGTCTGTGGACCAATGTTTTATTTTGCATGCATATTTAAATGCAATTAAATGTTGTAATAATTCGTACATTTTTTCTCCTCTGTTTTATGGTTAGTTTTATGATTTTATCAAATAAAAAAAATAGTTGTATAGGAACGGTGTCAATCGTGTCTATACGTAAGAAAACTGGTTTTTTTTAGGGAATCAAACCTAGGGAAAACAAAGTAAATATGTTATACAATTTTGATACGTAACCAAGAAAAAAAGGAGAACAAAATATGAAAAACTTAGCAAAAAAAATGGTGATGGTTGCCTCGGTGTTTGGGGCTGTTGTTTTGTTGGCGGGATGTAATGGATGTCCTGCAAAAAAACATCATAATATGCACAAAGCAAACTATCCACAACCAGTAGAAATGGTAGAATCTGATATGATTGTTGTTTATCAGGCATACGAAGATGCAGATATTAATCATTTGTATGCAAAAATGTACACTCATAGCAGCCATGGTGGCGAATCAAAAATGGGACATATCAAATTTCGTGAAACAGACGGTGGTTTGAAAATGGAAGTTGATTTGAAAGATTTGCGTGCAGGGGTTCCTTATACAATGCGTTTGTATCAATGCCAGTCATGCAATAATGATGCAAAATGTTGCACAAAATCACATATGATGGATGTTAAATTGCCAATGTTAGAAACTGGTATTAGCGGACGATTGAAACAAACTTATATAATCAAAGGTTTAAAAGCCGCCCAAATCAATGGTGCAAATATCTATTTGGAACGTGACGGTGGATATAAGGCAGGTTGGGGTAAATTAGGAAAATAATTTTGCTTATTGTGTGCTGAAAAACACTCTGTTTATCAGGGTGTTTTTTTCTTTGTGATTATTTTCTTAGTTTGTTAATATGCCTGTATGTTGAACAGGTTGCTTGCTTTTGTTTTGTGCTTATTTATAACAATGTCTGTGGACGCATCAGTTGTTAGTAATGATATTTGGGGCAGTCAGAAAACATTTTATAATGATTTTTTTGTTGAAAAGGATATTACTGTCGCACCAACAGATTTATATCTGGCCCAGTCTATGTTCGTGCAGAATAGTGGTTTGATAAGAACAAATATTCATGTGTGTGACAGATGTGAAGTTTATGTGCAAAATTCAGGTGTTATAGATTCAAATTTTATTTTGGGCCAAGATGTTAATCTGTATCAGGTTGTCTTTGGTCAACAAGATTTAAATGATATTGGAACAACAGAACCTTATACTGTTTTGGTCGATAGTGATGACGTTTTAACTTTGTCTGATTTGATTAGTGTGTCCGGTGATGCCAAACGTGTTTTTATTGAAAACACAAAGATAAATATTGATTCTGTACCGGATAACAGGTCTGTGTTAGTCGATATTGGGGATAATGTGATTTTTCTGATTGATGATGCCACAGATTTTCAAAATGATGTTTTGCTGGATAATGTTTCAGGCGGTTGGTCGGTAAGGTTTGAAGAAAATAATTCTGATCCGATGTTTTCTGTTGCAGGACAGATAGATAATGGACGCTTGTCAATAAAACGTGTGCGTGAAACGGATTATGCGGTTGTCTTTGACGGTGCAGATTGTGGCGATTTCTTGAATAATTTGCGTATCTATGGTGGTGGTGAAAAATTATTTTTATATCTGGATAATGCGATGGATATGAACGAATTAAATAATATTATGTCTCGTTCTGTACGATTTAATTCAGATGTTTTGTTGCAGCCTGTACAAACATTGTATGCGTTTGATATGTTGAAATATGATTTTTTGGTCGGGGGTTCGGGTGCTGATTTGTTTGGTGTTATGTCAGAAGATTTTTTTATGTACGGATTGAATTTAAAGTACGTCAATAATATATCAGATGATTTTCTTGTCGGTGTTGGTGCACGTTTTGGAAAAATTGAATATGGGTCTGATTTGGATGATTTTGGCGGGTTGATGTATGGACTTGATTTAAATCTGAAATATAAATTTTATGATAATGCGTTTGTTCGTACTGATATTATGGCTGCCAAGTCAGATTTTGATGTTAATATGGTCTTTTATAATAATAAAATTATTTCTGAACCCAGTGTATTATCTGGATATGTGTTGACTGATTTTGGATATAAGTTTGATTTGTCCGATTCGTTTTATTTGACGCCTTATCTTGGTGTGGTAGCTGATTATTATAAATTATCAACTGTTTCTGATTTTAATATGTATATGCGTCTGGGAACGGATTTTGGTTACACATTTGAATTTTTGGGCGTGCGTTATAATTATGATGCGCGTATCAGTGTTAATGATTTTTCGGATGTTATGTTATCTGCACATGTTGGTGCATGGTCGGATATAGATGCACTTGGCGGAGATATAACATTGTCCGCGGTATCGATATCAGATACGATTTCTTATGCGTTGTCGATAAATTTAAGACTGATGTTTTAATCTTGTACCAGTTCCCCGCGTAAAGATGCCTTGTTAGCAGCAGTAATTTTAATCTGTGCTAATTCTGGTGCCGCTGTATTTTCTGGGGCGTTTACAACGCATTGTTGCATATATGGTGTACGATATATCAATTTTGTTCCTGTTTTATCTGGACCTTCTAGCAGGCAGGTTAAAACAGTATCTACGCAGCAGAGGTTGAATTCACGTTGAACTTCGTTTAAATACGTGTCCAGTTTTGCCAGACGTTGAGACTTGATGCTTTCTGGAATTTGATCAGGCATCAGTGCCGCCGCGGTGTGTGGACGCGGAGAATATTTAAACGAATAAGAATTTATATATTTTACATGTTCTGCAATACGCATAGTGTCTTCAAAATCCGAATCGGTTTCACCTGGGAAGCCCACGATGAAGTCAGATGATATTTGTATGTCTGGACGCGCGATTCGTAATTTTCTAATAATGTCTGTGTATAATTCCAGTGTGTATGGACGATTCATTTTTGTTAATACATTTTGTGAACCACTTTGGATTGGCATATTTAAAAATGGTAATAATTTTGGTTCTGTGGCAAACATATCAATCAGGTCGTCCGTCATTTCGGTTGGATAACTGGAAGTAAAGCGTATGCGCATAATTTCTGGGATTTTTGCTGTTTCTCGGATTAGGTCAGACAGGCGGTATGTTTTGCCATTTTTGTCTGTGTATTTATATCCGTTTACGTTTTGACCCAAGAAGCAAATTTCAATTGCACCTGTTTTTGCAGCATGAATTGTGTCGCGCATACATGCATCAAAGTCGCGTGATAATTCGCGTCCGCGTGTGTATGGCACAATGCAGTATGTACAGCAATGATTGCATCCTTCTTGGATTGGAATGTATGCGACACGTGGTGATTTTTCCATCTGGGGCAGGGCGTCAAATTTTTCTAAGCCGCCTAAATCGATGTTTAATAATTTTGCATCAGGATTGTCCAGTATGTCTGGTAATTTATGATAACTTTGCGGTCCCAGAACAAAATTTAAATCAGGTATTCTGCGAAAAGCGTCAGATCCAGATTCGCGTGCAACGCATCCAACAATGCCGAACAAGGCTGATGGTTTCTTTGCACGTCTGATGCGCCCCAGTGCAGAAAAGACTTTATCCGTTGCCTTGGCACGAACAGCGCATGTGTTTAATATGATTATGTCCGCATCTGGTATGCTGTCTGTACGTTGCATACCACGATGTTCTAACAGTGCAGCAATTCGCCAACTGTCGTAAACATTCATTTGTCAACCAAAGGTTTGGATAAAGAATTTTTTCATGAGTACTTTTTCTTATTTCTTTTTTGTTCGTTGGTTCGTTATGTTGTGTAACATGTTTTGTTGCACAGTATTGAATGCGCGCATGTGATAGTTATGACGATGTCTTTCTTGTTGTAGTTGTATTTTGTTTTTTGCCTCTTGATTGGGTATTTCGCGTATTATTACTTGCACATCGACGAATAACGATTCTAGGTTTGGTGTATATATATAATACTTTTTAGACATAGACACATATCCCGTATTTATTTAACGTATTTTTTGATATGTTTTTTGCGTTGCATAAAGTGTTATTTCACGTGTGCCATATTTTACCCCTGTGATAACGTTGTTTTCAACGATGTCAACAACATTGATACTGTGTGTTTTATTGTGTTTCTTCATGCGTTTGCTCCTTTTCTTTTTACGCTAATTTGTTGCGCAGGATTTCGTTTACAACCGCTGGGTTGGCTGTGCCACCTGTCTTTTTCATGATATTACCAACAAAGAAGCCTAGTAATCCAACCTTGCCAGATTTGTATTGTTCAACCTGAGATGGGTTTGATGCGATAACTTCGTCAATAATGGCTTCGATTGCGCCGGTATCTGTCATCTGCTTCATGCCAAATTTATCTGCGATTTCGCGTGGTGTACCCGATTCGCCATCCAGCATTTTGATAAATATTTCTTTTGCTTGTTTGCCGTTGATGGTGTTGTCGCCAATCATGTCAACCAGTTCTGATATATCAGATGGTGTGATGATGCGCATGTCATCAATAATGCCAGATTTTTCATTTTTTACATCCCAGTTTTCTGGGTGCGCAAACAGTTCGCTTATCATCCAGTTTGCAACAGATTTTGCACGTTTTTTGTCGCCGTTAACTGCGCTGTCAAACCAACGCGATATATCAACTGTTTCTGTTAAACGTGCTGCGTCATATTCAGACAGCCCGAATTCTGCTGTATAGCGTGCGCGTGTTGCAGATGGTAATTCTGGCATTGTGGCGCGAATGTGTTCGATTTGTTCTTCGCTGATTTCCAGTGGTAATAAATCTGGGTCTGGGAAGTAACGATAATCCAGCGCGTCTTCTTTTGAACGCATTACAGATGTTGTGCCTTCGCCTTGGTTATAGCGCATGGTGTCTTGGGAAACAGTGCCGCCGTTTTCATAGATTTCAATTTGACGGCGTGCTTCGTATTCAATGGCTGTTTTAATAAATTTAAAGGATACCATATTTTTTGTTTCTGTACGTGTGCGGAATTCGGTGCTGCCCACAGGACGTACAGATACGTTTACGTCTGCGCGCATCGAGCCTTCTTCCATGTTTGCGCGTGATACGCCAAGTGCGCGTGCGATTTCACGAATTTCACGCAGATATTTTTCCGCTTCATCAGGGGAAGAAATATAAGAATTGTTTTCAGGATTTTTTGTATCCAAAAATGTTACGATTTCTAATAATGCCACACCTGTGCGGTTATAATCTGCAAATGATTTTGTTGGATGTACGTCGTGTTTTAATTTGCCGGCATCTTGTTCCAAGTGGGCGCGTTCAATTAAAATCTTTTTAGGTTTGCCGTCATCCCCCATAATTTCAACCCAGCCACGACCAACAACAGGTGGTTCTTCGGCAGGTTGTGAAATCTGGTATCCCTGGGGCAGGTCAGGGTAAAAGTATTGTTTACGTGCAAATTTGCTGCGACGAGAAATTTCAGCATTCAGTCCCAATCCCATTTTTATGGCTTGTTCTACGCAGTATTTGTTCAAAACAGGTAACATCCCAGGCATTGCAACGTCAACCATTGAAACCTGGGTGTTTGGGGATATGCTGGGGTTGTAATCCGCAGATGCACCACTGAATAATTTTGCGTTTGATAATACTTCGATATGTGTTTCCAGACCAATTACCAGTTCCCAATCACACGTTTTGCCTTTTATTGTAAACATTTTTTCTTTTTCCCTTGATTTTTTATTTTTTGTATCTTATTATTGTCCTCGCGTTGGCTAGGTAGCTCAGTTGGTAGAGCAAGGGACTGAAAATCCCTGTGTCGGCGGTTCGATTCCGTCCCTAGCCACCATCATCTCCTTTCTTTCGACCGTTGCGGTCGATTTTTTTATTGTTAAAAGAGATGATGTATTATTCATTTTTTTACTTTCCCATAATTGTTGTTGGGCGATTATCGATATTTGATGCAATTTCGATGTGTTTTGCCAACTGTAAAACGCGCATATCATCAAAACGGCGTCCGATTACTTGCAGACCCAATGGCAGACCGTTTTGTGCCAAGCCTGCAGGTACACTGCATGCAGGAACGCCAACCAAGTTCATTGCAACTGTGAATAAGTCTAATGCGTAATATTCCAGTGGCGATAAATCAGAATCCAGTGGCATTGCAGTGCCGGCACTGGATGGACACAGTATTAAATCGCACTGTTCAAATGCGCTGTTAAAACTGTCTGCCAACATGCGGCGTACACGTGCTGCCTGCATAAAATATACTTCGTACGATTCGCTGGACAATACTGCTGTGCCGATAATCATACGACGTTGTACTTCGTCACCAAAGCCTGCTGCACGTGTTTTTTTGTAAGTGTCTATTAAATCATTACCTTCGACGCGTAATCCGTAACGCATACCGTCATAGCGTGCCAAGTTTGATGATGCTTCGGCTGGGGCGATGATATAATATGCCGCCAATGCATCCAAAATGTTTGGAATAGATACTTCGATAATTTCTGCACCCATTGATTTTAAATCGTTCAGGCGGGCGTTAAACAAATCTTTCATATCTTGGGATACTTCGACGTCCATAAATTCTTTGATTATACCAACGCGTAATTTTTTACCGTCGCCCAAGATTGGTTCCAGTGGGCCCGTGCAAACAAAACCATTTGTCGCACTGGTTGAATCTTTTGGGTCGTGTCCAGCCATGGCAGATAACATTAACGCGGCGTCATCTGATGTGCGTGCAATTGGACCTGGGGTGTCCAGACTGGATGCGTATGCAACACATCCCCAACGAGAGCACAGACCATATGTTGGTTTCATACCAACCAATCCAGTGATGGCCGCAGGAAAACGTATTGAACCACCCGTATCTGTACCTGTGGCAGCGATTGCCAAACCAGATGCGACCGCCGATGAAGAACCACCAGACGAGCCGCCTGCGGTTAAACGTTTTTCCATTTGCCATGGATTTACAGGGGCGCCAAAGAAACTGGTTTTGCTGAAAGTTCCCATTGCAAACTCGTCCAAATTGGCTTTGCCCAATAATACAGTGCCTGCATCAATACATTTTTGCGAAACAGTCGATTCGTATTCTGGAACAAAATTTTCCAGCATGCGTGATGCCGCAGTTGTGCGAATGCCACGTGTTGCGAACATATCTTTCATTGCGATTGGTGCGCCATCCAAAAAGTGCGCTTCGCCAGCGGCACGACGTGCATCTGATGCGGCGGCGTCTGCCATTGCGCGTTCAGGTGTTGTTGTAATATAGCAATTTAAATCTGCACCATATTTTTCAATACGGTCCAAATAGCACCTTGTTAATTCCACTGCGGAAATTTCACGGTTGTTTAGTTTTTGTAATGCTTCGGTCAATGTTAAGTTTATCATCTTTTCTTCTTTTACTTTTGTTTGTCTTTTTTATAATGCTCGGGGAATAACGCCACGCCCAGGGTGTTGCGTATAAATTCATCCAGACATTTGCCGTTTTTCAAATTGCGTGCGCAACGTTTTATTTTATCTTCTTCGTTAAGTGGGCAATTTTGTTTGCCGCATTGTGGATATTGGTCGAAATAGAACATTGTGTCGATATCTAGGGCGCAATAGTGTTTGTTGCCGCCAGGCGTGCGACCAAAACGTGTTTGTTCTGAATAAGACAAGTTCAATGAACAAATGCATGCGTTTTGTGCAATTTTATTGGTGTTAAAAACACTCATCAGTTCTTTTAATTCATCCGAACCAATATACCCCAGATGTGCAACATGGTTTGGGTAATGTTCGTACTGTTCGTATTGAACAAAATTTACAGGAATGTTCTTGTCAGGTGTCATTTGTTTAGTCCCCATCCATAACCTTGGGTACTGCGAAATAACCGCGCGATGTGCCGGCGTTGTCAGGTGTGTTTGCCAGAATCAAATCACGAATGTTGCCGTCAGTGACAACATCTTCGCGTTGGGGCAGGGTGTGTTCAGATGGACTTAACATTGGATTAACGCCCGTTGTGTCAATTTGTTGTACCTTGTCCAGCCATTCGACAACAGAATCGATGTTCATTTCTTCCAGTTTTTCTGGGCTGATTTCAATGCGAATTAAATCTGCAAATTTTTGTAATTGTTGCTTGCTAAATGCCATTTTGAATCCTATATTAAAAACAAAGGGAATTATACAATGATTTTACCAGATTTCAAGGCTTTTCCGCGTGAAGGACGTATATTAGGGGTTGATTGGGGACAACGACGTCTGGGGGTGGCGGTGTCTGATCCGTCCAGACAGTTTGTTTTTACGCGTCCAACAATGATTTTTAAATCGGTGGAACACGCTGTTGCTGTTGCAGAAATGGCAGCAGCAGAAAATGTTGTTGGTATCGTTGTTGGTTTGCCAGTAAGAAACGATGGCAGCGAATCTGAAACAACAAAGTTGGTGCGTGATTTTATTATGGATTTATCGACCAAGACAGATTTACCTGTTGTGACTATCGAAGAAAATTTAACTTCTGCTGCAGCACAGGAGTCTATGGGACGTGTCAGGGTGCGTGATTTAAAAGAAAAATTAGATTCGGAATCTGCACGTGTGATACTTGAAAATGCGATTGCAATGATAAACCGGACTGTATAAAAAGTCCGGTTTTATTATGTATAGCGCGTTTTTTAATCTTCGCGTTTGTCGGGTATATTTCCATCAGCTGACAGTAATACCGCAACCCAACGTGTTGAATCAAACTGGGCACAAATGATGTATATTGCAACCAGCATTGGTACGCTGAAAAACATACCGGCAATGCCCCATATCATACCCCAGAAAACCAAGTTTATTAATATTGCTAATGTGGACAGGTTTAAAGTTTTTCCTGTTAGTTTTGGTTCAAGTATGTTTCCAAATATAATTTGCAGACCAATTAAGCCAATGGCTGTTAATATCGGTTGCTGTAACGATGGTGCAGATATCAGCGAATATAATATCGGCAGACCGCACGCAACAAATGCGCCGATTGTTGGAATATAACTGGTAACGAATACAATAAATGCCCATATCCCAGCAAATTCAATGCCTATCATTTCTAACCAAATAAAGGATAATATACCTGTTATTGCGGATATGGTTGTCTTTACAAACAGATATTTCTTCATGTTGTAATCAATGCTGTCCAGAATATATCTGGATTTTTTTGTCTGGCGTTTATTTGAAAACAGCGCCGCAAATTTATTGTTAAATGTACTTTGTTCGACGAACATAAATATCATATATACCAATATCATACCAAAAGATGTTGCAATGCCGGCCAATGAAGAACCGATGTTGGTTGCGATTTTGGTAAAGTTCGGGATTGTGTTGGAATCAAACTTGATGTCAAGCGATGAAGATAAATAGGTGCCAAAATTCGCCAGTTTTTCTTGCAGGGCAGGTAATGCCGCGACCAGTTCTGTGAACATCGGTCGGATTTGCGTGGCGAATAAATATATAACCCCACACAGGACTGCAAAAGTCGTTATGTATGATACAAGATTGAAAATACGATTTAGTATTTTCCCTTTGGTATTGTTATATGTTTTGTATGGTAATGCGCGACGAAAATAGTCGGATATCGCATTCATTAGATACCATAAAAAAGTTGCAATTAACAATGGTATTAATATGGATCTGCCAATCCATAAAAAGAAGATTAATCCTGCGGCAATTATTATCCCATTCATTTTGCGTCCCCTGTGTTTGTGTCTGTGATGGTTATTGATTCTGAGTTTGTAACAGATGTCGTATTGGTTGGTGAACTGGTTGAAAATATGACTGCAAAGACAGTAATTAAAACAATGTTTATGATAATCATTGCGTTGCAATATTTGCCAGATATGTTTTTTGCAAATTGTTGTTTATCTTTGTTTAGCGTGCATATTCCAAATATTGTAGCTAGCATTAATGTTAATAATACTGCATTTAAACCAAAGAAAAATCCAGATATCAATGTTGTTGTAACAAATGCAAATATTAATGTTTTTGTGTTCTTGGTTATTTTGTTTATCAGGTCAGAGAACCATTTTGTTTTTGCCGTTACAGTATGATTTTTTTTGTTTGGTGTATCTAAGAAATAACCAGCAGACCACAGTCCTGCGAATCCAAAAGGCATACTGCATACGATTTTCCATGCAGGGATGTTAAACGCGCGTACGCGCCAGAACTTGGCGTATAGATTAGAAAGAGATATGCCGGTTATATATAAAATTATAAGTGCAGATATTATGATAGTGCAAAAGAATAATACAGGAGATTGTGATTCTAGTATTATCAGGTTATATATTATTCTGTTAAAGTTATTGGCTAATAATAATGTTGTTAATATAAATATTGTTGAAATGATAAGTGTTTGTGACGTGTGTAATGTAATAAAAGATTTCTTGTCCAGTTGTGTACGTGGTAATCGTCTGAACATGTGATATGCGCACGCAATAAAACAGATAAATATTATTGTCATCAGTGGTGTTTGGGGTATTATGTTTGCGTGTGAAAAAGATTTAAAAATCAACATATATAAAAATGATATTGCTGTTGTACAAATAAAAAACAGACCAGAAAATTTCAACGGTGCAAAAATGTTCCATCTGGATAATGTTGATTGTTGTGTCATGAAAATACTCCTTGGATAGACATGTTTATTTTATCATATTTTTTCCATTTGATAAAGCTGTTGTGTGTGTAGGTTGTATTAATTCGGTAAAGGCTTGTTGATGACTGATAATAATAAACGTTGTATTTGGCATAGATTTAATTGTGTTTGCAATCAAAGCTTGTGTTTCTGTATCTGCGCCAGAGTCTGGTTCGTCCAAAATGGCAAGTTTTGGTTGTGCCATTAATAGACGTAACAACATAATTTTTTTGCGTTCGCCACCAGAAAAACCAACGTTTATGCTGCGGTTCAACCATTCGCGTGGAATATTTAATGTGGTACGTGCATTGTCTATCTTTTCTAATAATTCGCCCATTGGTAAATCTTTGCCGGTTTGAAAGTGGTGGTGGGCATTGCAAGAGTGTTTTAACAGGCTGATAATACTTAGACCTGGGATTTCTGGTACGTTTTGTGCGCCCAAGAAAATACCCAGCAGTGCGCGTGTTGTTGCGTTTTCATTCGTTATATCTTGCCCGTTAAATATTATTTTCCCTGATGTGATAGTGTATTGTTCGTTACCTGCAATGGTGCCGACCAGTGTAGATTTTCCACTGCCGTTATGGCCTGTTAATAACACGCGTGCGCCAGATGAAATGTTCAGATTTATATCTGATAGTAATTCTTTGTCTTGGAAAGATACAGATAAGTTTTGTATTTTTAGCATTTTTTAATCCTTTGATAATGCCATTTGTATCAGTTGTTTAGATTCTACTAAGAATTCCATTGGTAGCCGAGACAGTACAGGTGTGGCGGTGGCACCAATAATCAAAGATGTTGCCGTGTCGGTGTCTAGTCCCGCGGAATTTAAGTAAAATAAAGCGTTTGGATCAATTGTCCCTGTTGTGGCTTCGTGTGATTGTTGATTGTTTTTGCCATTGTGAATGATGCGTGGCAGGGTATTTGCTGTTGCGTTATTTCCAATGATTCTGCTGTCGCATTTTGAAACGTTTGTACAGTCGTTGCCAGAAAAAGAAACCATACTGCGAAATGTTTGATGTGATGAGTCAGTTGCGACACCGTATGACACAATATTAGATGTTGTGTTGTTTCCAATGTGAATCATTTTTGTGCCGGTGTCTGCCATTTGACCACCACGTGTTATGGACAGTGAAAAAAAGTCGCTGTACGCATTGTTTCCGCGTAAAATTGTAGATGGGTATTTCCATGTCAGGGCAGAACCTATCTCCATCTGTGTCCATAAAATTTTTGCATTGTTATCGCATTGTCCACGCTTGGTTACAAAATTAAAAATTCCACCAGTGTTTTTTTTGCCGTCAAAGTCGCCGGCAAACCAGTTTTGAACAGTTGCGTATTTGATTGTGGCGTTTTCGTGGGCGATGATTTCAACGACACCACTGTGCAGTTGGTTGCGTGTTCTGCGTGGGGCGCTGCAACCTTCCATATAAGATAATTCTGCGCCTGTGTCTGCGATTATTAACGTGCGTTCAAATTGCCCGATTTTTGCAGTTTCAATTCTGAAAAAACTGGCCAAATCAATGGGGCATTTTGTGTTTTTTGGTATATATACAAATGTGCCATCTGAAAACACTGCGGCGTTCAGGGCTGCAAAAAAATTGTCTGTTTGTGGCACGATGCTGCCCAGATATGTTTTTACAAGTTCTGGGTGTTGTTGTACAGCGTCAGACATTGGCATAAATATTATGCCCAGGCGTTGCAGTTCGGCAGTGTAAGAAGTGTGTACAGAGCGGCTGTCGATGACGGTATCTGTTGCCATTCCCATTAATGCTTTTTTTTCACCAGCGGGCAGTCCCATCTTATCGTAAATAGCGTTTAAATCAGAGTTATCTACTGGTGGTGCCTGGTTATAATAATCCAAGTCGTTATAATCAATTGGTGTGTATTCTATTTCAGCCCAATGTGGTTCAGACATTTTTGTCCATGCGCGATATGCGCCCACACGCCATTGTAATAACCAGTCTGGCTCGTTACGTTTTCTAGAAATTTCACGTATAAGATTTTCTGAAAGTTGTGCCATATTCTTTGTTTAGTTACTTTGCATTGCCAATTGTTTTGCCTGGGCAAAAAATGTCAAAGATTGTCCCAGCAGACCGTCTGTAAAGGTGGAAGATAATAGGCCGTCAGGTTCTGTTGTTGTTAAATGATGTAAAAATGTATCGGCGCGTCGCATATAATTATCGACATTGCGTGCAATTTCAGAGTCCAGTTTTATGCTGCGACGTAGTTTTTCAAGCGCAAATGGGTTTTTTGCGTATTCATCTAGAATTCCCCCCAGTGCCCGCCACAGTGGGTGTTCTTGGGTAGTGCGTGGCATTATGTCGATAGCTGCCATTATCGGAATCAGGCTTTGTAATAAGTCTTGGTAAATCATTTCAGCGTTTTCGGCAATGGCATTGGTCGCGGATTTATTTTTCAAAACAGATTGGATTTTTACAATCAGGTTATATTGATGTTCGATAGTTTTTGTTATGTTGGCAACACGTGTGTTAATCTTGTATATGTACACAAATGTCAGTGAAAACAAAATAATAGTCAGTCCCAGCAAGATAAATAAGAATAAATTTGTCATGTTTGTGTGCCTTTTGTTATATGTTTTTTGTGTTTTTCAACGTCTAGTATAACATACTTTTTGCGATTCGTACGATTTTATCTTTTTTGAGTTTTTTTAAGTCTTGCACAGATTCGGTCAAATTGTTATAATGTACATAAAATAACAGGTTATTTTTTTAGGGAAAGGAAGTTTTATGTTTCGCAAAGTCTTGATTTTCGCGATGTTTGCCACTGCGGCGGGGTATTGTAGTGCGAACGATATGTTGCCCCAAGTTGTAACATCAGAAGTTATTTATGAACAGGAAAGATTTGTGAATGATGATATTCAGGAACAAATTGATGTTGTTGAAACTTATCGTGATGTGCCTGCGTGGCCATTGGTTGGGTCAGATGCAGATGTCGAGGTTAGTTGTGAAATGAATAATTGTTCAAGATCTGAAAGTTCAGACAATATTCGTATTGTTTCTAAGATTGGTGCCGATTTGATTGTTGAAAACAATATAAATATGGGGACTCGTGGGGAATTTTCTGGTTGGTCTGGTGGTGCAAATATGTTGCATGGTAATCAGATTCCTGTTGGTTTTGATGATGAATGTAATAATAATTCTGAAATGCCATTGTTGCATCGCGAAGTTTTAGAAGATGATGGTGGTAATGTGTTGACTGTGTCGCGCAGCGGACGTAAAAACTGTGGAAAATATGCTGATGGATATGATGCGTTTGCACAGAAAATGGGGATGATTGTTGAAGAAAAACAACAAACAAGTGATACAGAAATTGCGGTTGATGTGTCTGCTGATGCAGAAGCGCCAGCAAGTATGACTGATCAGGTGCGTTCTTGGGTTGTTGCAAATGGACAGACTTTGCGTCAGGTTTTGCAAGATTGGTGTGATAAAGAAGGTTGGGATTTGGTGTGGGCAACTGCACGTGAATATCCAATAGAAGCAAGTGCAGTGTTCAAGGGACGTTTTGTTGATGTGGCGTCTGCGTTGGTTCGTAATTTTGGTCGTGCAACACCAATACCTTATGCTAAATTCTACAAGGGAAATAGGGTGTTAGTAATATCAACAGGTGAACAATAATATGGCAGTGTCCCAAGGGAGAGATTGAATATGAAAAAAGCTATCAAGTTATTTGGTTTGTGTGCGTTAGTTCTGGTGGCGGTAACAGCGTGTGCAAAAAAAGAATCTGCCAAGGTTGCGGCATCCGTTGATCAGGATTTTATTAATGCGTATGATGCGTTTGAAATGGCGAAAAATCCACGTGCCAAGGTTGCTACGGGTGATACTGTTTCTATGTCCGAAGGAATTTGGCTGGGAAATAAATCTACTGTTTTGGAACATCGTAATAATTTGCCAAAACAATTTGAATCAGATACAGGTGTTACAATTTTGTTGAACGAACCTGTTTCATTGCAGGTGTTGGCAAATGATATTTATTCTGTAACAGGTATTCCTGTGAAAATAGACAGTCAAATCGCAGCTGATAAATTGCGCAAGACAGTTAATGTTGCTTATACAGGAAAATTGTCTGGTTTATTGTCTCAGGTTGCGACTGATTTGGATTTATTGTGGTATTATGATAAAAATTCGATTGTATTCTATGAAACAGAAACAAAAACATTTACTTTGTATGCCCTGGGAACCGAGGTTGCATATCAAACATCTGTATCAACAGATAACGCGAACGAAGTTTCGTTGGAATCTACATTGAAAGAGTGGGATGAAGTAGAAAATGCAATTTCTTCAATTATCGGAAAAAGTGAAAATGCAGATTTTACCGTGTCTCGCAGTTTAGGGACAATAACTGTAACGGCAGCTCCATCTGTTCTGGCGCGTGTTGGGGAGTATATTGAAAAACAAAATAAACGTCTTAGCCAATTAATTACAATTGATGTCAAGGTTTTGCAGGTTACTATATCTAATGATTCTGCGTTCGGATTGAATTTGGCGGCCGCAATTAATTCTACATCAGGATTAAATATTGTTGCAAATCCAAAGAATAATTTGGCATCAACAGAAGCAAGTTCTATGAATATTGCGGTATTGTCTAATGCTGTTTCGGCGTTGACTGGGGCAACACACGTAGAAAATGGCGTAACTGTTGATGGTGCATATAGCGCGGATGATATTATGAACGGTTCATTGTCTGGTGTCGCAGGCAGTAGTGCTTTGATAGAGGCATTAGCAAAGCAGGGCAAGGTATCTTTGGTTACAAATGTTGGTGTAACAACCCGCAGTAATCGTGTCGCACCGGTCAGCAATACACGTACAACAGGGTATATTAAACGTTTTGAATCCAGAAACTTTACAACTGTTGAATCAAGTACTGTTGATCAAGATGATTTGGAAACAGGTTTTACAATGCAGTTGTTGCCAAATGTTTTAGAAAATGGCAAGATTTTGCTGTTGTTCCGTATGTCTGTGCGTGAATTGTTGCGTATGTCAACCCAAACAATCGGCGAAGTAACATTGCAATTACCAGAAGTAGAAGAACGTAGCTTTATGCAAGAAGTTATTATGGAATCTGGTCAAATGTTGGTTGTTTCTGGTTTTGAAAAACAGACCAATGAAGACACCAGATATGGTTTAGGCGACCCTGACTTTATGGCATTGTCTGGTTCTCGCGAAACATCTGCAACCCGTGAAGTATTGGTTGTTATCTTGACACCGCAAGTTTTGGTTAGCCCAATGGATGTAGAACGTAGTATTCAGCAGCATTGGGGTGCGCCTCTGAACTAAAATAAATTATAATAATTTATCTACAAGCGGTGCCGGCAACTCATGTAGCATTTGTACACTACGTTGCCGGCACTACTTTTATCTAAATCATTCTAATTTATTTATAATAAGGCATATCTACGGTCGGTCCCGATGGCTCATGTAACTTCTGTACACTACGTTGCTGGCACTACTTGTATCTAAATCGTTCTAATTTATTTATGGCAAAGCACATCTACAAGCGGTGTTGGCAAGATATCTAAACGTCTGTTGGATTATAAAAATATAAAAAAAATCCCCAATCGGGGATTTTTTTTATAAGACTTCTTGGTTATGCCATTTTAGACATTTTTTTCGCCAAACGTGAAATCTTGCGAGCTGCGCGTTTCTTTGGCATAATTTTACCAGCAGATTTCATGATTTTACTTTCTGCGTTGCGCATTGCTGTTGTTGCAGCAGCCTTGTCGCCAGATTCAATTGCAACCAATGCCTTTTTAGTGGCGGTTTTCACCGCACTGCGACGTGCAGTATTGATTGCGTTCTTTTTGGCAGTTACCAAAATTCTTTTATCAGATGACTTATGATTTGCCACGTTATTTTCCTTTTATTTTTGTTTTGATTCTGGTATTTTATAAAAAACAAACATAAAATCAAGGAAAAATAACATGACTTACTTAATTACTTTAATTATTTCTTATTTGTTGGGTTCTGTGCCAATGGGCTTGTTGCTGACAAAAATGATGGGCAAGGGTGATTTGCGCAAAGTTGGCAGTGGTAATATTGGGGCAACAAATGTTATGCGTGTCGGTGGATTGCGTATGGCTGGGGCTGTGTGGTTGCTGGATATGGCCAAGGCGATTATTGCTGTGTTTATAGGCAGATATGTTGCAGGTGATGTGTTCGGTGCATGGTGTGGATTTGCTGCGATTGTTGGGCATTGTTATCCTGTGTGGTTAAAGTTCAAGGGGGGTAAAGGAATTTCTTCGATGTTTGGTGTTTTGCTGGCGGTCAGTCCGATTGCGTTTGTTATATGTGCGATTGAGTGGCTGGTGGTTGCGTTAACTAGTGGTAAATCTTCGTTTGGGGCGACGGTTGTATTTTGTCAGATTCCTGTACTGGGGTTTATTTTGGGTTGGAATTTTGGTTGGGTGTTCTTGGCAATCGGGTTGCTGTGCATGTGGCGTCATCGCGAAAATATTAAACGTTTGATAAGTGGAACAGAATCAAAAATAGAGTGGAAGTGGAAAAAATAATATATCAAGGGGGCTGTGTGCCCCTTTTTTTTTATTTATATTAATGCTTTATTTTTTTGCCTTTTTGTGGTATAATGAATTGGCAAATAAGGGAAGAGGATATGAAATATTTTATAAGTGTGTTTTTTTCTATTTTGTTTCTGGGGGGGGCTGCTGATGCGGTGACGCCGAATAATCCACGTGGTCGTGCGTCGGTAAATTCTTATACTAATACGGATGCTCGTGCTGTGGTTGCATCGAAAAATCAACTGGCGGCCGCGGCGATGACGGCAAACCCTGTTTCGGCACAGCAACAGGCAATCGCAGTTGGTAGTATGGCGATTACACCAGAACAGGCGGTTCCTGCGGTTAAAAAAGATATGCGCGAAAAAGAACGTAACGCATGTATGTCTAATAATGTTGGTATGGGAAATACTTTTGTGTGGGCGTCACGTTACAGTAATTTGAATAATTATTCTACGATGATAGAAGACGTGGAAGAACCTGAAAATAATGTTTGTTTTGTTAAGGTTGATATAAAATCAAACGATTCGAAAATTGATGTTTCAGATATTCCAAGTAAGTATTTTGAAATGGGACGCAGTATAACATGCGGAACATGGGCGAACGAAGAAACTTTGCGTCAGAGAATATTGGATGCTAAAAAGACGGCGCGTGTGTGGGGAACTGTTGGTGGCGTTGTTGGTGGTGCAGGTATTGGTGTTGGTGCAATGGAATTGTTTGGAAATAAATTGATTGGTGGCAAGGTCGAAGGTCAAAAGTCTTTGCAGGGTGATCAATTGTTGCGTTCACAGTTGTCTGTCTTGGCCAAGGAAAATGCATCTGAATACGATAATTATATCAAGAATTTACGCAAGTTAAAGGCAGAATGTGAAAAAAATATATGGGATGATGCGGATGATTCTGCAATAGAATCAATATGCACTAAGTATGATAGTTTGTTTGATTTAGCAAGTTAAGAATATAAAAATCCGCGTTCGCGGATTTTTTGTTGGTAAAGGATATTATTTTTTCCTTATACTTGTATATTATGTCAGATTTATTTAATAAATTGTTGTTATTAAGAACCCCTGGTGTTGGACCGGTGCGTTATGCGCAGTTGGTTAGGCAGTTTGGTAGTGTTGATGCTGCGGCAGGGGCTGTGTCAATAGATACAGGTGTGCATGAATCGGTATTGCGTGAGATGGAGCGGGCCAGTGCGTTGGGGGTTGTGTATGTGTCTGATGATGATGTGTTGTATCCGGATGCGTTGCGCAGGGTAAAAAATCATCCGCCTGTGATATCAGTCAGGGGAAATTTAAAAGTATTGTCGAAAAAGATGTTTTCTGTTATCGGTACGCGCCATGCGACTGCGGCGGGGATGGAGATGGTTTCATCGATTGCACAACGGATTGTAGAAAATTCTGGTGTGGTTGTGTCTGGGATGGCGATTGGTACAGATACGGCGGCGCATCGTGGGGCCTTGCGTGCTGATGGGGATGCGCAAACGATTGCGGTTTTGGCGGGTGGGGTTGATTATATTTGGCCGCTGGAAAACGAATCGTTGTATTATCAAATATTAGAACGTGGTGCGATTGTCAGCGAGATGCCTGTTGGTTTCGTGCCGGTTGCAAATAATTTTGTGCAGCGTAACAGATGGGTTGCGGGTTTGGCGGATACAGTTATCCTGGGCGAGGCTGATTTAAAGTCTGGTTCAATGACAACGGCACGATTCGCAATTGGTTATGGACGTGATTTGTGGGCGATTCCGTCGCACCCCTTGGATTCAAGGGCGTTGGGACCAAATTCATTAATTCGCAGCGGTGATGCAAAATTATGTATGGGGCCGGATGATTTTTTTCAAACAGATAAAAAAATAAAAAAAGATGAAAAAAAATCAGCGAAAATCGAATCGGAAATTAGTCTTATTGACATATTAGGGAATATTCCTGCATCGGAATCTGTATTGTCAGAAATTGTCAAAAAACCAATTTCGGAAATCAAGTCAATTTTAGTTGTCTTGGAATTGCAGGGTTTGGTGCGAAAAGTTAACGGCGGATATGTTCGTGCTTGATGTTTTTTATGTATATACAGTGTATATACAGTGTATATACAAAATGGCGGAAAACAGCCAGAAAAACGAATCGTTGTCAAAAAATAAATCTTCGTTTTTTGGTTAATATTTTGTTGTAAATCGAATTTTATCTTATAAATTATTTGACGTATCCAAAACCGATTGAGAGATAAAAAAATCAATCAAAATTTAAGGCTTGGTTTTGTGACTGGGGCTTAAAAAAAGATACGTCTTTGTTGGGATGAAAAATAAAGATGTGTCTGTGGTTTGGAAACTTGTGCTGGGTTCTGGGTCTGGTTTCAAAATCATCAGATTTACAAGAATCAGTTAAACATGAGTGTCCAACCCAAATAGCGAGAGAGTAGAAGTAGGCAATAAAAATAAATGTTCTGAACAAGAATATTTAAGTTTTGTGCGGGTGGCTTTTGCAACCTTGTAAGTTGGGCAGGAAACTCTTTTAGGGAAGGAAAGGAGAAAACGACATGCAGACAGTGGCAAAAATTCAAATGACTAACTTGGACGTTATCAAGGGGGCCATTGCCGCAAAAATAGATTCTGCAAGTTTTTCTTCTTGGATTGCACCATTAACATTTGATGTTACAGATAATACATTGGTTTTGGGTGCGCAAAATCAATTTTCAGCAGATTTTATCAACAGTGTTCACGGTAATGTAATTGCGTCTGTTGCACATGAATTTGGTTTAGATGCGCGCGTTGTTGTTCGCAGTGCAGCGGTTAAGTCTGTTGCGGCAGTTGCAAATGATAACAAGGCACAGGCTTATGCGCCAGTTGTTGCGTCCCAAGATTCATCTATTGCGTTTGATGCGTTTGTTGCTAGTGATGAAAATTTGTTTGTTTTGTCTGCGTGCAAAAAATTGGCGGCGGGTAAGGTTCCTTTCTCTCCGCTGTTTATTTATGGTGTGGCAGGTTGCGGTAAAACATTGTTAACAGAATGTATCGCAGGTGCGGCCCAGGGGCGTGTTGTTAAGATGAGTGGCGCACAGTTTGTTTCTGAATTTACACGCAGCTTGAAAGAACATAATATTTTCGCGTTCAAAGATTTTTGCCGTAATTGCGATACATTTATTTTGGATGATGTTCAAAGTTTGTCTGGTAAAAAAGCCTCAACAGATGAATTCTTGCAATTGGTTGTTGATTTGCGTAACGCAGGCAAGAATATTGTTTTGACTTCAAATGCGGCACCAAACAATATGACAGGTTTTGACAGACGTGCACAATCTTTGTTGGCGTCTGGTTTGGTTGCAGATGTTTGTGCGCCAAATGCACATGTTAAAACAGTTATGTTACAGCGCGCAGGTGTTGCGATGGATGTTGCGAATGCGATTGCGTCACGTATTGCAAATGATGGTCATTTAATTGCAGGTGTTGCAACAAAAATTAAAACATATACAGATTTGATGGGTGCTGCGGTTGATATGGCTGTTGCGCAGCGTTTGTTGGCAGATACATTGCAGAAAACAAAAACACCATCTGCGATGGTTAAAGATATGTGTGAAAAGTTGGCTGTGTCTTATGATGCAGTATGTGGTAATGGTCGCAGTCGTTCATTGGTTTTGGCGCGTCAGATTATGATGGTGGTATTAAAGAATGTTACAGGTTTGTCTTTGACAGAAATTGGTAATTTTGTTGGTGGTCGTGATCATGCAACAGTTTTGTATGCAATCAAACAGATTGAAAAACAACAAGCGTCAGATTTGGTTTTGTCCGCCCAGATTCAACAGTTGATTGGTGAATATAAATAAAAAATCCCCTGTTTGGGGCTTTTTTATTGCTTGGAATAAACTGTTTTTTGTGATAGAATTACAGGGATATAATATATAGGAAGGGACTATGAAGAAGATTTTATTGTCTGTATTGGTTTTGTTTGGTTGTGTATCCGGTGCAGTGGCAGATAACTATAATTGTTCAAAAGTGTTAAATATTGGGTGGAGTTCGTGGAAGTCTTCTAATGAATATTTGTTTCCTACGCTGGCTGATTACAAAGATAGCAATGGTTTGGCTTTGATTTGTGGTGGCTTTCAAGATGGTTCTTGTGAAGAAGGTGCTTTTGCGGTTATTACAGGTGTTCATGTGTGGGATAATGAAACAAAAGATGATGTGGGTATATATCGATGTTCGACCAGCGGTGGAAATGCATGGGCCTCGGTTGGCGCTACTAGTTTAAACAAGTGTAGTACTACTGATGGTAAACGGTTAATTACTACACATGGTAATTATGATATTTATGTTCCGAATTCGTTGGCGAAGGTTCATATGGCTAGTCAGTATTATACGTCTACTTCTAAGGATGCTTTTTGTTATTATGACCATGGTCAGAAACCTGGGCAGACACAGCCTGTGCCAGATCCAAAGCCAGCTCCAATGCCAGCTCCAAAGCCTGCTCCAATGCCAGCTCCAAAGCCAGGGGAAAATAAAACTTCTTGCGTAGATTCGCGTACAACGGCAGAGGGTAAGGCGTGTTGTTCGTTGTCGTTATCGGTTGCAAAGTGGGACGGTTCACAATGTGTTTGTGTCGGTCAAAATCAAGAATTTTCTTATGATGGTTTGCAGGGCTATTGTAATGTCAAGGGTGAAGAGAACGCATCGTATCAATGTGATGACAGTGTTGGGGTTACGATTAGTGCCTGGAAGGTGCAATGTAAGGCATCGCAGGATGTTCTTGTGGAAATTTCTAAGTTTGAGGCGTTGTGTGAAAAGTCAGATTTGACAGTTGGAAAATTTAATGAAACGAGAGCAGCTGTTCAAGGTTTAGTTAATGCTATGTGTACAAAAAGCGATGAGGTAACAGTTGTTGTTGAAGCAGCAACGCCGGTGGATACATCGGCGTCGCGTAAGGCAATTTTGGCGGCTGAAAACGTTTTGAAGAATATTGAATCTGGATTTAAAGTAAGTGTTTGGAAAGACGAAGAAGGTAAGTTTAATACTGCACGTTTGGCGTCGGATTCCATCGCTGGGGTTGTTTTGGGAACTGCAGGTGGTCTGATTACCAGCAGTGTTATCAAAAAACATCAGATAGAAGATGGTTTTGAAGATATTAATTGTGTAATCGGTGGGCAGTCTGTCGCCGGTTGGGGGGATGAATTTAGTGTAGGTGTTCAATAATAAAAATGCCCCGATAATGGGGCGTTTTTTTATGTGTAAAATGTGTACTTTGTTGTTTACAGATATTTAAAAAATTGATATAATTACAGAGATAAACATACATTTTGTATGGCAAGGATTAATGAAAGGTTGGGTTTCTGGGGCGTTGACCGAAACACAGGGAGAGTTCGATGATAAGTCAAAAAATCGTAAGTTCTGTTAAGAATGCAATTGGAACAGCGTGTCTGTTGTTGGGGGCGTTCTTGGTTTGTTCGACATTTGTGTCAATGCGTACTGTGTTGGCAGATCCAATTGCGCCAATTAATGACCCGATGGTTTTAATGCAACAGCAGGTTGCGGCTGGTAATGCGCGTGGCGCGGCATTGCGTGAAAGTCCACGTAATCGTGCGACTGCGCGTGCTAATGTCGCCAGAACAACGGTTGCAACACCAGCAATATCTGCCCGTACAGCAACAGCCCGTGCAAGTAATGCACGTGCAAATGCAACTCGTGCTGCGGCAACACGTGCGGTTGCGTCACGTACAACAAATTCACGTGCAACTGCATCCCGTGCACAAACAGAAAATAAAAGAAATGTAGTTTCGCGCAGTGCGGTTGTTACAAACAGAACAACTGCGGCAAATAATCGTAATGTGCGTGCACGTACAGCGGTTGACTCAGATGCTGCACGTGTTTCTTTGCAGGGTAGTGCGATTCGTGGTTCTAAGAGTTCCGGTGGTACAACTTATTCTTATCTGACAAATAAATTATATACGGGGAATTATTCAAATATTATCGATTCAACAACCGGTTTGATTTCAACAGATGCGTTTAATAATTGTTTGGAATCTTATTATGCGTGTATGGACGAAATTTGTACTGCACGTAATCAGGCACAGCGTCGTTGTGCATGCGCTGGTCGTGTCACCGCGTTTGCAGAAGCAGAAGCAGCGTTGGAAACAGCAAATGAAGAATTAATCAAGGCGTCTGGTGAATTGGCATTGTTGATTGCAAACAGGGGTAAAGATGTTTCTGATGCGTTCCAGTTGACCGAAGCAGAACAGGTTATGAACTGTGTTTCCTGGCGCGAGGTTACAAATGAACATGGCGTTTCTTCGCAAGAGGCGGTAGATTGGTGTTCGTCGCATGGTATATTTAATAATGGAAGTGTTGTTTCTTCTTGTAATCAACCTGAATACTGTTCAAATAACAATTTTGGTTTTGATATCAAGAATTTAAATGGTAGTGGTTCTGATATTTTGGCGAACTTGCAGGCATGGGCCAAGGCCAAAGAAAATACAATCACAATCCTGACAGATAATGACGATTCTTTGTTAAGTGCGTTCGAAGGTGTTTCTGGTGTTGTTAATGGATTGGCTGGGCTGGGGTCTTCTTTGTCAGTTACAGAAGAATCCAAAGATACATTGGCAAATACATGGGGGTATCAACTGTTTGCGCATGCGCATAACGAAGTTTGTGGTCGTGTCTTGGATTCTTGCTTTAATGGTATTTATGAATCTTGTGGTTCGCCAGCATCGTTCGGTGGCAAGTGTGCAAACGGTCAGTCTTCTAATTGTCCGTTCAATTATAATTCCAAAATTGATGTTAATGCGTCTGGTGAAATTGCGTTGAATGAACGTGGTTCAACATCAACAGGTTCTATAAATGCCAGTGCGTCATGTTTTGGTTATACAACAACATCTGGGGATCCTTATTCAAATCTGCGTGGTCCTGTTGCGGATGCACGTCGCAGTATTATGAATAAGTATTTGTTGGACGCCAATGCAGATTGCGATTTGTATGGTGAACAACTGCGTGCGACTGCACAAAATATTGCGTATCAAAAGGTTGCAGCACAACAAGCCTTGCAACAAAAACGTCTGGAATTTGCAGTAGAAGAAGAAGAAGAAATTTTGACTGCTGCGATTGAGGCTGGTACGAACTTTAACGAATGTTTAAGTGAAATTTATGACTGTTATGAAAGTACAGCAGACAGCGAACCAAACTGGCCTGATGCACGTATCAAAACATACTGTGCCCAGATTGCAAATGTTCCGCATTGTTATGAAGAAATGATTTGTAATCCTTCGACGGCACAATTCAAGGCAGTTATAGATGTGGCGGATAGCAACAGTTGTTCGAATAATCAAGATTACACCAAGAATACATGCCGTAATGTTGTAACATTAAATGAAATTTTGAATGGTACAGGTTCTGGTGCAGCAAATATTGCGTTGAATGCGTCTGGTAATTCAGCGTCTATGCGTGAACAATGTTTGTTGGATGCTGGTGTTGCAGATATCCGTAACTGGTCTGCAGATATTTCAACAGAACAAAGATGCAAGTTGGGTGAATTGCCATCTAATGCAAAATCTGGCTACAAGAATTCGAATGGTGTTTGTGTTGCAACAGCATGTAATGATGGTTATATCTTGAAAGATGGTAAATGTGAAGAAAGAACCAAGGTTGATTGTTCAGGAGATCTGGTTGGTGTTGCAGAAGCGTATGCAACCATAGAAAATGGTACGTTGGGCAGCTGTGTGATAACAACATGTAAAGATCATTACAATTTAGATGGTAATAAATGTGTGCCGGAAACACGGGGGTGCCTGGATAATAACGGTGACCAAGGAGTAAAGACTTGGAACGGCAGTAATTGGGGAGATTGTGTGATTTCACAATGTAGAACAGGTTATAAGAATATTAATAACCAGTGTTTAAAGGAAGAGGTTGAGTGTGCTATCACTAATGCAAAAAGCGCAAAGCAGACATTGAAAGCAGATGGAACTTATACTGATTGTATGGTTGTTGCATGTGATAATATGTATGAAAAGAATACAGATGGAAAAAAATGTGACCCTGAAATCAGAACTTGTCCAGATATGCCAGAAAATGCGGCAAGTGCGACACAAACTTGGGCGGGGCGCGATTGGTCGGCTTGTAAAATAACCAAGTGTGTTGATGGTTATGATTTAACCAATGGCAAGTGTGTGAAAAAAGAATAAAAAAACCGCCAATTGGCGGTTTTTTTAATGTTGATTATCCTTTTTATATTTTTCAACCAATGCAACACGGATCGCCATTTCGTAATCCAGGTCTTTCAATGTTGCGTTGTTTAAATGTTTTCTGTAATCTTTTTCGTATTCGTCAAATACGTGTAACGCATTTGGGAATAGTAATGCAACAGGATCCTTGGTTTTACAATCTTTGTATTCGATGATTGTTGTCGCGATATCAGGTCCCATGACTGTTTGTAATTGTTCTTGATGTACTGACATTTCGTATGCGCATGGATTTGGAAAATTGACTGCACCCAGCCAACCAGTCTTTGTTTTTTGTTCGACACCATTGATTTTTATAACTGCCATTGGTGTTTCATAGCACATACCAAAAAATGCGTTCGGCATGAATGAACCGAATTTTATGTTGTAGGTTGTTTTTAATACAGAATTGTCTTGTGTTTTTGTATTTGTTGTTTCTTTATTTGACATGTTAATGTACCTTTGTTTTTTATTATTATGATACAATAAGAAAAATCGTCAATAATTATAAGCAAAAAAAACTGGGGTCCCCCCAGCTTTATACGAATAAATCTTTGACGAATTGAGCATGCTCGGTTATAAATTTAAAGCGAAATTCTGGTTTTTTGCCCATTAATTCGGACACAATTGTGCGTGTTTTTTCTGTATCTTCGGCGCCTTCTTCGGTGCGTGGTGGTAATTCAACACGTATCAGTCGGCGTGTCTTTGGCGACATGGTTGTTTCTTTTAACTGATTTGGCATCATTTCGCCCAAACCTTTGAATCGAGAAATTTCAACTTTCTTGTTTTTATATTTTGTTGATTTTAGATTTTCCAGTTCTTCATCAGTGTCAACGTATATAGATTCTGTGCCACATGTTAATTTATACAATGGGGGACAAGATAAATATAAGTGTCCGCCATAAATTAACTGGGGCATATATTGATAGAAAAACGCCATTAATAATGATGCAATATGGCTGCCGTCAACGTCGGCATCGGTCATAACGATGATTTTTTCATAACGTAATTTATCTTCGTTCCAGTCCTTGGCCGTTCCAGCACCAATTATATCAATTAAATCGTTCAATTCCTTGTTCGCGCCAAAGCGTTCGTCGGAATTTGATATTACATTTAATACCTTGCCGCGCAGGGGCATAATCGCCTGGGTCGCACGGTCGCGTGCCTGCTTGGCGGTGCCGCCCGCAGATTCTCCCTCTACAATAAATAATTCTGTGCCAGCAATTCCATGCTTGGAACAGTCGGCTAATTTTGCGGGCATACGTATGCGTTTAGTTGGCGTTTTGCGTGCAACATCTTTGACTTGTTTTGTTTTTATACGTGCGTTTGCCAAATTGATAACAAAATCAAGCAATGTGTTTGCGGTCTTTGGGTCGGACGCCAAGAACATTTCCCATGGATCGCGCAATGCGTTTTCTGTAAAACGTGCAACCTCTGGATTAGATAATTTTTCTTTGGTTTGACCTAAGAATTGTGGTGTTTTATAAAATACAGATACAATCGCAGCAACAGAATCAAAAACGTCATCGCCGATAATTGTCGCAGCAGATTTGTTGTTAATTTTTTCACCGTATGTTTTTAAACCCTTGGTTATAGCGGATTTAAAACCGGTTTCGTGTGTGCCACCGTCAATCGTTGCAATCGTGTTGCAATAAGATGAAAAGAAGCCGTCGTCAGATGCTGCGCCGTTTTCGTCGGTTAAAAATGTTAACGCCCATTCAACGCGACCAGAATCGTCAGGAAAATCAACACTGCCACTGAATATGCGTGATAAAATACGTGGTTTTTCATTGGTCTTTTCTGCCAAGAAATCTGCAACACCGTTTGGATAATGGAATGTTGTGGTTGCAGGGATATTCATATCTTCTGTCAATAAATCTGGATTGCATTGCCAGTCTATTTTTATTCCTTTGGACAAAAATGCCTTGGCGCGTGCCATACGATAAATTTTTATTGGCTTGAATGTTGCGTTCGCGCCAAAGATTTCATCGTCAATGGTAAAGCGTATCTTGGTGCCATGAGATTTTGTTGCATCCCCACGTTGCATTTCACTGGTTGGAATACCACGAGAAAATGTTTGCCGCCATTGATACCCATCGCGAGAAATATTAACAATCATTTCAGATGACAGGGCGTTCACAACCGCAGAACCAACACCATGCAGACCGCCACTGGTTTTATAAACATTATTGTTAAACTTACCGCCCGAGTGCAGTGTTGTTAAAATAACTTCCAGTGCGGATTTGCCGGGATACTTTGGATGTTCGTCCACGGGAATTCCACGACCGTCGTCTGTAATTTCAATGGTTTTAGAATCAATCAAATGGACAGTGATTTTTTTTGCAAAACCAGCAACGGCTTCGTCAATAGAATTGTCCATAATTTCAATTGGCAAGTGGTGCCAAGCCTTTTCGTCGGTACCACCAATGTACATCCCAGGACGTAAACGAACAGGTTCTAAACCTTCTAGAACTTGGATGTCGGATGCGTCGTATGTCTTTATATTTTTTTCTGTCATGATTGTATTATTAGAACATTTTTAATTTTTTCGCAAGCCCAAAGAATTTAAGCATATTTATGATTCGGGACTTGATTTTTTTATCAAGTGTCTTATATATGTGATAACAACATTAATTTACAGCAGGTTATAAATATGAATAAAAATCCTTATGAAGTTTTAGGGGTCGCACGTGATGCGTCTGACAGTGATATTAAAAAAGCCTATCATAAATTGGTTATGAAATATCATCCTGATAGAAATCCGGATAATAAAGACGCAGAAGAAAAATTTAAAGAAGTAAATAATGCGTTTGATATTTTAAAAGACCCACAAAAACGTGCGGCGTATGACAGATTCGGTGATGCGGCATTTGCCGGTGGAAATGCGTCTGGTGCCGGTAATCCTTTTGGTAATGGCGGTTTCCATTTCAATATGGGGGGCGGTGCCGGTATGGAAGATATTTTGCGTGAAGCAATGCGCGGCTTTGGATTTGGTGCTGATTTTGGTGCGGGGGCTCAACATGGTGCGCCACAGCGCGGTGGTCGTGATTTGCTGGACGAAGTTGTTATTGATTTAAAAGATGCTTTTTTTGGTAAAACACATACTGTGAAATTTTCCAGCAATGTAACATGTGAAAAGTGTCATGGTTTTGGTACGGCTGATGGAAAACCTGCGCCGGTATGTTCGCGTTGTGGGGGCAGTGGTTTTGTCCAAACCAGACAGGGATTTTTTGTTACAGAAGCGCCGTGCCCAGAATGTAATGGTTTGGGACGAATTATCGGCAAGAAATGTTCTGATTGTGATGGAACAGGAACAGAACATAAACAACGTACTTTAGAGGTAAAAATACCTGCTGGGGTAGAAGATGGTACAAGATTACGTTTGGCTGGTCAGGGTGAAGCAGGGGCAAACGGTGGGCCGGCCGGAGATTTTTATTTGGATATAAGAATTCGCCCAGATAAACGTTTTGATCGTAACGGCAATGATTTAATTATGCGTGTCGATATTCCTTTTACGACATTGGTACTGGGGGGCGAGATTGAAATAGAAACAATTGATGATAAGAAATTAGCCGTCAAGGTTCCTGCGGGCACACAGGTTGGTGAAAAACTGCGTGTTCGTGGACATGGTATGCCGTCTGCAAGACGTAGTGGTGTGTACGGTGATTTGTATATAGAAGTTGCTGTGCAAATTCCAACCAAATTAACAGATAAACAAAAAAAGTTGTTAAATGAATTTGCTGGTACCAAGACAGATAAAAAGGGATGGTTTTGATAGCGTGTAAAAAAAACGCCTATACGGCGGTTTTTATGTGTACACAGCGTTTTTTTTAATGTTGCTTTTCAAGTGCTTTGATTGTTATGTGTCTTTTTGTTGAATCTGTTTGTTGTATTGCTGTTTTGTATGCTTCTTGTTTCTTTTTTAGTGCGGGAAATGCAACAGCAAAAAATATTGCACTGCCAATGGTCATAACTGCAAGTGCGGTTGTAATAGACAATGCATTACTGTTGTTAATTTTGTTTTTTATTTGTTCGTATTTTGCTTGCACTGTTTTATATGTTTTTTTCAAATTGTTTGTCATTTGTTTTTTTTTCCTGTGCTTCTTTTATTGGAAGTTTAATTTATCATAAAAAAAACCATAATCAATGCTGATTATGGTTTTTTTAACTTTTTTTGTTTATTTTATTTTCTTTAAATGTCCCAAGAATGTTTTTGTGTATTCTGTTGCGGACCAGATAGATGCAATCAATGCCAACCAAATTCCATAAATTCCAATCTGTGGCAGAATCAATATAGACCATAATAATGTCTTATTTGTTATGCCAGGATTGATTAATGTGCTGATGGCAAACATTAATAAAAATGCAGCTATGGCAATCATTTGTAATGTGGTTTTTATTTTGCCCATGGAAAAGCGTGCTTTTGGTACAGGCATTTCTATTTTTTGTGTACCCAGAAATTCGCGTAATCCACTGATGTATAATTCACGTGCAATCATAATAATGACAGGAATAATAATAAACCATACTGGCATCATAACAGTCAGCATTATCAATGTGTTAACAACCAATAATTTGTCGCCGATATGATCCATTACGCCACCGATTTTTGTGCATACATTATATTTGCGTGCCAGATAACCATCGAACCAATCGGATAGTGCCGCCAGTGTGTATAATATAAATGATGTCCAATACATTTGAAACATTAATGTTGGTATTATTGCAAAAGACGCAACAATGCGAAATGCAGATAAAAAGTTTACGAAAAATTTCATTTTTTTCTCCTTGGGTTTGTTTATATGGTTAATTATAGCATTTCTGAATGAAAATGGGCATATATTTTTTTTGCATCTTTTTTTCCAAGTTTTGGGACACGTGTCAAAGCATTTTGGTCTGCTTCCATAATTGCACGTACAGAACCAAAATGTTGTAATAACGCGCGTTTTTTGTTTGGGCCGATGCCTTCTATTTCGTCCAGAACGGATGCTGTCATTTGTTTTGCACGTATGGACCTGTGGTAAGTAATAGCGAATCGGTGTGCTTCGTCACGTACTGCGCGCAGCATCAGAAATAAAGGAGTGTCTTTTCCAAGATTGTTGCAGATTGTGCCATCAGGCAAAATAAAGTGTTCGTCGCCATCGCGTACTTCGCCCTTGGTTACGCCCATAATGGGGATTGTTTTTGCGGTCTTGGTGGCGATGTTCCATTGTGCTGGGCCGCCATCAACGATAATCAGGTCCAGTTTGGGTCCGCGTGATATGGCGCGTGTTATGAATTCTTCCATCATCGCAATGTCATTGCCTGCGCGTGATTTATCTTGTAATTTAAAGTGTCTGTATCCGGATTTTATTAAGCCGTCATGGCCAAATGTTATCATTGCGCCAACAGGATTTTTTCCGAACAAATGTGAGTTGTCAAAAACGCCAACTGTGTTTATCTTTATGTCTAGCCATTGTTCTAAATTTGATACGTTTTTGTTCCAGTCTGTATTTGTTGTATGCGGCAGAATCTGACGTATGCCGCGATTTGATGTGTGTGTCAGTGCAGTGATTTTGTCGCGAATTATGGCGGCTGATTCAAAATTCATTTCATCTGACATTTGTTTCATTTGTTTTGTTAAATCGGCGATTATTGGTTCGCTGTTTCCGGTTAATATTTTTCGTGCTATACGCACGTTTTCTGCGTATTTTTGTATATCTGGATTGCAACATGGTGCACAACAGCGTCCAATTTGGTATAGCAAACACGGGCGTGTTCTGTTGTTCATTTGGACGTCGGAACATGTTCTGATTTGACATACTTTCTGAATCGTTTTTATTGTTTCGTTTAATGCTGAAACAGACGGATATGGGCCGTATACATCGCGACGTTGCGATATTTTTCCACGGAATTTTAATAGACGCGGAAAGTCAGATTTTGTTAATGCCAACATTGGGTACATTTTCCCATCTGTAAGCATTATGTTGTATTTTGGTTTTTGTGTTTTGATTAATTCTTGTTCGCGTATTAGTGCGTCCGATTCTGTGGCAACAGTTTCCCATTCAATGCGGCGAACCAATGTGCGCATAACCTGTTTATGTAATTCTAATTTTGATATGTCGTTGTATTGACGTAACCTGTTTATAAGGTTCTTGGCTTTGCCTATGTACAACAGGTTGCCATCTGCGTCGTACATCTTATATACGCCGGGGGCACTGGGAGCGTTTTCTATTAAATCAGAAAATTGAATATTCATAAGTTTTATGATAGAATATTAATTGTTAAATAGCAAATAGAGGTTTTATTATGAGACAAGAATCCGGTCGTTCTATGATAGAAATGTTGGGCGTGTTGGCAATTATGGGGGTGATAACAGTTGGTGCCATTGGTATGATTTCAACCGCAATGAGAACACAAAAGTTGACAGCGGTAAATGATGAAGTTATGCAAATCGTCACAATGGTCAGAAATATTCATGCGGAATATGATGATTTTTCTAATATGAACGGTGCTACTATTTTCAGCGCAATTGGTGTGTCGGATAAAAATCCGTATGGTGGTTCTTATTCGTTGTCTGTTGACCCAAGTAATCCGCGTCAGTTTGTGTTGACGATTGACGGACTGGGGCAATCGGAATGCGAATCGCTGCGTGCCAAAGCTTGGTCTGATTCTGTTGGATATAGAATTTCTGGTGGTAAAACAGGTGGGGCGTCAAGCGATTGTTCAAAAACAGATGGTATGAATTCTGTGCAAATTGTATATGGTGAATAAAACTTATGGCTGATTTAATAACTATTTCACAGGTAGAAGAAGGAACGCGTTTGTTGCGTTGGTTTTTGCGACATTTTCCTGCAATGCATCAACGTGAGTTTTTTAGATTGTGTCGTGGTGGGCAAATACGTGTAAATTCTAAACGCGTCAAAGGTCAAGAAATTCTGCGTGCAGGTGATTTAATTCGTATCCCGCCAACGGTGTCTGGCTATATGCAGGACGCACAAAAGAAAACAGAAAGTGGCGACAGGTTTTCTTTGGCTGATTTGGAAGCGTTGCGTAAATGTATTGTTCATAATGATTCAGATATTGTTGTTTTTAATAAACCTGCGGGCTTGGCCGTTCAGGGCGGAACAGGTATTCGAAAATCTGTTGATAAAATGGCGGCTGCTTTGTTTCCGTATGACAAGATTTCTTTGGTGCATCGTTTGGATAAGGAAACCAGTGGTTTGTTGGTCGTTGCGAAAAATCAAAAGGCAGCGCAATTTTTGGCAGATGCGTTTCAAAACAAAAAGGCGCATAAAGAATATTTGGCTTTGTTAAACGGAGACGTTAGTCCAAAGCAGGGAATTATAGATAATTATATGTTAAAGGGACGTGTCTTTGAAGATGCGTCGCGTTTGAATAATGGTACAGGACAACGTCCACAACGTGCAATTACAGAATATAATGTGTTGTCTGATGTTGCGGGCTGTATGTCGTGGGTTCGTTTTGCACCAAAAACAGGCCGTACACATCAGTTAAGATTGCATAGCGCACAGTCTTTGCGTGCACCGATAGTTGGTGATTCTTTGTATGGTTATGATGTGGATTTGGGGACGGACTTAAAGTCTGTGTTGACAACAAATAATTTGTTTTTATTTGCCTATAAGTTAACTTTTCAACATCCGTCCACGGGGCGTATGATGACGTTGCGTGCAACAGTGCCAGATTTTATGTTGCCTGTTATGAAGTTGTTGGAATTTAAATTGCCATGATAGTAAGAAGAAGTTTGTTTTTACCAATAGTACGCTTTGTGTTTCTGATGCTGATTGTTTTTGTCGGCGCGTTGTTTGTGGCGTTAAAACAAGTTAATTTGGAAACTTTGCGGGGCAGGGTTGTTGCAATTTTACAAGAAGCAACTGGCTTGCCAGTTCAGGTAGATGGTGCTGTGTCATGGCGTTTTTCTGTCAGACCTTATGTTGAATTGGAACAGGTGCGTGTCGTAAATGCAGATTGGGCAAAAAATAAATACGCAGTCGAAGCAGAAAAAGTCGATGTTAGATTAAATTTATTTTCGGTATTTCGTGACAGACCAACAATTCAAAATGTTAAACTGTATGATGTTCGGGTAAATATCGAAAAAGACGAAAAGGGACGTAATTCGTTGGTCTTGAAACAAAAAGGAAAGCCGGCTGATGCAGGGGTGGTCGTGCCAGAAAAATATCCGTTTGCAGATATGGGGTTGGGGGGTATAGAAGTAAAAAATTTGAAATTTAGTTTTGATAATCATCATTTTGATTTGGCTGGTTTTAATATCCGATTGATGCCAAATACAAGCAGACGTGAATATTCTGGGTGGATAAAGTTGGATGAAGATGTTTCTCCGTTTATTGTGTCGATGGGTGAGTATAATAAAGAACGTAAAATTTATCCTGTGCAGATTGCTTTGTCAACAGGGGGACAGGCTTTGATTGCAAATGTCGCGTTGGAAGGGACCAGTAAAATGCCGATTGATTTTATAATCAAGGGCGATATTCCTGATGTGGCCAGATTCAATAATTTTACTGGTTTTAATTTTTCTGATGTGCCAAGTGTAAAAATAAATTTAGCTGGGGGGTTGGATCATAATAAGATTATGTTGCGAAAATCAACAGTCAGTTTATATGGAACTGATTTTGTGTTGTCTGGTGAATACGACTGGTCAAAAAATATTCCGACGATAAAAATGAATTTATCTTCAAATTATGTGTCGTTGATGAATTTATTCCCTGATTTGTATCGCAGTGCAGACAGCAAACAGAAAAAAGATAAATTGTATGCGTTTAAAAATGTACCTTTGTTTGGCCAGTATTTGTTGAACAAAAATGTGGAATTGAATCTGTCTTTGAAAGATTTTGTTATGTTTCGTGATTTGAATATTCAAAATTTAAATATGGTGATGCGATTGAAAAATAATCATGCACGTGTGGATTCTGATTTGGATTTTGCTGATGGCGATATCAGGTTTGCAATAGATGCGGATATTGATAATCAAGGGCGTATTTGGTCAACAGTTGGTTTCCGTGGTGAAAATGTTTCTGTGGGGAACTTGTTGTCGGAAATAAATGTTCGCGATTTTATTTCTGATTTGCCAATGAATATAGAACTGTTTGTTAAAGCAGATGGCAGAAATTTAGAAGAGGTTATGCGTTCTGTTACAGGACCTGTGTATGTGTATTCAGTTGGCAAAGGGTATGCGCATTCTGCATTGGTTGCCTATATGTATGGAACGGATTTTTTGACGTCGTTGCGTCATGGTATAGAAGATTTGTTCTCGTCTGATAAAAAACACAATCAGATAAAAATATCATGCGTAACGTTAAATGCTAAATTGCGTGATGGTGTGTTTTATACAGAAAAAGGTTTTGCCATAGAAACAAATGCAATAAATATTCGTTTGGCAGGGAATTTGAATCTGGGAACAGAACAGATGAATTTGTCTTTGACGACTGTGCCTGTTCGTGGGTTGAAGTTGTCATTGGTGGGTAATGTTGTTAATTCTGTTGAAATTACGGGTAGCTTGGCACAACCAAATATAAAAATTAGTGGTGCGGCGGTTGCTGGTAAGGTTGCTTCGGCAACAGGAATTGGATTGTTGTTGGCACCATTAACTGGTGGTATCAGTATCGTTGCGGGTGCAGGAATAGGTTTGGTTGCTGGGGACTTGTTAGAAAATTGGTTGGCAGATGATGCGCCGTGTAAAACCGCCAAAGAACGTGGCGCTCCGTTGATATCAGATGATCCAGATTGGATGGGCTATCCGTTGGATGAACAGATAAATAATATGTTTGATGCAAAAACTGTTTTTTGATTATTGATATGGTTTTTTTGCTCTTGCACCGAATCGGGGTTTTTTGTTACACTATGGCAAAAGAGTGTAGGAAAACAAATATTTATAAAGAAGGAAACAGGAGCGTATAATGGAGTTTTCAGTATTTCGTCAGGTTTTGATACGTGCGCTGGGGCATATGCAATCTATTGTGGAAAAGCGTGCAGCACTGCCGATATTGATGAATGTAAAATTAGAAGTCGCGGATGATTTAGTGTTGTCTGCAACAAATGTTGATTTGGAATTGGTTGAACATGTTGCCGCAGACATAACTTTGGGTGGCAAGATTACAGTTCCTGTTCAAATGTTGTACGATATTGTTCGTAAGTTGCCAGATGATGCAGAAATTTCTTTTAAACAGTCAGGGGATCAGTTGGTTGTATCAAGTGGTCGTGCAGTATTTCGTTTGCCAACATTGCCAGCAGAAAATTTCCCAGCAATGGCGGGCAGTAATTTGACAACTAAATTCCAGATGACGACTGGCGATTTGGCGCACTTGATTAATCAGACAAAGTTTGCAATTCCAACAGATGATGTTCGTTATCATTTGGGGGGAATTTATTTCCATATCTCGGAAGATGGTGATGTAAAAAAAATAACAGCGGTTGCAACGGATGCTCAACGTATGGCGTTATGTGCGTTGCCTGCGCCTGCTGGCAGTGCTGAAATGCCGGCGGTTATTTTGCCACGTCGTGTAATTGGTGAATTGTCTAAATTATTAGAAGACGCAAATGTTGATGATGTTTTGGTTGAATTGTCTGATACCAAGGCTCGTTTTACAGTTGGGTCCGCAACATTAACCAGCAAATTGGTCGATGCACAATATCCAAATTATCGTGTCGTTATTCCAAAAGGTAATGATAAAATTGCAATTTTGGATAGAAAACAATTTATTAACGCGGTTGATTTGGTTTCTGTTGCAAGTGTTGACAAGACAAAATCTGTTCAGTTGACATTTAGTATGAATAAATTGGTTATTAATGCGTCCAGCCCAGATGCGGGTACTGCGACACAAGAATTAGATATAGAATATAATGGTGACAGTTCGTTTACGGTTGTATTTAATGTAAAATTCTTGTTGGATGTTGCAGGACAGGTTGAAGGTGATAAATTCCAGATGGAAATGCAAGATCCTTTGGCACCGACGAAAATAAATTCGACGGATAAAGATACGGATGCGTTGTATGTTTTGATGCCAATGAGAATGTAGTACAAAACAAACCGCCAAAATGGCGGTTTGATTTTGTTGTTGGTTTGATAAAGGAGTTATGTTTATGTCTTTGGAAAAAATGGTGGCAGGAAAAATGCCTCCAAAAAAAATGAATGCTATTATCGAAGTGCCAGAAGGCGGTTATGTTAAATATGAAATTGATAAAGAAACAGGCTTATTAAAAGCAGACAGAATTTTACATGCACCAATGGCGTATCCTGCAAATTATGGTTATTTTCCAGGAACCTTGGGCGATGATGGTGATCCGTTGGATTGTGTGGTCGTGTGCAGTGCGCCATTGCGTCCAGGGGTTTTGATTGAAGTGCGACCAATTGGTGCGCTGTTGATGGAAGATCAGGCAGGTGGTGATGAAAAAATTATATGTGTGCCACGTGACAAGGTCGATCCTTTTTATACGGATACGGAATTTGTTGAACAGTTGCCAGCAATTTTGCGTTCTAAAATAAAGTATTTTTTTCAGCATTATAAAGATTTGCAACCACATGCGTGGTCCAAAGTTTTGGGATGGGCAGACAGAGAAACTGCGGATAAGTTAATAATGGATAGTATAGATCGTTATTGGGCGGATAAAAGAAATGGGCAAAAATAAAAACTTGCGTTAACTAATAAACTTTTTATAATCAAAACAGTTAATTACAAGGGGTATTAATAATGGCATCTTATATTGCAAATGATATGCGTGTGGGTTGGGTAATTTCACACAATGGTAAACGTTATTCTGTAACTTCTATTACCAAGGTTAAACCAGGCAAGGGTGGCGCGTTTGTTCAGGCTGATTTGCGTGATATTGATTCTGGTAACAAGGGTGGTGATCGTTGGCGTGCAGAAGATAAAGTTGAAAAACTGATGGTTGAAGATTTTGATTGTCAGTATTTGTATGCAGATGGTACAGATGCGTTCTTTATGAATTTGTCTGATTATGAACAGTTTACAATGGCTGTTGATTCTTTGGGTGAAGCGATGAAATTCTTGGCGCCAGAAATGGTGGTCAAGGCGAACTTTGTAGAAGGTCAGCCAGTTTCTATTTCATTACCAAAGACGGTTATTGCGACGGTCGAAGAAACAGAACCTGCATTAAAGGGGCAGACTGTTTCGTCCAGTGGCGGTAAACCAGCTATTTTGGATAATGGTGTTCGTGTTCAGGTTCCTTTGTTTATTGAACAAGGCGAAAAGATTGTCGTAAATACGGAAACATTAGAATACGTAGAACGTGCAAAATAAATTATAATAATTTATCTAAAAGCGGTGCCGGCAACTCATGTAACATTTGTACACTACGTTGCCGGCACTACTTGTATCTAAATCATTCTAGTTTATTTATAACAAGGCGTATCTAAAAGCGTTGCTGGCAACTCATGTAGCATTTGTACACTACGTTGCCGGCACTACTTTTATCTAAATCATTCTAATTTATTTATAACAAGGCGTATCTAAAAGCGTTGCTGGCAACTCATGTAACTTCTGTACACTATGTTGCCGACACTGTTTATATCTAAAACGTTTTAATTTAATTTATTTTCACTGCCCATAATATTTTTGATTGTGTTTATACATGTTTGGGTCATTGTTTCTGTTGCTGTTGATAGGTATTCGCGCGGGTTAAAGTTTTCAGGTTTTGTTGCCAGCGATTTACGGATGCCTGCGGTGCATGCCAGACGCAAGTCGCTGTCGATATTTATTTTGCATATATTCATTTCTGTGGCGCGTCGCAGTTGTTCATCATCGATGCCTAGTGCGCCAGAAATCTTTCCCCCGAAATTGTTTATTTCTGATATCAGGTTTTGTGGTATTTGTGATGCGCCATGCAGAACCAGTGGAAATGATGGTAATCTGTGTTCAATTTCTTTTAATATATCAAAGCGTAATTTTTCATCGGCGGTTTTTCGTTTGTATGCGCCGTGGCTGGTTCCGATTGCGATTGCCAAAGAGTCTATATTTGTTTCAGATACAAATTTTTCTACGTCGGCAGGTTTGGTATAGTTGGTTGTGCCAAATGTGTTTTCATCTTCAATTCCGCCAAGTGTGCCCAATTCTGCTTCGACTGATATGTTATGTTTATGTGCCAAGGTTGCAACTGTTTTTGAAATAGCAATGTTTTCATCAAATGTCAGTTTGCTGGCGTCAATCATTATTGACGAGAAACCAAGTTTTATTGCAGTTTCGCAAATATCCAGATTTGTGCCATGGTCTAAATGTAATGCGATTTGTTCTGATGGTTGTATGTTTGCGCCACGTATCAAACCAATCAGCATATCTGGCCCCATATATTTTAATGCGGATTCTGATACGGCCAGTATAGCGGGACTGTGTGTTATGCGTGCTGCGTTCAAAATAGCGGTTAAGGTTTCCATATTATAAAAATTAAATGCAGGTACTGCGTATTTTTTTTCTAATGCGTTTTTGAACATTTGTTTTGTGTTTACTAATCCCATATCAGAATATTTCATAATTTGTGCCTTTTTTTGTTTTGTTCATGGGTGTTATTATATCATATAAACTGTTTTTATTGCAAATACTTGACTTGTGTCATTTTTGTGCAACAATTATTGTACGAATCGGGGGCGGTGAGGGTATTAATAAAACAAGGGTGTTAGATATGAAAAAAACTTTGTTTGCTTTGTTGGCTTTTGCTGGTTTGGCGGCATGTTCAAGCTATGATTATTATCAGGGTAATATTCGTTATGTTCAAGATGGCGAAGATTGCATTTTCTATGCAACAGAATCTGGTGCACGTTATTCTGATGATATTCGTGATGTGAACACAGACAAGGAAGTTGTTTATCGCAATACTTTCTGTCGCGATTTGTATCAGCGTGATACAGCGGGTGTTGCATCTCGTACAGAACGTCAGATTTTGACAAGTGTTGCAGATGTTAAAGCAGAACAACCAAAATGTCAGAATGCTTGCTGCAAGACAATTAAAACAAAAAAATATGTTTTTGTAAAATAATAAACCGCCGTTTGGCGGTTTTTTTGTATTATTATTTGAATTGCGGTATTTTTTATGGTAAAATATGGGGAAGAAAAGGGGGATTTTTATGAAAAAAATTACAAATAAAATAAATTTTGCGCTGATTGCAATTATGGCATCTGTTGCACCGGCAATGGCGAATGACGGTCTGTGTAATTTGATTAAAGAGCTGGGTGATCTGTTGAAAACATTGCGTACATTGGCGTTTATTGGTGCGGGTTTCTTGATTGCACAATGGGCATGGGAATTTATTTCAAAACCAGGTGATGTTAAGCTGGATAAATTTAAAGAAAAAGGCGTTGGTATGTTGGTTGGTTTTGTGTTGTTGTTCAGTATTGGCGCGGTATTAAGCTTCTTTATTAGTGCAGCTGGTCCAAACGGTTCACTAGAATGCTCAGGTGCGTTTAAATCATGGTAAAAAATCCGGCATTGCCGGATTTTTTATTTTTATATTATATTAATTTTTGATTTTGTTGTGCGATAAACAAATCACACCATTTTTTATATTCTTGTTCTATTTCTTGTACGCTTTTTTGTTGAATGTCGAATTCGGGTCTTTCTTTTCCTTGTTCTAGTAGTTTTTTGCGTTCATCTGCAATTTTTTCTACCAGTATTTTTTGAAAGCCAAGGGCGCTGCAACTTTTTTTATGTTTTGTTGTTTTGATTGCGTTTGATACGGCATTGATGAACAGGTTCAAAGAATTAATGCCAATATAATCAAACAAATCTACATTTTGTAGATTGTATGCTTCTTTGATGTTGTGTTGATTGTTGTTTCCAAAGAAGGCCTTGTATATTGTGAAGTTCATTTTTTTGTATTCTTGGGTGTTTTGTTTTTGTATTTCGTCCAAAGAAAGGTTTTGGTATTTTTTATGTTTTAATAGTTTGTGGATAGTGTTGCTGACTGTGTTTTTTGAATTAATTGTTTCCTGACGTGCGTATATGCGTCGTATTTGATCTGTCATACGTGTTAATTCTGCAAGTGTAAGTGTTTTGTTGAGTACGGATGATATGAAATATAAGTTTTCAAAAACAAGGTCTGGATTATTGTTTGTGGCGCACCAACATGCAAAAGACGACATTTTATAATCTGTGGCATTTTTGTATGTGTTGTTGCCCAGAGTGTAAGATTGTTCTTTTTCTTCGATGTGTTGTTTTAATATTTCTTTGTCGCGTATGCATTTTAAGTTTGTGGTGGCAAAATTGTATAAGTCGGTTGTTGAGTTGCCTAAATCAGGGTGAATTATATTCAGTAAATCTGATGCGTACCAATATTCTGGCATTATATAAGATTGTGTTGTTGGATTTTTTGTTTCAAACAATTCAGCACAAAATACAGGTTTTTGTGTTTCTGTGTGCTTTAAGTTGTTTAATGTGTCAAATTTTTCTTTGAATGTTTTTGTCATGATGTGGTCTTTTGGTTGGGTTATTTGTGATCTTCGATATTGGCCAATGAAAACAATACGGACGATATCAATGATTGATATGGTACGTGTTGTTCTTCGGCCAGTTCTTTTATCTTGTCTAGAACAGGGCGTGGAATGCGCATATTAATAACGCAATCTGATTTGTTAAAAGCCTTGTATGCGGCGTATTCACGCAATAAAGATTCGATGTTCATTACGAACAATTGTTGCATGACATTTGGCATATGCAAACTCCTATACTTTATACAATACCGTAGTCTTTACAACGCACTATACCATTGTAAATACATTTGTCAATACAAATATATTTACATTTGTGTTTGCGATTGTAGGGGCGGATGTGTGGTAGTTTGTGTTGCTTGCTTTTTGTTTTTTTGGGGCATATAATTGTGCCGTACAAGAAAAGGAAAAGGGGATAGATTATGTTGAAGAAACTTGTCTGTTTGTTGTTTTTTTGTGTGTTTGCCTTGCCTGCAAGGGCGGAATTAAAAGTAGATATTGTTGCTGGTGGCGTTAATCCTATTTCGGTTGCAGTGCTAAAATTTGAAACCGCAGACAATGTTCGCGAAAAAGATGCAGCAACAATTCGTCAGGTTGTTGAACAAGATTTGGCACGTACGGGTTTGTTCAGAATTGTTGGACATGATGCGTTTCCAGAATATGTAAAAATGAATCAAATGCCGAATTTCAAATTGTGGACGGCAATAAAAACACAGGTCTTGGTTCAGGCAAAATTATTATCTGCGCCTGATAATAGTTATAAATTGGAATTTTATGTTTGGGATGTTAATGGGGCAGAACAAATAGAAGCGCAGGCATTGGTTGCAGGACGCAATTCTGTACGGCGTCTGGCGCATATTATGGCTGATGCGATTTATGAACGCTTGACAGGGGAATTGGGGTATTTTGACACCCAGATAGTGTTTATTGCGGAAACAGGTCCAGTAAATAAACGTGTTAAACGCTTGGCGATAATGGATCAAGATGGTCATGGTATGCGTTATTTGTCTGACGAGGATACTTTTGTTATGTCTCCTCATTTTTCGCCGAATATGCAGACTATTGTATTTTTGTCTTATTATAATGACGACCCCAGTGTTTGGACGTTGGATTTAAATACCGGAGAACAACGTAGGTTGGGGAATTTTGGCGGTATGAACTTTGCACCGCGTTTTTCCCCAGATGGTCGGCGGGTGGCATTGTCTTTGGTAAAAAATGGTATTACCCATTTGTATGAATATGATATCGAAGCAAAACAATTACGTCAGTTGACGTTTGGTAATTCTATTAATACCAGTCCGTCTTATTCGCCAGATGGTAAAAAATTAGCGTTTAATTCAGACCGTTCTGGTCGTCAGCAGATTCATATTTTGGATTTGGATTCTGGTGAAGAGACAAGAATTTCTTATGGCAAGGGGCGATATGCGACACCTGCATGGTCGCCAGATGGGCAATTTATTGCATTTACAAAGATTGCTGATGATACTTTTTATATTGGTATTATGACGCCACAGGGAAAAAATGAAAAGATATTGGCGGGCGGTTGGTTTATGGAGGCTCCTTCGTGGGCACCTGGGGCGCGCAGATTGGTGTATTATGAAACGGAAAAGCATCAAGATGGTATAGAACGTATCAGTCATATTCGTAGTGTAGATATTACAGGACAGAATTTATATGACATCGAATTGCCAGAAGGTGTTAATGGACTGGAAGCGACCTGGTCACCAAAATTGCCATAGGGTAGTTTTTGAAAAAATAAAAAGGCACATTTGATGTGTCTTTTTTTTATTTGTTTATTTTTTTTGGCGGATTGTTTGTATTGCCCACAGATTATCTACGTTGCGTAATATGGATAGAATTATTGTTATGAATAAAGGCAAAATTGTTGAAAGTGGTTCGCATAAACAGTTGTTGCGTTCAGGAGGTGTCTATCGTAAACTGTGGGATATGCAAACAGGGGGGGTGTTGGTGAATAAATTTTGTGGTGCAATCTTTGGTATGTTATTATCTTGTTCTGCGATGGCGGTGCCGGCTGTGGTGGACTATGTCTTGGATGGAGATACGTTTGCGGCAAGTGTACAGGTTGCTGATGATATTGTAATTGTGACGCGCGTTCGTCTGATAAATGTTGATACGCCAGAATTAAATGGTGAATGTGTGGCTGAAATTGTCAAGGCAAAATCGGCCAAGGCTTTTGTTTCTGAATTGTTACCAGTGGGGATGACAGTTGATTTACAAAATATCAAAGATGATAAATATCTGGGGCGAATTGATGCAAATGTTATATTGTCTGATGGGCGTGATTTGGGTGATGTTTTGATAAAACAAAAATTGGCACGTCCATATAATGGCGGTCGCCGTTACGGGTGGTGTAAATAAAAAAATCCCCATTTGGGGATTTTTTTATGCGCTGTGCCGATTAATTGCGTCGCTGATTTCGTCCAGTGATGCATTGCATGGCAGTAATGGTTCAAACCATACGTTTGCAGTGCCGGAATTCATACGGCCGTGCTTTGGCCAATACAGGCCGGCGTCTGTGCCAACCGGCAAGATAGGTAATTTTAATGTGTGTGCTAATAACAATAAACCGCGTTTTAAAGGAATGCGTTGACCTGGCTTTGCACGTGTTCCTTCTGGGAATATTACCAGCGTATAACCGTCCAAGACGCGTTTTTCAACGTCGTCAGCCAGCTTTTTCATATTTGTTTTTCCTTTGGCGCGGTTTACGCCCAGCATACCACAACGCCAAAATGCCCATCCGTAAATAGGTATCCATAACAATTCACGTTTCATTATAAAAAATGTTTTTGGCATTACTTTGGATATTATTGCAATTTCTAGTATGGACATGTGTTTTGCAGCAACAATGGATTTCCCGTCAACGCGTTTGTTGCCATCAGGCATATTTGGAATACCGTTTTCTTCGGTTGTTGGATAATGTACCTGATATTTTATGTTACATATCAGGCGTGCCAGAATCAAAACACCTGCGGCATCGGCATATACCAGTTTGCGTGATAATCTTTTTGATACCAGTCCGATTAATAATAATGGTGACCATAATGTAAAATATATGAAAAGTGCAATTTTAAATAATGTTGTCCTGAACATGATAAATTTCCTTTTTTTGTTTTTAACTTTCTTTAATTCCTGTCATTGTTACGATGTATTTTATATATTCTGTTGCCCATCTTTCAAGTCTTTTTCCAGGTGGCATACTAATCAAAGCGACAGGGCATGATATTACAACGGCATCGGGTAGTTCACTTTGTATCAGATAATTAGCGCGATTCATATGGTCTTCGGTGGTGATTATAACCAGACGGTTTAAGTCTTGTTGTATAGCGATTTTTTTTATAGCCAATGCGTTTTGATATGTTGATTTTGATTGTGTTTCAATTATTGCATGTGGGGCGATATTATCAAGTCCTGATGCGCCCGCACCAATGATATACAGATTTGCGTCAGGGTATTCGTTCATTTTTTTTATGGCAAATGGGATTCTGCGTGCGTCGCCAGTCAAGACAAAAATACTGTCATTAGCGGTAATTTGACCGCATTGGTTTGGTGTTCGGGCCTTGAACGTCATGCCGCCAATGATAAATAATGCTAAAAATAAAAAAGATGGATTTAATAAGCGTCTTATAATCATTAGCTGTTTTTCAATATGTTAAGAGTTGTCTTTCTGGTTATGTATATAGAGAATATTATTATAGATATCGGTAATGTTATTAACAGGGTCCAGCCGAAACCAGATATTGTCATCATTGACATTAAGCCGATTTTGGTGCCGTGTGCCGCGGACATGATTAATAATAGTATTGGCACGGCACTGATAAAACCAATGCTTGTGGCGATTGTGCTGATTTTTGCGACAATCAGTTGCATCTGTCGTGCGACAAATTTGTCTGATGCGCCAATTTGATTAAGTATTTCTAGTTCGCGTCGATGTAACATGGCGGTATTTTTCGCAATATACGATATGCAAAAACCAATGGCAGACAGTGTTAATATAAGTACCATGCCTGACATTAATATCATTTTCCATCCAGCAGAAGTGGATGATTTAAGTGCGCTGGCGTGAGTTAAAAAACGGGCGTTTTTGGAAATTTCTGTGCCAAATTGCGTCAGGTCTGACTTTGTCTTGAATTTTATTTCCCACATTGTTGGCAGGTATTCTTTTAATATTTTTGTGTTGCCAGATATCCATGGGGCCATTAAGTCTTGCATTTGTTTTTCGGATATAACAGTTACAGATTCAAACTTGTCTGTGTTTTTGTCGATGATTTTTTGAACAGGTTGTACGTTTTTTGCGTCTGTTGTTTGCACTGTTGCAACTAATTCCCATTGGTTGTTCCAACGAATAACACCCGTGCCAATAGAGATTGCAACGCCAAATGCCAATACAGATAAAAAAGACAGTAATGACATAATGGCTGTCATAAATAATGACTGTTCGTGAACCAGTGAAAATACAATCGGATTTCTTATCATTTGTTCCCAATATCGTCAAATTGTTTTGATAGTTCTGTAAAATAATTTTGTGGTTTTGGACCTTTCCAGATTTTCTTGGGCGGTTCTGTATTTGTGGGGCTATTTTGTTTGCCAGTAAAATTAACCCGATGATTTTCTACGTGAATTACAGGGAATTTGTACGTGTCCATCAGTTTTTTGCTGTGTGTTGCCAAGATAATTGTTGTGCCGAACATTTTATTCATCTGTATGAACAGTTCCATCAGGCGGGATGCGTTTTCATCGTCCAAATTGCCGGTTGGTTCGTCTGCTAACAGGATAGCAGGCTGAACAATAATGGCGCGCGCAACAGATACGCGTTGTTGTTGTCCACCGGATAATGCCTTTGGATTAGATTCAGCATATTTGCCCAATCCGACCCAGTCCAGAACCTTGATTACTAATTTTTTTATTTTTTGTTCGCTGATACCGCGTACACGCAGGGGCAGGGCGACATTGTCAAAAACACTGAGATGTGAGAGCAAAGAGTATTCTTGAAACACAATAGCCATTTTTTGGCGCAGTTTTGTAATTTCATCGCGAGATAAATTGTTTGTTGTTTGGCCAAACAGTTTTATCTGGCCGCGTGATGGTTTGTGTAATTGGTATATCAAACGTAATAGTGTTGTTTTGCCTGCGCCAGATGCGCCGGACAAAAAGTAAAAGCCGCCACCGCTGATATTAAAAGATACGTCGGTTAATATCTCGGGGGTGCCGTCATATCGTGCGGCAACGTTTGCAAAAGATATAGTCGTCCTTTCTTCCATGTTTTAAAATATAGTAAAAAATTTTTTTATGGTCAAATAAAAATACCCCGTTTTGGGGTATTGTTGATATTTTTTATCTGATAACCGTTGTTGCGTTGCGGTTTTTTGACCAGACTTTTTCGCCAGTACCAGTATATAATGGGTTTTCTTTGCCATAAGATACTGTTTTAATACGTTCTGGTTTGATTCCTTCGTGTATTAAAACGTGTGCGGCGTTACCTGCGCGCAATGCACCCAGTGCCAAGTTGTATTCTGTGCTGCCGCGTTCATCGCAACGTCCTTGGATGGTAATGTTTGTTTCTGGGTTGTTTTTTAGATAGTTTGCTTGGGCGTGTAAATTTTTGCGTGCGTCTTCTGTGATTTTTGCCGAATCGAAATCAAAGAAAACTTGTTGTCCGTTTATGTCTGAAATACAGTTGCTGCAAGCGGTCAGGCCTGTGATTGTCAGTATTGCTAAAATTTTTTTCATGAAGATACTCCCTGAATAATTTTTTTGTTAATATTAATTAAACATAATTTGCAAAAAAATGTCAATATATGTTTTTTATGTTTTGGAATTAATGTGTTTTTATGATATACTTATGAAAAAATTAGGGAGGATTATTGTCATGAAAAAAGTTTTAGGCTATGCATTTATGGGGATTATGGCTACTGTTGCGGCAAATGCTGCACCCAGCTATATTCAGCGTACGGGGGCTGGTGCATATAATGTAACGTATGATTATACGGACAAGGCAAAAAGTGGATGGTATATTGGTGGTCATTTGTCTTTGAATATGATGAATTGGGAAAATGAATATTCACATACAGAATTGGGTGACAAGGATTCTGATAAATATTCGTTCGAAGTGTTATTTGGTGGAGATGTGTTCTTTGGTTACAGTTTTGACGCTTTTTGGCGTGGCGAAGTTGAAGCTGGTATGTTAGGTGTCTTTGAAGATAAAGATCATCAAAATACTTTTAAACTGACTGTGCCTTATTTGATGTTTAATGGATATTATGATTTCTTGAATGGTTTGTATGTTGGTGCAGGTGCGGGTATTGCATTGCCAACAACGGAATTAGATGGAGATTATTTTGTTGGGGGTGACAGAAAAGAAAGTAGGGTTTCGCCAATTGTTGGTGTGATGTTGGGTTATTCTCATAAATTGGATTATAATTTGACATTAGATATTCGTTATCGTTTGGCGGGACTGATGGGTACAGAACATAAGCGCATAGATACCTATGGGTATGAATTTAAAAATGAAATAGGGCTTATATTAGATAATAGTGTATCTATTGGCTTGAAATATAATTTCTAAAAGGTGCGGTTTTCTGGGATAAAAAACAGTTGCGCCCGATTCGCAAAAATGGTATAATAAACAGCAGTAGAGAGAGGACATGAAACATAATTTTAGAATATCAACATTATCTATTGTCAGCGTACTGTGTGCGGTGATGTCAATGCCTGCGTTTGCGGCGTCTTCGGTTCGTTCGTTGGGTGGTGCTGGTACGTATTCCAGTGCGGCCAGTGCGGCTACTGCCAAGTCGGGTGGTACAAGTGTGTCTGATGGGGCAACTGGCGCAACCCGTGTTGGGGCGGCTCGTACTACATCTGGTTCGGGGTCGTTGTCGAATACGCGTGTTTCTTCGTCGCGTGCTGCTGCGACGCCACGTTTGTCAATCGGTCGTTATCTGGCGGGGACTAGTGCGGCGACAGGTTCTGTTTCAAAGCCAATTGTTGGTGGTTCGTCTGTTGATGTGACGGAAGTGAAAAATGAAATTTCGGATATTAAGCAGGATTTGACCAATGTTGTAAATAATATTGATGATATCAAGGACTTTGTTGGGTTTGAAAATGCAGATTCTGTTATTGCCCAGTTAGAAAGAGTTAAAGAGAAATTACAGGATGTTGACAGTCTTGAATTTGATGAAGTTGATGGAAGGTTGACGGTTAACGGGGTTGAAATCAATGTTTCCGGTATTCAAGATGTAACAGACTTAGAAGAACGCTTGACGAAGATAGAGGATGCAATTCAGGGCTTGGATTCGGTTGTTGAAGGTTATGTAAACAGTATTGTTGGTGCCTTGTTGGAAGGTAAAGCGGATAAAACGGATTTGGCGTCCAAGGCAGAACAGTCTGAATTGGATGAATTGTCGGCACGCGTTGAAGGATTAGAAGTAATGTCGTCTGGTGGATTGCAGGCACCGGCGGGTACAGGGATGTATGTGTACGATGCGGATAAAAAATCGTGGGAATCTTTGACTGTTGTGGTCGAAGATGCACAAACGAACGTGATAACAAATAATTAAGAAAAACGAAAAAAGGAAGGAAACAATGACAATCAAAAATATTATGTTTTCAGGCGTGATGGCTGTTATCTTGGGTGGTGTTGTGGCACCTGCGATGGCGGTTGAAGTTACATCAAAGAAATATGTTGATGACAAAGTTGTAGCGGCGGTTGCATCCAAGGCAGAACAATCTGTGTTGAATCAAGAAATTACAGATCGTGCAGCGGCAGATCAGGCTTTGTCTGGGCAGATTGCTTCGGAAGCTTCGGCGCGTGAAAGTGCAGATAGTAGTTTGCAATCTCAGATTAATGCCAAAGCGGAAAAGACTTATGTTGGTACAATTCCAACAGATGCAAGTTCGCAGAATGTTGTTGACTATGTTATCGAACGTACATCGGGTTTGGCGTCCGAAGGTGTGATTGAAGGTAAATTGAATAAAAACTTGGGTACAGAAAATGCAAACAAGGTTGTTGTAACAGATGCAAGTGGTGCAATTACAGCGGCTGCAGTGATTGAACAGTCGCAAGTTAATGGTTTGGTTGATGCGTTGGGTGCCAAGGCTGCTCAGGCTGATTTAGAAAACTTGGCAACAGAGGTTGCAGGCAAGGCAAATACATCTGACTTGAAAGATTGGGTTTTGACAGAAACATATAGTGCAGGTCAGTTGGCACAAGATAATAAAATTACAGCTTTGGAAAACAAAGATACTGAATTAGCTGGTCAGATTGCGGGCAAAGCAGATGCTCAGACAGTTACAGATTTGGCGACAGAAGTTGCGGGCAAGGCATCACAAACAGCGTTGGACAATTTGTCGTTAGTTGTTGATGCAAAAGCGTCTCAGACAGACTTGTCTGCTGAAATTACAAATCGTACAAATGCAGATAATAGCTTGCAAACAGAAATTGATAAAAAGCAGGCAAAATTGACCGCGGGTGACGGTATTGAAATTGATGCCGAGACAAATATAATTACTGCGACTGCTGAAGCGATTGAATATACTTCTGGTGATGCATATGTAAAGGTTGATAACGCAACAGATACAATCGCAGTTAATGCGGATGCGGCAATCGCAGATGGTGCGACAGGTTTGGCAACATCCCAGGCCGTTATGAACTATACATTGCCGGTTCCAGCAGATTGTGCTGAAACAACATGTGTATTGGGTGTTCAGAAAAATTCTAAGACACCAACATGGTTAAAACTGGAATTAGGTGAATCAGAATCATTCTAAATAAAAAAACAAAACGAAAGAAAGGAAGAAAAAAATGAAAAAATTAACAGCAGGTATATTTGCATCAATCTTGGGATTGACAGTAATGGGTGCAGCAGACGCGGCTGTTACATCAAAAGCATATGTTGATGGCTTGGTTGGTGGTATTAACACAAGTTTGGAATCTAAGGCAGAACAATCTGCATTGGCACAAGAAATTACAGATCGTCAGGCAGCTGATTCTGCAATTGAAGTAGCATACAAGGCGGCGGACAGCAGTTTGCAGTCACAAATTGATGGCAAGGTTGCGGCAACACAAGCAACAACAAACGGTGTTGTAACAACTGATGCAACCGGTAAAGTGCAGGTTTCTACTGTAATTTCACAAGATCAGGTTGATGGTTTGAAAGAAGCTTTGGGTGCCTTGCCAACAGATACAGCTGTTGCAGGCAAGGTTGACAAGGATCAGGGTACAGGGAATGAAAATAAAGTTGTTATCACAGGTGCTGACGGTTTAATCACAACATCTGCAACAATTGAACAATCTCAGGTTAACGGATTGACAGATGTGTTGGGTGCCAAGGCAGATTCTCAGACAGTTACAGACTTGGCAACAGAAGTTGCAGGCAAGGCGGATGCTTCTGCATTGAATAGTTATGTTTTGACAGAAACATTCACACAATCTCAGACAGAACAAACAAACGCATTGGAAGCTAAGATTAATGCCAAGGCAGATGCTGGTAGTGTTTATACAAAAACAGAAGTTGATGCTTCCCAGAAAACACAAGATGATGCGATTTCTGCATTACAGACAAAGACTGCTGATATGGCGACAACGACTGATGTTAATACCGCTAAGGCTGATGCTATTTCTGAAGCAGCGTCAGATGCTGCTGCAAAATATGCAGCAATCGCATATGAAGATAAGGTAGATGCATTGGACGCTTCTCAGGCAACACAGGATGCTGCGATTGAAGCATTGCAGGGCTTTGAAACAGGTATTGCTGGTGCGTCAGTATCCGACAATGGTACATATGTTTTGACCAAGGTCGTTTCCCAGAACGCAGAAGGTCAGGAAGTTACAACTTATGGTTGGGAACTGATTACACGCTAAATCTGGTTTTTGTATGTTGGGGGTTTTCCCCAACATACGGCAGGATTTTATAAGCTGAATTAACTTGTTGTAACTGATATAAAAAATGGGTGCTGTATTATAAAAATTGTAAAGGCAACTTTTACAATACAGTGGGAATGTAGAATATGTATAAATGTGTTTTTGCTTTTTTTGTGGCTGTTTTATTGGTCGGTGTTACTGGTGTGGCCAGTGCAGCTGTTCCCAGCAAGGCTTATGTTGACACGATTGTTGCAAATGTGAAAAAGTTTGATACGGCAAATATGGCGGTCGTTACTGGTGAAACCGGTGAGATGACAACCGGTCAAATCCAAAATGCAATGATTGCAGATGATGCTGTTACAACGAATAAAATTTTGAGTCAAAATGTAACAGAAGACAAAATTGCAACAGATGCAATTACAGAAACAAAAATTAAAGATGCTGCTGTAACAACAAACAAGATTGCAGATGGTCAGGTTACAAGGGCCAAAACAGATGGTATTTTTGGTAAGATTCCATCTGGTGGGCAGGGCTCTACAACGGCAGATGCTGATATTTGGGTCGAATAAAGACAATCCCGCAATCGCGGGATTTTTTATATTTTTTTAGTGTCGTTATGGGGATGATACCAGTTGTGGGTTATAATGTATATTTATACGGGGGTGATAAAAGCCACAACCTGATATGTGAAAATAAAAAAACTGGGGTTGTACCCCCAGTATGATAATGTTTTGATTAGAATAAACCAATAAGGCAAATCCCCAGAATTGCTGTGATAATCGCCCCAATCGTTAATGGCCAAAAGTACTTTTTTACGATTGTGTTTGCACGCTCTTGGAAGAAATACAGTAATGTTGCGATTATCGCAAAACGTCCTGTGCGGAATATTGCGGATACCGCCAGAAATAATAATATTGGATATCCGATAAATCCTAACCATATCGCTAATAACTTGTAAGGTATTGGTGTGACCGCAGTTAATACAATGATTAATATTCCGTATTTTGTGAACATTGGTTTGATTGCTGTTTCTATTAATTCCGGATTTGAAAAAGTCTCGATTAACCATATGCCAACAGAATCATACAGCCACAGACCAATCATATATGCGATTGCGCCACCAACTAATGATCCCAATGATGCTGCGATTGTTATTGGTAATGCGCGACGCTTGTTTGCGATGATTGGGGGTGTCATAAAAACTTCGGGTGGGATAAACAAGAATATTGATTCACATATTGTTAATAAAAATACAATCCATGAATATCCACGTGATTCAGATTTTTTTAATATAAATTCAGAAAATTTCATCTTTTTATCCTTGGGCGTATGAAAATTTACTTGATTGTAATTTATTATTTTATATTTTACAATTATAATAAATGAAAATAGAGTGAAAATACTATGAAAAGAAATATGAATTCAAATCGTGGTGAGCGTATCGCCAGTAAAGTTCAAACTTTGGTCGCAGAAATTTTGCGTGATGATTGGGGGGATGATGCGCTGATTTCAGGTGTGTCTTTGGTTGGCAGCGTGGCACATGGTGGCTTGCAATTTGTGCGACTGTTTTATTATACGCGCAATCAAGATGTTGATGCAGTGCAAAAAAGATTGGATAATATTACGCGTATGGTTCGATTTGAATTGGCGGCAAGAATGAATCAAAAGTATGTGCCAGATATCAGATTTCAATATGATGATACTCTGGAAAAAGCTGCGCGTATTGATGAATTATTAGGTAACTTATGATTATAAAAGTATCTGTTTTATCCGATGATATGCTGTTAGATTGTTATAATATAGTTTCATATTTTATGGGTAAAATAAATCATTTTGATTTTTGGATTCAAGATAAAGTAAATTCAGGGCGTGGCGTTATGTTCGCAGATATTCAAGATAATCGCTTGAATGGGTTTGTGATTGGACGTGTATGTGGAACATCTGCATATGTTGATGATTTGTTTGTTTTATCTGAATTGCATCGGTCTGGTGTTGGAACTGCATTGTTGAATGCGTATCAGGACTATGTTGTAAAATCAGGTGGAACGATGATAAGTTTGATGTCAAGAAATACTGTTCAGGCTTTTGATTTCTATAAAAAGGCAGGCTTTACTCGTCTGGGACAAAGTAATAAAATGCAAAAAATGTTATAAAATCACCTTGAAAAATTGATAATACTGGTTTATCATTGCCGCATATTTAACACAGGTGTTTTTTATGAAGCAGTCTAATATCCGTAATTTTTCAATCGTTGCACATATTGATCATGGTAAGTCAACTTTGTCTGATAGATTAATCGAATTTACAGGTGGCTTGCAATCGCGTGAGATGAAGGCGCAGGTTCTGGATTCAATGGATATTGAACGTGAACGTGGAATCACGATTAAGGCTCAGACTGTGCGTTTGAATTATACTGCAAAAAATGGTGAAACTTATCAGCTGAATTTGATGGATACGCCGGGGCATGTGGATTTTTCTTATGAAGTTTCACGTTCGTTGGCGGCGTGTGAAGGTGCCTTGGTTTTAGTCGATGCAACCCAAGGGGTTCAGGCCCAGACGTTGGCAAACGCATATTTGGCATTGGATAATGATTTGGAAATGTTGCCTGTCTTGAATAAAGTTGATTTGCCGTCAAGTGATGTTGAGGCAACGCGTGAACAGATTGCAGATGTTATTGGTTTGGAAGCAAATGAAGCATTGGCCGTGTCTGGAAAAACAGGCGAAGGTGTGCCTGATTTATTGGAAGAAATTGTTAATAAATTACCTGCGCCACATGGTGATGAAACGGCAAGTACACGCGCGTTGTTGGTTGATTCTTGGTATGATTCTTATTTAGGGGTTGTGATTTTAGTACGCATTGTTGATGGACAATTAAAGCGTGGACAGAAAATTAAATTTATGGCGACAGGGGCAGAATATGTCGTGGATAAAATCGGATATTTTACGCCAAAAATGGTTAATGTTGATGAATTAAATACTGGTGAAATTGGTTTTATTATTACTGGGATGAAGACAATTCATGATTGCAAGGTTGGCGATACTATTGTTGATGCGCGCGCAGAAAACGCACAAATGCTGCCAGGGTTTAAACCGTCGGTGCCTGTGGTGTTCTCGTCCTTTTTCCCAGTCGAGGCTGATGATTATCCTGCGTTTCGTGAAAGTGCAGAAAAGTTGGCGTTAAATGATGCTTCTTTTATGTTCACAGTTGAAAAATCTTCTGCGTTGGGGTTTGGATTGCGATGTGGGTTCTTGGGATTGTTGCATATGGAAATTATCAGTGAGCGTTTGGCGCGTGAATTCAATTTGAATCTGATAAATACTGTTCCAAGTGTGCTGTATAAAGTTCATTTGCGTTCGGGTGAGGTAATTGATTTAGAAAATCCAGCCGATATGCCAGAGCCTACGAAAATCGCGTCAATCGAAGAACCATGGGTGCGTGCGACAATTATGATGCCTGATAAATATATGGGGGGGATTATGTCGTTGTGCGCAGAACGTCGCGGTGTGCAAGAAAATGTTTCTTATGTTGGAAACAGGGCGGTGTTGGTCTATCAGTTGCCATTGGCGGAAATTGTTTTTGATTTCTATGACAGGGTAAAATCTATATCGTCTGGGTATGCATCGTTCGATTATGTCGTGTATGGTTATCAGGCGTCTGATTTGGTAAAAGTGAATATTTTGGTGAACGAAGAAAATGTTGAACCTTTGTCTTTTATGTGTCATCGGTCGTTCGCAGAAAAACGTGGGCGTCAGATTGTCGAAAAATTGAAAGATTTAATTCCACGTCATCAATTTAAAATTCCTTTGCAGGCAGCAATCGGTGGAAAAATTATCGCACGTGAAACAATCGCTGCGTATCGTAAAGATGTTACTGCAAAATGTTATGGTGGTGATATTACACGTAAAAGAAAATTGCTGGAAAAACAAAAAGAAGGTAAAAAACGTATGCGGTCGTTCGGTAATGTTGAAATACCACAATCCGCATTTATAAACGCGTTAAAGGTATCATAAAAAAGGTAAAATATGTCGTTAGTAAAGTATTTATTTAAAATAAATTATAAACAGAAAAAACAAGATTGGGCAGAATATCAGGATTTGAAAAAATTATTGGTTCAAACCAAAGAAAAAGTGAAAAGCAAACGTAGTGCACTGCATGCAACGGATTTTAGGGGCTCTTATGTCTTGGGTGATTTGATGCCAATTAATAAAAAATGCTGTTTTACAACGGTTATTGATACAATTGGTGATGATGTGTATACATTTGATACAGAGTGTGAACATTTTTATGATATGAATTGTCATAATACAGGGTGTGAGCTTTATAAAAGAAATCAAGATTATTGCAATGTGTGTGCAGCGGCCGCCAGATTAGCGCAAGAGGTTAGCGATTTTTGGGATAAAAAATTTGCACATGTCAGATAGTTGTTTATTGTGGTGGTTACATTGTGGCAAATATGGTTTTTGTTTGTGGGGTATTTGAACAAAAAAATACAACATCTGTTGCAATATAATAGTGTGTGTAAACAGTTGAAAATTGCGCAAAGGGAACAGAAGGAAAAGTATGAAAATTTAGTGCAATATTTTGAGCGTGATCGTGATGCAACCTTGTGTGATGCGTGCATAAAAAAGCAGACCTTTTTGGGGTTGCCACCGCGTAAGCTGATTGGGAATCAAGATCGTTGGAAGGATTGTTATATCGTTGTATCCAGATGCAATCTTTTTCAACCAGTTGGAAATGAAAACATTTGTTCAATGACAGATTGCAAATGTTTTAACAGAAATAAAGAGTATGTCGTTGCGTTAAACAAGGTAAAAGAACTGGAAAAACAAAAAAAAGAGTTTTGGGCAAATAAAACAAAATAAAGGGGGCCAAGATGGCACACCAGTTTTATTTTAATCCGTATATTTTGGATAACTTGCCAGCACCGGCCAAGGGGTTTGATGTTGTGCAAGATATTGCAGAACCAAGATTGCGTATGTATGTTACTTCGCGTGGGGTAAAGACTTTTTTTGTGCGCAAGCGTGTGCACGGTAAAGATAAAAGAATTGTCATCGGCAGTTATCCTGATGTTGATATCGACGATGCGCGTAGTGCAGTTGTAACGATACTGGAACAAGTTTTGAAAAAAACGCCCGTGCGTCGTAAAAAAATTGTGTTTAGAGATTTTGTGAATTTGTACTTGCAGTACAAGGTGCGTCGCAGTGAAGATTCTTTGATGAAGTTACAACGTGCAATTAATCGGCACTTGGTTGATTTGTTTGATAAAAAAATTTCAGATATTTCTGTGGATGATTTGAAAAATGTAATTGGAAAAATATCTGGGGCAGCAATCGCAGAACGTATGCAAGAATTGTTGCAAAGTATTTTTAACTATGCGATTGATGCGGGGTATGTCAAATTTAATCCTGCAAATGATTTAGAAAAAATTCAACAAAACCGCCGTGTACGTCCGTTGAATATGTCAGGACTGCGTCGATTGTATGCGGCGATTTTGCGCGAAGAAGATATTATTGTTCGTGCTGCGTTTTTAATGTTGATTTACGGTTTTGCGTCTCGGTCCAAGATTTTTTCAATGGCGTGGTCTGATTTAGATTTTAATCATTATATGTGGAATGGGCGGCCGTTAACGAACAGGGCGATTGTTTTATTACAGGATTTACCACAAGATGGTGGTTGGGTGTTCCCAAGTCATGGTGGTATGCATTTGGTGGATCCACGTACGGCGTGGAAACGTGTTGCGTCTGCGGCTGGAATTCCAGATTTGACGATGGATGATGTGTATAAATTCTTGATGCGACGCGTTGTTTGGGCGTCTGATACAGAAGGACTGCGTGATAACTTAAATGATTTATTAGACCAAGTTTTAATGGATGTATAATTTGTACTCAGGAATCTTGGCAATGTTATCATTTGTTATAATTACTTGACACTATGACTATAAAATGGTAGTCTGTGGCGTAATGACGGTCATGGTAAAGACCAAAAAGTTTAACAAAAACAAAGGAAAAAAAATGACAACTTTTGAAAAAGTAAAAAAAATCGTAGCTGAAAAACTGGGTGTGCCAGAAGAAAAAGTTACAGAATCTGCAGCGTTCGTTAACGATTTGGGTGCAGACAGCTTGGACGTTGTTGAATTCGTTATGGAAGTTGAAAAAGAATTTGATATCACAATTCCAGACGATGCAGCTGCAAAATTAGAAAAAGTTGGCGATGCTGTTAAATACATCGAAGAACACAAGAAAAACTAAAAATATTGTGTTTTGATTATGAATTTTCTGTCGGCAATTTGCCGACAGTTTTTTTACTGTATTTTGTAACAGAAAATGTTTATCATAGGATGGTATAACAGTTATAAAGGAATTTAAGTTATGAGAAAAGTTGTTATTACTGGTATGGGAATTGTTTCTCCGGTTGGGACAGGTGTTGAATACGCGTGGAAAAATATTCTGGCTGGTAAATCAGGGGTCAAGAAAATAGATTCTTTTGATGTATCTGATTTAGCATCGCAAATTGCAGGGATGCCAGAATCAGGAACAGAAGCAGGACAGTTTAATCCTGATGTTGCCATTGATGCACGCGAACAGCGTAAAATGGATAAGTCTATTGTTTATGGAATTGTTGCCGCTGACGAAGCAATTAAAGACGCAGGGCTAGATATGTGCGATGTTGATAAGGAACGTGTTGGGGTTTCTGTTGGCAGTGGTATCGGTGGATTGAATACGATATATGATAATTGTATCGAATTGCACGAAGGTGGCCCACGTCGTGTTAGTCCGTTCTTTATCCCAAAGGGGATTATTAATATGACAGCAGGGCATATATCAATTAAATATGGATTCAAGGGACCAAATATTTCTGTTGTAACAGCGTGTGCAACAGGTGCTCATTCTATTGGCGAAGCCGCACGTTTGATTCAGCATGGCGATGCAGATGTTATGATTTGTGGCGGTACAGAAAGTGCAGTTGGACGTATTGGTTTGGCTGGGTTTTCTGCAATGCGTGCATTAAGTACACGTAATGATGAACCTGAAAAGGCATCACGTCCATGGGATAAAAATCGTGATGGTTTTGTTATGGCCGAAGGTGCGGGTATATTGGTTCTGGAAGAATATGAACACGCAGTTGCACGTGGTGCAAAAATTTATGCAGAAGTTGCAGGTTATGGTTTGTCTGGTGATGCGTATCATATTACTGCGCCTGCCGAAGGTGGCGAAGGTGGTATGCGCGCAATGATTGCTGCGTTGAAAGATGCGAATTTAAATCCGGCAGATGTTGATTATATCAATGCGCATGGTACGTCAACAGGTTTGGGGGATGTTGGTGAATTGGCGGCTGTACAGAAATTGTTTGGTGATTTGCCTGTGTCAATGTCTTCGACCAAGTCTATGACGGGGCACTTGTTGGGTGCAGCAGGTGCTGTTGAAACAATATTCTGTGCGTGTGCGATTCGTGATGGTATTGTTCCGCCAACAATCAATCTGGATGATCCAGAAGATGCGGTTGGTACAACAGACCTGGTGCCGCATGTTGCCAAGGAAAGAAATGTCGATGTTGCAATCAGCAATTCTTTTGGTTTTGGTGGTACAAATGCATCAGTGGTATTGAAAAAAGTAAAATAAAAAAATCCCCGTTTTGGGGATTTTTTTTATCGTGTTTTATAATGTTGGCATTGCTTAAACATGGGGGCTTTTTGTTTATTAAAATGGTCGGAGTAGCGGGGTTCGAACCCACGACCTCTACGTCCCGAACGTAGCGCTCTACCAGGCTGAGCTATACTCCGATGGTTGTGCGTTGTATTATGCGATTGTTTAAGATAAAATGCAATATTTTTTTATTTTTTATACTTGTATTTTTTTTGATATGTACCATATTTACTGTGTGAAAAAATAAGGGTGTAAAAATGTTCGCAAAACGATTCTTGAAGAAAGAAAAATTTGATTCTTATGATGATTATGTTCAAAATGCGGCGCCAATTGTTCCTGAAAATTTTAATTTTGCGTACGATGTTATTGATGTTATGGCAAGGGAAACACCAGACAAGACTGCGATATTATGGGTAAATGATGATGGTGAAAAAAAGATTATTTCTTATCGTGATTTGTCGCGTATGTCAGCGGCAGTTGCGAATTTCTTGGTTGGCCAAGGTTTAAACAAGGGTGATGCTGTTTTATTGTTTATGCGTCGCAGATGGGAATATTGGGTTTTGATGTTGGCAATGCATCGTGCAGGGATTATTCCGATACCATCTACTAATCAATTAAAGGCAGAAGATATTGCGTTCCGTATAAAAATGGCAGATGTTAAAACAATTATCGCGTTTGATGATGGGGCTGTTTGTAATGAAATTCAACAGGCCATAGATGGTGCGGATGTTAAATTGATTGACTGTGCCCAGGTAACAAAAGCATGTGAAACTTATCCGTGTGAATTTGAACGTGTGCCAAATAAAAATACAGATACGATGGTTGTTTATTTTACCAGTGGTACAACAGATATGCCGAAAATGGTTGCACACAATTTTGTTTATCCTTTGGGGCATATAAATACGGCTGTTTTTTGGCAATGTTTGGATGAAAATGATATTCATTTCACATTGTCTGAATCTGGTTGGGCAAAGTGTTCTTGGGGAAAAATGTACGGTCAATGGTTGGCTGGTGCAACGGTGTTTGTTTATGATTTTAGTCGTGTGTTCACAGCGCATGATTTGTTAAGTGCGATTTCAGAATATAAAATTACGTCTTTCTGTGCGCCACCAACGGCTTATAAGATGATTCTTAATGCGAATATGGATAAGTATGATTTGTCGTCGTTGAAAAAAGCCTGTGTTGCTGGTGAAGCATTGAATCCAGAAATTTATGACAAGTTCTTGGATAAGACAGGTGTAAAAATGCATGAAGGTTTTGGGCAAACGGAAACTTCTGTTTTATTGTTTGTAAATCAGTGGATAGAACCAAAACCTGGGTCAATGGGGATGCCTGCGGCTGGGTGGAATATAAAGCTGTTGGATGAACGTGGGCGTCAAATTACAGATGCAGGCGTCGTTGGTGAAATTTGCGTCGATGTAAAAAATAGCAGACCTGTTGGATTGTTCCAAGGTTATCATAAAAATGAAAAAGCAACATCTGCTGTATGCCGTGATAATATTTATCATACAGGTGATATGGTTTACAAAGATGAAGAAGGTTTTTTCTGGTTTGTCGGCAGAAACGATGATTTGATTAAAACCAGTGGGTATCGTGTAAGCCCGTTTGAAGTTGAAAGTGTTTTAATTGAACATCCGTCTGTGCGTGATGTTGCGGTAACTGGAGTGCCAGATAAATCGCGCGGTCAGGCAGTCAAGGCAACAATTGTATTGAATAAATATTTTCAACCAAATTATATTTTAATACGTCAATTACAGGATTTTGTAAAGTCTAAGACCGCTCATTATAAATGTCCTCGTGTGATTGAATTTGTGGACAGTTTGCCAATGACAATCAGTGGCAAAATTCGTCGTGCTTTGATACGTACGTTGGATAGTGCCAAAGAAACAATTGTTGATCCGCTTAAAAATACGATTGGTTTAGGTAAAGAAGAAGATAAATAAGCGTTGGTGACAGTTTTGTGGGATTTTGTTGGTTGCAAATATCTCACAGGTCTGTCATAATTCTGTTTATGGGACGTCGTTCAAAAATTCTTGGGAAATGTTTTTCGTGGCGGTTGGTTTTTGCGCCTGTGGTTGCTTTGTTGGCATTAACAATCTATATGTTGTGTGTGCGTTCGGGGGTGCGTTCAGCAATTGTTTTTGATGTTGTGCGTGGGGATAATGTTACGTCTGTTGCCAACAGATTAGAAAAAAATGGATATGTGGATTTTGCCGAGTTATTTAAATTCGCTGTCAAATTAAATGGCGGAAAAATTCAAAGCGGTCAATATGATATTCCAAAAGGTGCCAGTACGTGGCGTATCGCGGATATGTTGGCAAATGGTCGTGTCGCAACGGTTACGATTGTTATTCCCGAAGGTTTAACTGTAAAGCAGATAAAGAATTTGTTGATTAATAATTCTGGTTTGACAGGCAGTGTTGAGTGTGTCAAGGATAAGTCGGCACCTGTTTGTAATTTGCAAGACGGTCAAATTTTCCCAGATACATATACAGTGGCACGTGGTACCAGTCGCTTGGCGTTCTTGGATTTAATGCGAAAAAAAATGAAGGCGTTGGAAAATGCGATGGTAAAAAGTTATCGCAGATATCCGCGTCCGTTGAAAAGTTGGGATGATGTTGTTACGTTGGCGTCTATTGTGCAAAAAGAAACACCACAAGTTCGGGAAATGCCAATTGTGGCCAGTGTGTATCTAAATCGTTTGCGTCGTGGAATGCGATTGCAGGCAGATCCAACGGTTGTTTATGCTTTGACGGACGGTTTGGGGGATATGCAAGGGCGTGCGTTATTAAGTGGGCATTTGAAAATAGATAGTCCGTATAATACTTATCGTAATTCTGGATTGCCACCAGCGCCGATTGCAAATGTTGGTCAAAAGGCAATTGGTGCGGTCTTGAAGCCAGCGGATACGAATTTTTTGTTTTTTGTTGCAGACGGGCAGGGCGGACATGTCTTTTCCAAGACGTATGATGAACATAAAAAGAATCATAATGCATGGCGCAAGATTAAGCGATTGCAGAATTAAAAAGTAGGGATTACGTTCCTGTTTATATTGTGGTGTTGGCGGGGTAAGATTGCATTGGTTTTATACCAATGCTTTTTTTACGAAAGGAGAGTTTTTATGAAGAAATTGTTTGTTTTTGGTGCGCTGGTCGCCGGTACGCAGGGGGCAAATGCAGAAAATGTTATTAATGGAAATCCTTTTTATCATCCGGCGCAGGGGCGTTTTTATAATATTTTAACCCCGATACAGGTGAATTCAAAATTTGATAAATTTGTTATGGCGGACAAGTTTGGCTATGGTTTAACCGATGATGTTGCTGTTTATGTTGCAACCAGTGGTTCATATGACTCTTCAAATAATCCTGAGTTTGGCAAATGGGCGTGGAATGATTTAGAGGTTGGTTTTGATTGGGGGTTATTGCATGATGATATGGGGCGAATTGCTGAACTGTATGGTCGCGGTATGCAAATTTATGATACACGCCATCATTTAGAGACGATTGCGTATAATTGGACGCTTGGGGCGCGTGTTGGGCGTGTTGCAACAGATTGGACATTGGCGGCTGTGGTTCAGGTTGATTATTTAAAAGATGATGTTTCACATTATAATCATGATGCTTGGGCGATGACGGTCGGTTTGCAAGGACAATATTTGATTGATTCAAGTTGGAATTTTACAGGCGAATTATTGTTCGACTATGATTTGTTTGAAGAATATTACAATGGTGAACGTTTGGAATTAAAATTAGGACTGAATTATAATTTGGATGCAGACAAGTATCTTGGTGTTTATGTTTCAAAAGATGTTGTTCACAGTTTTAACAGAGAACCTATGTTAATAGGTGTAAATTTTGGAATTGATTTTTGATAAATGGCCGTCTTTGGACGGCTGTTTTTATGTTATAAAAAAATCGGCGTTTATGGTTGTTTTTTGGCTAAAATCTTATATATTTTTCCTAGATTTTTCTTGACAATGTTGGGGTCGGTGGTTATAGTATGTTAGCTTTCTGTGTAAACAAGGAAAGCAGAAGAACACATAAAAACCGCTTTGATTTGCAGATTTATAATCCGGCTAAGTCGTTGAAATAAGTCTGATAGGCGGGTTTTGTGCAGACTAAAAACAGGTAGAAAAAAGAAAGAGAATTTTGAATGCCAACAGTAAACCAACTGATTCGGAAACCTCGTAAAAAGGTTGTTGTGAAAAGTACAGCACCTGACATGATGGAAAACCCACAGAAACGTGGTGTTTGCACACGTGTTTATACGACTACACCGAAAAAACCTAATTCGGCGCAGCGTAAGGTTGCCCGTGTAAAACTGGCAAATGGCCGTGAAGTAACTGCATATATTCCTGGCGAAGGTCATAACTTGCAGGAACATAGTGTTGTTATGATTCGTGGCGGTCGTGTAAAGGACTTGCCTGGTGTTAAGTATCATATCATTCGTGGTGTCTTGGATACCAAGGGTGTTGATGCAAGAAAACAAGGTCGTTCTTTGTATGGTGCCAAAACAAAGAAATAATTAAGTTAACCACACGCATGTAATGTGCGTGAGTAATCTGTTAAATAACAGGTGAAGTGATAAAAAGGAAAAAGTAAATGTCAAGACGTAAAGCAGCAGCGAAACGTGAAATATTGCCAGATTCCAAGTATAATAATCTGGTCGTTGCGAAGTTTATTAACAATGTTATGTTAGACGGTAAAAAAGAAGTTGCCGAAAACATCGTATATGGTGCAATAGATTTATTGGATAAATGGGGTGCCAAAGACGGTAAGACAGGATTTGATTTGTTCTTGGAAGCAATCGATGTGTTGAAACCTTCTGTTGAAGTAAAGGGGCGTCGTGTTGGCGGGGCAACTTATCAGGTTCCTTGTGATGTAAGACCTGCACGTCAGCAAACATTGTCAATTCGTTATGCGGTTATGTTCGCACGTAAACGTGGTGAACGTACAATGACAGAACGCGTGTTCGCAGAATTGCGTGATGCTTTGAATGGCCAAGGTGGTGCATTCAAGAAGAAAATTGACACACATAAAATGGCAGAGGCGAACAAAGCGTTTGCTCACTTCCGTTGGTAATAAATACAAAGGCAAAGGAAAAACACAATGTCAGTCGGAAAAACCGCTCCATTACATATGTACCGCAATATTGGGATTATGGCCCATATTGACGCGGGTAAAACAACAACTTCAGAACGTATTTTGTTCTATACAGGTAAGACTTATAAAATTGGTGAAGTGCACGATGGTGGTGCAACCATGGACTGGATGGAACAAGAACAAGAACGCGGTATTACAATTACTTCTGCTGCGACAACATGTTTCTGGCGTGATCATCGTATTAACTTGATTGACACACCGGGGCACGTTGACTTTACAATGGAAGTAGAACGTTCTTTACGTGTATTGGACGGTGCAGTTGCTGTATTTGAATCTGTATCTGGTGTTCAGCCACAGACAGAAACAGTATGGCGTCAGGCTGACCGTTATGCGGTTCCACGTATTTGTTTCATTAATAAGATGGACCGTATTGGTGGTAATTTCTTCCGTTGTGTTGATATGATTCGTGAACGCTTGGGTGCAAATCCATTGGTATTGAACTTCCCAATTGGTGCAGAATCTGATTTTCGCGGCGTTGTTGACGTTGTAGAAATGAAGGGTATTGTTTGGGAAGATGATATGGGTAAAGAACCACATATCGTTGATATTCCAGAAGACCTGAAAGCAAAAGCAGAAGAATTACACGAAAAATTGATTGAAGAAGTTGTTACTTTGGACGATGAAATTATGGAAGCATATATGGAAGGTAATGTTCCAGATACAGCGACCATTAAGAAGTTGATCCGCAAGGGGACAATTGCACAGAACTTCAATCCTGTATTGTGCGGTACTGCATTTAAGAACAAGGGTGTTCAGCCATTGTTGGATGCGATTGTTGACTATTTGCCAAGCCCATTGGATGTTCCTGCTATTCAGGGTACAAAAATGGATGGTGAAACAGTTGATTCTCGTAAACCAGAT
>JAZQRR010000033.1:0-7971 GCA_045629645.1 Candidatus Enterousia sp. | reverse complement strand
CTGATCATTATAATAAAAAAGAAGCAGAACGCGTGGCAAAACAAGAAGCAAATAAAGCACTTTGTGAAAAAGACGGCGCAGGGACATGGACAGATAAAAACAAGTGCGAATGTGCGAACCCGACACATTCTTTTGTCAAAGAACAAGGATGTGTGCAAGACGATAAAAAAGCAGAATATGAAAAATATAAAGGCTTGTGCAAGTCGCCCAATGAATGGAACGACAAAACGCACAAATGCAAGTGTAAAAATAAAAGCGATTTTTTTGACAAAGAAGAAGGGTGTGTGGCTGCTACATCAAAATTTAACGAAGCCAAAGGAAAAATAGATACTCTAAAAACTCAACTGGATACAAAAATAACCGAACTGAACACGCAACAATGAAAGCATTATATATAATATCTTTATTGTTCTTTTTGTCATTGCCAGTGTTTGGGGCAGGGGTGACTGCGTCATTTGATGGAATTACAACTGTTGATGCTGCGTGGGAAAAGTTTGAGTCAGAATCGCAAAAAATTCTTGATGAATATGAAAAGCTGCTGGACAACAAAGAATTCAGAAAACTAAAAGAACTGCGTGCTGATATACTGGAACAAAAGCCAGATATAAAAAGCACGACAACGGATGAACAAAAAACTGTCGCAGAACGTGAACTGACGCCAGAAGAACAGGAACAAGAGATTTCAGAGTTGCGCGCCAATGCGACAGCAATGAAAGACAAAGAACAATCGACAGAAAACAAACTGTTGGGCGCTGTTGGTATTGGCGCCACTGGTATTGGCGGTATGCAACTGGCATCTGCGCTGGCAGAACAATCTGCTGATGCAGATGCATTGACCGATATGACCGCATATTTGGAAACGTTTAAATGTACATATGGCAACAACGCATCTGTTTCCGGTGGTGCCACAAATATCGAAACCCCAGGTGGCAACAGTTTGTTATCGCTGTACACAGAATACGTCAGTCTGGCAAACGATTTAAAGTTGCGTAAAAATATGTTGGAAATGCCTGCGGGAATTGAATCCGAAGCAATTTTAAGCAGTGCAAACGGCAATCTGTACAACAACGACACAACCGATAAGACATCGGGTGCATACGCATCATTGGCACGTGCTTTGTCCGATCCAACTGGTGCAGATGCACAAAAACTGGCCCAACAACAAACAGAAACCGCTGATAAATTAAAAACTGGCGCAATTGTTGCCGGCGTTGGTGCAGTGGGGGGATTGGTTGGTGACTTGGCAATTAATGCCAAGGCACCAAAAGAGCGTTCTGATGAAATAAATGCAAAATATACATCATTGAAAACAGAGCTTAAAAAAGATCAAGAAGAAACAGATGAATAATCGCAACAGGTTTTTGCGGACATGAATAATAAGGTAATAAACACCGCTCGTTTGGGCGGTGTTTATTTTGAATGTGTGTGTAATGTGATATTGTGATATTTGTTTTTATACGACTGACGTGCTGTATCTGATTTTATAACCCCTGATGCACGCAGTTTCAATTTTAATTGATCCGGAACGGACAAAATACAGGACGGCACCGCACACATCGGTTTATTTACAATTTTTTGATGAAATCATTGTTTGCAGATATATGGAACAAGAACGAATATTAACAAAACCAGAAAATGATTCAGGACTTATCACATGGCAAGAATTGTTAGCATCTTACGTTTTGTTTCAAACTGTCCACAATGTTTAAAAATTCTGTGATTTTGTTTTTGGTTTTATCCATGGTCAATAAGCCAGCGATAACCAATACACCGACGGTTGGATATACAACCAAGGCGACATTTTGTGGCAGTTGATCAAACACCAAATTATAAGCAATCGTTGACAGCAGTGTTATCATCGATGACATAAATGAAAAGTTAATAAAACGATTCATATTTTTGATTGTATAAAACAATTTTTTTGCCGTATCCAGTTTAGCACGTGTTGCGTCATCAATATTTTTTGATTCTATGCTTGCAAAAAATGTGTTTATGATGTTTTCAATGTCGCTGAATGAGACTTTTTGTAAATTCTGTGTGTCAGTATAGGTATTAGTATATGTGTCAGGTTGTTGTTGTGGTGTTTCATGTTTGTTGTACACGCGTTTATGTTCAGTTAAAATACGGTTTGCCAAAACTATCGTCTTGAACATTTCTTCGGCAAATTTGTTGTTTGGATTTCTATCTGGATGATACTTGAATGCCATGGTACGATATGCCCTACGAATATCATCAGGGGTTGCACCAGGGGATAATTGTAAAATTTTCAAAGCCTCTTCGTATGTCATAGTGTTCGTACTGTATATCAGAATTTTTTTTGTGTCAAACAGTTTGTTTTGGATAAAAACGTAATGTAAATTGTAGTGTATTATGGTATGTAAAACAATCGGCAGTGGTCTTGTCTATGAAAACAGAATTAAAAGCCTGTGATACAGGCATAATAAATATTATTCTGTTGTTTTTTTATCGTATAATATGTTTTATGCACGACTTTATAATGTTTTTTGTGTCAAAAAACTTATAGTTTTTTATATGTTGAACAGAATAATCTGAATTGGATTGTAATAATGAAGTGTTTTCTGTTATTGGTTCAGATTTTGCTGCGTCGCAAAGTGCCGTCCGTAACAGATTAACTATTTTATAATCTGTAATATTTGTGTCTGAACCGTATTCCCATAATATGTGTTCTGCATCTTTTTTGCATTTTGATTTTTCTAATATGTATTCGTCTTTAAAAACTTGTGGTTGTACCATCATGTTATACTCAGGATAATATGTCAATTTTGATACATTTTTAAACGCGCCACTGTATAATACCCTTATGTCTTTTGCGGATACAAAATTCAGTGTTGTAAATTTTTTGTCGTATAATATACGTACCGGCGATTGTGCGATTATAACCAGTTGTTTTAATATTCTGGCAATTTCATTATCTGTATAATTCAAGTTTTTCATACGCTTATGTATGTTTTTACATAAACAATTCACCGCGTGTGCGCCATAACTGTACGCGAACAATGTTATATTACGAATGTTTTTTTCTGCCACTTCAACAGGTAATTTTTTTCCTTGTTCAGATTTGATTCTTGGTATGATTAGAATATCTGAAATATTCTTTATATATCTACGAAAATATTTTGGTTTTATAAAGAGTGTTGATAAATGAATACGTTCTTTCTGTTTTCTGGACATAGTGTTGCATATGTCTGGTACCGTGTAAGAAACACAATACAATTTTGTGTTAATATTATTTTTATCTAATAAATTTGCGTATTTGTGTAAATCTCGCAAAGCAATTTGGTGTGATAAAGCATGGTATCCGTCAAACATTACAAATACGGGCAGGTCTGTTGGTATGGTTTCAACAGGATTTTTTGTGTCATAAGAATATACATAAGAACAATTCATGGGTATATATCTTATACAGATATTTGTTATTGTCAATATGTTTTTAACAGATTATTGACAAATAATAAATTTTACCTATATTTCATATAGATGGGGTTAGATATATGAATAAACCAGAATTTTTGGATGATGCAAGAATGTTCCACTTGTTCGGTCGCAGCTGGGTTGGGATTACTTATTTTAATCTGGATACCCAGCGTTGGTCTGGTCCGGCTGTGTCTGCTGACGCGGAATTTATTTCAGGGTATGCGACAATGTTGCGTGACAGTTTAAATTCAGAATCATTGTTCCGTGGTAATGAATTGGTTGCAGTTGCGTCGATGCGTATCCAACATAACTTGCCTGCACACAAAAATGTTATTGTAAATCCAGAATATGCAGAAAACGGAAATGCAAATGTTTGCACGATTGTCTGCCGTGATATTGAAACAGGAAAAATTCGTGCTGATGTACCTCAGTGGATAATGGTCAGCAAAAAGCCCGATAATATATTTGAAAAATTTGATCCATTGGAATTATTTACGCGTGATATGTTGTTTGGGGATACTCCGGCACGCGGTATGTTTATGTATCTGTATGATAAAAGCAAAATAAGATAAATCCCCAAAATTTGGGGATTTGTTTATTTACCGTGTATGCTGAATTGTTTTTTTAACCATTGTTGTATTGTATTATAGTCTTTTTCTTTTGTTGTTTTGTCTGATGCTTTGTTTAAATTTACGTTTGACATATTTAAATTTTTAATGTTACCAAAATTATAATCATCAGCAGGTATTTTAGTGTCTATCAGTGTCATGGTTTTGGCGTTTTGTGGCAGAATTAATTTTTTTACATTACTCAAATCAGAGTCTATTATTATTAAATCTTCCACGTTGCTTAAATTGTATTCCCCCGCGGGCAGTTGTGTATTGTGCAAGACAATCTTGTTTGCTTTCTGTGGCAGAATAACTTGGGTTGCTTCGCTTAAATTTATATCGTGTAAATGTAAATTTTGTACATCACTAAAATCATAAGCGCCGGTCGGCATTTTTGTTTTGTATAAATAAATTTTTTCTGCGTTTTTCGGGAATATCAAGTTTGTTGCCAGACTGATATCTGTATCTGTGAATTGTAATTGATTTACATTGTTCAAAACATATTCGCCCACAGGCAGTGTTATACCGCCTAAATCAATATTTTTTGCGTTGGCTGGCAGTATTATTTTTTGTATTAATGACATATCTACAAACGCAATACATAAATTGTTTACATTACTTAAATTATATACGCCGCTGGGTAATACATTAACGCGATATAAAATAATGTTGTCAGCATTTTTTGGCAAAGTTAATGACGCGTTGGGATTTATTGTTGTGCCAGAAAAACGCAAATTTTTTACACCGCCCAGATTATATTCTTTGGCCGGCAGTTTTGTTTCGTACAGTTCAATACGTTCTGCATTTTTTGGCAGTATTAATTCTGTTGCTGATTCCATGTCGGAATGCAATAAAAATAAGTTTGTTGCGTGACTAAAATCATATTCTTTTGCCGTTGCGGTATGTTTATTAAGTGAAATGCTGTCTGTCTGCATACCTTTGACCTTTTTTGTTGTTAGTTTTAATATCTTATATACACCTTTTGTCTTGTTTGTCAAGCGGAATATAAGGGCTGGGTTGTGGTTGCAATATTGTCTGGATATGTGTAATATGATAATCGTTATAACAAGGGAGATATTGTATGTCGCAAAAAATAATAGTTACTGGTGGTTGTGGGTATATTGGTTCACATACGTCTGTTGCATTGCAACAGTCTGGTTTTGATGTGGTTGTATTTGATAATTTATCCAATTCCAGTTCAGATTCTTTGAACGGCATCGAAAAGATTACTGGTGTTCGTCCAGAATTTATCAATGTTGATTGCGCAGATGCGTCTGCTTTGCGCGATGCGTTTGAATTGCATCGTGATGCGGTTGGTGTTATTCATTTTGCTGCACTCAAGGCGGTTGGGGAATCTGTTGAAAAACCATTGTTATATTATCGTAATAATCTAAATGGGTTGATAAACGTTTTAAATTCTATGCGTGAATTTGATATACCGAACATTGTATTTTCATCATCTGCGACTGTTTACGGTGTGCCGGCTGTATTGCCTGTAACCGAAGAAACACCTTTGCAGCCTGCGACATCTCCGTACGGTCAGACCAAGGTTATGGGTGAAAACATAATTCGTGATACAGTTCATGCAAATCCGCAGATGCGTGCGACATTGTTGCGTTATTTTAATCCGATTGGTGCGCATCCCAGTGGTTTGATTGGTGAATTGCCAAACGGCGTGCCAAATAATTTGATGCCGTATATTACACAAACTGCTGCGGGGATTCGTGCTGAATTAAGTGTTTTTGGTGATGATTATGATACCCCGGATGGTTATTGTGTTCGTGATTATATTGACGTCAATGATTTGGCTGCTGCGCATGTTGCGGCGTTGCGTCATATGATTGCAGGTGCGTCTGGTGTTGGTGTGTTTAATCTGGGGACAGGGCGTGGTTTATCGGTGATGGAATTGTTACGCGGTTTTGAGTCCGCAACAGGTGTATCTGTGCCGTACAAGATTGCTTCGCGTCGTGCGGGTGATGTTCCTGCGATTTGGGCGGATGCGTCTTTGGCAGAACGTGTTTTGGGATGGGTTGCAAAAACACCCGTATCGGAAACGTTGGCGTCGGCGTGGCGTTGGCAGCAAAGTTTGTCAGACAAGAAATAAAAAAAATCCCCAAAACGGGGATTTTTTTATTTTGTTCGTTCAAGTTCTCTTTCGTTTTCGCGTTCTTGTTGTCGCGTCAATTCAAAGTTAACTGTCTTTTGAATTGAAACCACTGGTTTGCGTGGCGTAACGGATTCAAATGCTGCGATTTTATTTCGCAATATTTCAATGCCGTTTTGTGTCTTTTTGTTTGCCTGTGCGTACCAGTTATCGCGTTGGTCTGCGGGGCATTTGATGGTTTTTGTTGCGTCATGAGACATAACAATCGTAGATTTCCATCTTGTACGGTGTCTGAACGTTTCTGCTTGGGCATAGGTTACCGCAGGATTTTTATTTGTGATTGCAAAAGTTATTTCGCGCACACTATCTAATGCCTTGGACCAGGCTTCACCCAACGTTCCTCCGTCCAGCCAATTTTTCAACGACAGTCCAGAAAATATTAATTCGATTGCGTTATTTATTTGTGTTTTATCGCGTTCGCTTAGTTGGGTTTCTAGGTATGAATTAACAGACTGTCCGCCCAGCATAGCGATTGTTTTATCGAATTCTATACTCATTTTTTTTGTTGCCTTTTTTTTATTTATTAGTGTGTCATATCTTGTTTTGCATTTCTGAATGTCCACATGTTAACAATATTCTTGGCATGTTGTGCGTGTGACAAGTTTTTTTGTTGATTTGCCACAGGTAGAGACTTGGGTTGTGTCGTTGTTGGCAGTGTTTTTTCTTGTTGTGCACGTGTCAATTCTGTAACTTTGTTTTTTGCATGGGTAAAGTTTTTGATTGCTTCCTTGGTTGATACGTTTTTGTACGTATAAATATGATTGCGTATATTTATGTAATAACTTACGTGTATAATCGCATAAAACTTTACTGGGTGTATTATTGTTTTTTGTGGAACTGCCTGAGCCTGTTCTTTTTGCGCTGCAACCTGCGCCTGTTGTTTCTGTGGAACTGCCTGTGCTTGTTCCTTTTGCGCTGCAACCTGCGCCTGTTGTTTCTGTGGAAGTGCCTGTGCTTGTTCCTTTTGCGCTGCAACTTGCGCCTGTTGTTTCTGTGGAATCGTCTGTGCTCGTTCCTTTTGCGCTGCAACTTGCGCCTGTTGTTTCTGTGGAACTGCCTGTGCTTGTTCCTTTTGCACTGCAACCTGCGCCTGTTGTTTCTGTGGAACTGCCTGTGCTTGTTCTTTTTGCGCTGCAATTTGCGCCTGTTGTTTTTGTGGAACCGTCTGAGCTTGTTCTTTTTGCAGTGCAACTTGCGCCTGTGGGTCGTCTTGTTCTTTTTCTTCGACAAATTCGTTGTATTGGGAGATTGTTAAATTTATTTCATCCATTGCATCCCGTACCAATTTTATACCGTATTGTCTGATGTGTTTTATTTCTTCTGGTGTTTTGTTCAGTATATTTGTACTGTTTTCATTTGTCATAATGACTTGGGACCAGTACTTACTGTGTGCACTTGCCGTATTGTCCAGATATTTGACTGCGGGGTTCTTTTTGTTTTTTGATTTTATAATTTTTTTACATTGTGCCAATGCATAATGCCAAGCGCGCCCCAACGGATATTTTTTTGTCCAGTTAATCCATGACAGTCCGGTAAATAATTTTAAGTATGCCCCAACCAACTTTTGTCGTGTTTGTTTATCCATAATTTTTTCTATTTTTTTATCCAGCTTTACGACAAAAGTTTTTTGTTTTTCTGCTATATTTTGTACTTGTGTCATATCGAACTCCTTAATTTTTAATATTTTGAAGTCCTGTGCCATCCCATCACAGTAAATTTATATAGGTAAAAATTCCCGCGTTTCAAGTCTTTTTCTTGTCAAGT
>JAZQRR010000032.1:0-41867 GCA_045629645.1 Candidatus Enterousia sp. | reverse complement strand
TTTAGATGCTTGCAAGTGAAAGATGTATTTAATGTTGATGGTTCTGTAAAAGATGTCATAGATTTGAACAGCGACAAGAACAAGGGCAAGTTTTCAGCTAAATACTATGTAAATGAACAGTTTCAGAAAGAGTTGAAAGTATATCATAAGTACTTGACCGGTAAATATGGGGACAAATTAGATGCAGAAACGTATCTGTTTACATCCCAGAAGATGAATAAACCATTTAATCGAGTGTCTATCTGCAGAATCTTTAGTAATATTTATAAAAAATTCGGGGTTCATGGGGCATCACATCTTGGTAGGCATATGTTTATTACAAAAATGATAAATAACGGTGTAAACCCCTTCATAGTCAAGCAGTTGGTAAACCACCGAAATATTCAGACAACACAACGTTACTATAATTCTGACATAAATCTGCTAAAGAACGCGGTGGAAACAGCAAGAATATAAGCAAGAGGTCTAATCATGGCAATTCGATTCAAATGGGACGGCGAACATGTCGTTATTGAAAACATATACGGGAACTATATCAGTAGAGTCATGTATGCTAAAAACGCCTATCATGAAGGAGATAAGATAGTTGTAATCAGCAATAGCGGTCAACAGGTAGTCTTTTCAGCCAACGGAATTCGCACTTTTAGGTAATATTTTACCCATCTAGACTGTTCAGAAAATCTTCCAACGCATTGATATTTCTGACTATTTCGTCATAGTCGTGCAGCAGTAAAGTTCGAAAGTCGTCCAGCTGGGGCTGCCAAAAATCAAAAACACCCGTTTGGGTGTTTTTTTGATTGGATTTCCAATACTTTCAACAGTTCGTAAGTTAGGTATCAAAAACATCCACCGTTTTACCAATTTACGAACTTTTTATCTTTTTTCAATCTTTTGATAGCCACGGAATTTGCCAATATCAAATCCACCGCCGGCACGCATTACATAATTGTAAAATGCCTTTATCGCATCCATTTTTGCCGTCTTGGATTTCGCATTCATACACGCCAACAGTTTATCTGTAAATGTCTTTGGTGGCATTGCTTGGATATGATATCTTTTTGCAAATTCTGGGTCAGTCAAAATCGGCTCAATCTTACTACGCGGCGGATGTGGCATATTCTTGAAATCATAGTATGCAGATATCAACGCATCCACCACAGACCAATATTGCATATCAATATGATATCCACGTGCATCTAGCGACAATAACTCATCGTATTTATCCCACAGATGATATTTTTTGAAATCCAAAGCATATTTTGAATAAGGTTTTATTGGCTTTTTCAAATCACGAATTGCACGTTGGCGTAATTTTTTTACCTCCCCATTTTTATCATACAAGACAACCCCATACACAAACATACTTTGGGTGATATAAGCGCGCCCAGCCATTTGCATACCCATATATTCTTGATATTTATAAATCGGATTGATTGTATATTCCATTAAAAAACCATCAACCCAACAATTAGATTTTTCCTGCCAACCGATATTATCAGATGCCACAATCGTCACATCTATATCCGAAAACTTTGTTTGATTGCCTGTGGTATAAGAACCGCACAATAAAGCCCCCTCAAACCATGGCTCGTTGATATATCTTTCCAAGAATTTATTTAATGCGATTTCCCATTTTTGCATTTTTAACCCTTTTGTTATTTAAAATTATTATATCACAAAATGTGTAAAAACACCTTAACATCTTTTCCAAACACCAACAATTCGCGCATAAACTCAGTTCGCGGATTGCATAGATGGCCCTGCCAAATCTGATTTTCCGTCCGTTTGGACGGATTTTTTATTGAAAAAATTTGCGTTTTATGATATAATAAACACATTCAGCGGACGACATTTGGTCGTCTTTTTTATTGCCCGCAACCGCGGGTGTTTTTTTATTTAACAAAAGGAGTTATAAATGGAACCTACCTATATATCCGCATTTCCAGGGATTGGCACAACCAGAATGTATGTTGGAAACGATGGAAACATATACGAAGCAAGTGGCGGCAGCAGAGCATGGCGTAATAACAACCCCGGTAATCTGGAAGATGGAAAATTCGCACGCAACAATGGCGCAATAGGAACGGACGGCAGGTTTGCTATATTTCCAGATACTGCGACAGTTTTTAATGCCATGGCTAGTTTGCTGGCAACAAATTCGTATCAAAAACTAACGATAGAAGGCGCAATAAACAGATATGCCCCACCAAATGAAAACAATGTTGAAAATTACTTAAAATCTATTGAAAGACAAACTGGCTTTCCGCGCTCAACACCGATGAATAACCTTTCAAAAGACAATCTGTTAAACCTTGCAAAAGCGATGGCTAAACACGAGGGGAATTTGTCGGGCAAAAAACGTCTGGTTCCCAAACATGAAAAATATATTTGGGTAACTGTTGGCGATGATAAAGTTCGACCAGAACATGAAGCACTGGACGGCGAAGTCAGAACATGGTATGATACACCACATCCAGGAGAAGAATACGGATGCAGATGTCATGCGGAAAATGTTGATTAATTTTTTTGTTTTATCATTGTGTGCGGCGTGTTCAAACCATGTTGAATATACTGGTGATTTTTCTGACGGTTTGCCCCAACCAGACAAAACAGAAATGTTTGATTTGTCTGCTGATAATTACGGAATAAAACAAATAGATATATTCTATATTGATGTTAATAATAATGATATCAAAGACACAATTAAACGTGGTCGTTTTGTGACGAGAACTGCGCATTCTTATACTTATTATGATATATACTTGGATAATGGTGAAAAACTTGAACGATTAACAACCTTAGAAGGTGCAGATTGTGTTTTGCGTGCTTATAAATTCCAAATACAACCGTTCGTAATAACAAGTGCATCAAGAAATGTCGGCGCTGATTATATAGAACCAACAAAGGCAAAAATTGAAAAATTTGAAATTAAAAACAACAAAATAGAATCTGTGTCATCCAAAGAACATAGCCCAATTTGTGATGTCAGGTATTTATTGTAAATAAGTGCATAAAAATATTTTAACATCTTTCCCAAACACCAACAATTCGCGCATAAACTCAGTTCGCGGATTACATAGATGGCCCTGCCAAATCTGATTTTCCGTTCGTTTGGACGGATTTTTCATTGAAAACCCAAGGGGCTTGGGCGGTTCGAAATATAGAATTGATTTTTTGCGTGTTTTATGGTATAATGTTTGCATTCAGCGGACGACACAGGTCGTCTTTTTTTATTGCCCGCAACCGCGGGTGTTTTTTACCAAAGGAAGAAAATATGTCAATCAAAGAATACACATCTATGCAAACCAGGGATTGGGTTCAGGCCGCAGGCACACTGGCCAACATATACGCAAAACTAAAAGGACGACAAGGAGCAAATAATGGTCGTGATTCCACCGAACAATGCGACGGTATCGTTCAAGTGGCCGGATACACACGTGCCGACGGTACCGAAGTTGCACCATACGAGCGTATTTGCCCATATCACTATAACGGACAAAAACCAGAAAATAAGAATGAAAAAGAAAATAAGAATAAAGAAAAAGATTTCAGCCTGAATGGCACAGTATCGGCCAATAACGCAACAAATGAAGACGATGTTATAAAACTGAAAAAGAACCTGTATAAAATGAATTACTATAAGCCCAACGAACGTAGCGAGCCCGATGGAAAAATTCATAAATATGCAAACACAGAACTGATTACAGCGATTAAGGATTTTCAGCGCGATAACAATTTACCCGTAACCGGGCGTATATCATCGGGTGACGAAACAGAACGCGTGTTGAATAAAATCTTACGGCAAACATATCCATATAACAGAAACTTTGAACGCGCATATAATAAATTACAAGAACCAGAAGGGGGCTATACAGACGCCAAAGACCAAGTTCGAGATGAACCGACTAATATAGGCATAAAACAAAGCACGCTGGACAGGTACGCTAACAAGCATCCAGACAAAAATTTCCCAGCAGATGTAAAATATCTAACCGCCACACAGGCCAAAGAAATCTATCGGCATGAATATTGGGATAATACAAAAATCCCAGAAATCAAAAATGACAGAATACGCGATGCGGTTTTCGATATGAATGTAATGGGGCAATACAATGCAGGAAAAGTTGTTCAACGCACATTGAATGAATACAGTGATACAAACTTAGTCGTTGATGGTATTATTGGGTCAAAAACAATATCTGAGCTAAATAGTATCCCAAGCAATAAAATTAACGAGTTTATGAAAATTCTAATTGAGCAACGTATGAATAATTTACGAGGTATGACAAACTGGCCAACATCTAAAAACGGATGGACCAAGCGGACAAAAGCATATTAGTTTTTGACTGGTGGCATAGCATTCAAAACATCAACCACCCCAGGTAATTTATATATCTCTGAGCAACCTGCCATCAGTCCGACATTTTTACCGTCTACATATGTATATGCAATATCCACAGGAGCATCATTTATATAAATTTCATAAATATCTTCGCCAGGTTGCATAAAAGAGATTTTCTGAACGATATTCAACTTTGCTGTTGCATCATCACACAAGGGACAATATGCAATGTATTCGGTTGTGTTCAACAGGATATCGTATGCTTTATCAAATGTATTTTTATCAAGATATGCGCATAAATCTGCTTTTCCTGACAATGGAAAAAACAATAAGATAAATAATGTAAAAAAAACATAATTTTTTTTCATGCTTTGTAGTCATATTGTACCAATATACAAACAAAAATCAAGTTGCTGTATTTGACGGCAAGAAATTTACACTGTATGAAAATGATAAACCGATTATGTCCTGGGATGCGGTATCTGGAAACAAAGGCTATCAAACACCAGAATTTCAATCTATGAAAGACAAAGGAACAATCCCAGAAGGAACATATGTCGCAAGACAACAAAGCTTACAAGGAATAACAATATACGGGTCAACAGTGGGACTTGTTGGTGTTGGGACTTGGCCTGGCGGTCAGCCATCATGGGGCAAATCAAGAATAGCGTTAGAGGCATCTACAGCAACCAATACATACAGCAGAGGAGAGTTTTATGTACATGGTGGTTGGACTGCTGGTTCTAATGGTTGTATTGATTTGACAGAAAATATGGCAGATTTTACACAGTGGCTAAAAAAACATGGACAATATTTGATTGTCAAAGTATCATACAGATGATGAGTTTCATAGCAGGCGTTTTATCTTTTAGTATACTATTATTCTTTATGAATGATTTGCGTGGACTTTTAAGTGTCAGCAAATGGGATGGCTTGCTATATTTTCTTTGTAATCAAAGCTGTTTAATACTTATCGACCAGATTTGTATAATCTTATTCGGTATAACGTTTGTGCTGATTGCTAGTCACACAATCAAACGATATAAATGGAAATTCCTGTTTGTTCCAATATTAGGAATGCTTGTGTGGCTTATTTTAACATTGGCATACATTCTGGTTATGGATACGTTTTTTATGTGACCACAATTGCTATGACACGAGCTTTCTTGGGGCATTTCGCGCGTTTGGTTGGAACCATCAAATAAAACAAACACATACGGTCGTGACAATTTTAGCATACATGGCGGATGGTGGCCTGGTTCTGCTGGTTGTATTGATATGACGGGGCAAATAGATAAATTTACAAATTGGTTTGAAAATAATGGACTGGATTTGATTTTAAGTGTAAAATACAACCAATGAAACACATGAAGACGATATTATATATTTTGGCACTACTGATATTACTGGGCTTATCAGCTCTCGCAATGCTAGTGCCAATCTCTGAACTTCACTATATTTCTGTTATGGCACCATACCCATATATACTAGATGGTGAATGTTGTAAATATATTGAATTTATGGGCTTAGAAATACGCACTATATATTATGTGGCCTTGTTGGTAATATATACAATTGCACAATTGGCATTTGTGTGTTTTGGGATATATAAAGCCTTTATGAAAAAATACTTTGTTGCACTGGCATATCTGTTTGTCCCTGTTGCGATGGAAATATTTATGAGTTTGCTACACTTACTGATATATAGCTAAGCAAGACTTATCACTTGTTATTTTCAATCCATTCTGAAAGTTCGTTGATATTTCTGACTATTTCGTCATAGTCGCGCAGCAGCAAAGTTCGAAAGTCGTCCAGCTGGGGATGCCAAAATAAAAAAATCGGGTTTTCCCGATTTTTCTTTGTCACCCAATACATGTGCTAGTTCGTAAGTTGATAGTTAAAAACATCCACCGTTTTAAACATTTACGAACTTTTTATCTCTTTTCAATCTTTCTTTTACCACGAAATTCACCGATATCAAATCCCCCACCAGATTTCATAACAAAATTATACAGTTTTGTAATTGCTGGTATTTTGTCTTTCTGTTTTGCATTGAAACAATCCAACAAAAGTTTTGTAAATTTCTTATCTGGTAAAATATCTGCATGATACCGTTTTGCAAAATCTTTATCGGTCAGAATCTTTTGTATTTTTGCATGTGATACGTGGGGTAAACAGTTAAAGTCATAATAACATTCAATCAATTTATCAACCAATGTCCAATAGAGCAAATCAATTGGATAGCCGTCTTGTTTTAATGACAGCATATCGTCATATCTACACCATATTCCATATTTCCTAAAATCATTAGAATATTTAGAAAATGGTTTTATTTTCATTTTCAATTCACGAATAGATTGTTGTTGCAGTTTTTTCATTACACCGTTTTTATCATACAAAATCTTGCCATAAGCAAACATATTTTGATTTATTGGTGCATGACTATCCAAACCAGATTTCATATATTCCTGGTTCTTCCAAATGGGATTTATCGTATATTCAAACAAGAAACCATCAACATAACAATTTGATTTTTCTTGCCAACCCAAATCATCCGAAGCAATAATTGTGACATCTATATCTGAAAACTTGTTCTGATTTCCACTGGCATAACTTCCACAAAGAACCGCACCTTCAAACCAAGGTTTGTTGATATATTGCTTCATAAATTTATCAAGTGCCTTTTCCCATTTTTGCATTTTTAATCCTTTCATTATTCAGAAATCATTATATCACAAAATCTGCAAAAATGTTTTAACATCTTTCCCAAACTGCAACAAATCACTCATAAAATCAGCTCGTGAATTGCACGAGTCACCCTGCAAAAATAGATAAAACCATTATTTTTTTATGGATACCCTGTTTGCAAATCGCATCGCCATGATACATGCTGTCATCAACGAAACAGTTAACAAAACAAGATACCAACGCAACCACGGATACCCACCAAACACACCAACATACATTAAACCAACAAATGCAACCCAGCGACCAATAAACAATACAACCTCACGCGAGGTAAAATATTCGACCTTGAATCTGTCGCACAGATGCCGATTGTATGACATCTTTACAACATATGTACCTGTAATTAACTCAATCAAAACCAACGCTGTGGAACACATGAAATTATACAAAACAAATGTTAATGGCGTTGTATGAAATACAAATAACGACATAACCAATAAAATAATAATCATACATGACAGCATAATATATGGATAATGATGAAAACGACCATATCGACCAAAGATATACGACACACCAACCGAACATAATGAAAATACAGTCGTCAAAATCCCCAGATTTAAATCAGTATGAAACAGATATATGATATACATAGAAACAACTGTCTTGGATGCCTCTATACCAAATGTTAAAAACATTTCTATTGAAAATAATTTGGTAATATCAGGACAACGACGAATACAACCAATAAAGCCCCTGATGTCCAATCTGGGATTGGTTTCCGGTTTCGACGGTGACAACTTTAACACACACAGCAATTCCGCCACAGAAAACAACAATAACACAGGCGCCACCTGAACAAAAGAACCAAAATCAATAAAAAAACCTAATACCACCGGCGCAATAATTTTTACAAGGTAAGATACACTGGTACTGATTCCAAAATACCGACCCAAAATATCTGGGGTTGCATATTCAGATGTCAAAGTATTAGACGGTAAACAATAGGCAGCCGTACTGAAACCAAAAAATATCCCCGTTAAAATCAAGCTGTCAATAACACCACGCCCCGCAAACATTATAAACAATAGCAATGCAATTTTTGGCAACACACCCAATGCCATAAAATAAACCTTGTTAATTTTCTTGAAAAAATTGGCCATTAATAAAAAGCCTAAACATATCGCCACATATTCAAATAACTTATAGGTGGAAACAGATACTATTTCTGACACGGAATTATGCATAATAAAAGACACAAAAAAAGTCCCCAGAAAAAGATCTGTGACCGTGCGTAATCCACGAATTGCAATCAATAATTTTAAATCACGTGAAAACATTTGCCCCCCACAGATAAGTACATTGGGAATCATATCACACGACCATAATATTTAGCAAGTATATTAAAAAATTGACATGCGATATCAAGCCATATTATAATGGCGACATGAAAAAGATTTTACTTGGATTTTTGCTTGTATCAATATTAGTGATGACTGGCTGTGGCGTAAAATCAGACTTACAAAGATCTGACAATTTTCCACGAAATTATCCAGTATATTAATCATGCGCGGGTATGGCGAAATTGGTAGACGCACTGGATTTAGGTTCCAGCGGGGCAACCCATAGGAGTTCAAGTCTCCTTACCCGCACCAATCACAAAAAAAACACAAATAACAATAAAAATCGTAAAAAAGACTTGATTTTTTATTATATATAACCTAAAATCGGTCGCAGAATAATATAAAAGGCAAATAAAATGGCATCTAAAAAAGGTAGCAAAGAAGTTGTACAGTTGAAGAACGCGGAAACAGGCGTGTTCTATATCACAACTAAAAATACAAAATCTGAAAACACTCAGGGTAAAATGAAGTTCCGTAAATACGATAAAAAATTGCGCAAGCACGTCGTGTTCACAGAAGCAAAAATGCCTCACTAACACGATTTTGTATGATTGGAATATAAAAAAATCCCCGTTTGGGGTTTTTTTATGCAAAAAAAATTTCTTTATATGCCATTTTGTATAATTCTTTCAACAAAATACTTGACTTTTTGTATAAAAAACATACAATTTGCATAAACTTTTCGTCAAAAACACGAAAAACAGATAACAAAACAATTAACATCAAGGAAAGAATATGAGCAATTTTGCAATCTTTCAAACCGGTGGCAAACAATATCGCGTCGCACAAGGCGATATTATCAAAGTTGAAAAACTGAATGCCGACGGAAAAATCGAATTCGACCAGGTTTTAATGGTCGGTGACAAAATTGGCACACCATTTGTTGAAGGCGCCAAGGTTGTTGCAGAAGTTGTTGAACAGAAACGTGCAGACAAGATTCTGGTTTTCAAAAAGAAACGTCGTCAGAACTATCGTCGTACCGCTGGTCATCGTCAATATATTACTGTTTTGAAAATAACAGACATCAAGGCATAAGGGAGGCAGAGCTATGGCACATAAGAAAGCCGGTTCGGCATCAATGAACGGACGCGATTCAGCAGGACGCAGATTAGGTATTAAAAAATCTGGTGGCACTCGCGTAATCCCAGGAAACATCATCATCCGTCAGCGTGGTACATCTGTACACCCAGGACAGAATGTTGGTATGGGTAAAGACCACACAATCTTTGCGAAGATTGCTGGTATCGTAAAATTCAAAAAGGGCAACGGCGACAGAAAAACTGTTTCTGTTATCCCAGAAGAAGAAGCGAAATAATAAAAAGCCCCGTTTGGGGCTTTTTTTATTGTCATAAAAAAAAATAAACCATTACCGAACGAATAAGAAAACCGCCAAATGGCGGTTTTCTTGAATCCATACAAACATATATTAACGTTTGCTGAACTGTGTAGAACGACGAGCCTTGCGATAACCATAGTGCTTACGTTCAACAACACGACTGTCACGTGTCAAGAAGCCAGCAGACTTCAATACAGCACGCAATTCTGGTTCAACCATTGCCAATGCCTTGGACACACCGTGTTTTACCGCGCCAGCCTGACCAGACAAACCACCGCCTTCGACCATTGCGATGATATCGTATGCTGTTTCACGTTTTGTAACCGCAAATGGTTGTGCAATAATCATCTGTAATACAGCGCGACGGAAGTATTCAGCAGAAGCCTTGCCGTTAACGATAATATTACCCTTGCCCGGTACTAAATATACGCGTGCAACAGAATCTTTACGTTTGCCAGTTGCGTATGTTGCATCTTTTAATTTTGGTGTTTCAACAACCGCTGCCTTGGCAACTGTTTTTTTTGCAGGGGCAGCTTTTTTAACTGTCTTTGTTGCTGTTTACTTTGTTTCTGTCATTATTCGCCCCTTTTGTTTTTACGGTTCAAACCTGCGAAATCGATAACTTCTGGTTGTTGAGCCGCGTGTTTATGTTCAGCACCTGCATAAACATGCAATTTTGTTAAACGTTGATTTGCCAATGCAACCGCTGTGCGACGACCCATCATACGTTTTACAGCATTGAAAACCAATTTTTCTGGTTTTTCGCTGCGCATCTGACCCAATGTGCGAGATTTCAAAGAACCTGTCCACAAAGAATGCCAAAAGAAACGATCTTTATCAGCCTTGTGGCCAGACAATGCAACCTTGTCAGCATTAATGATAATAACATGATCACCACAGTCCATATTTGGTGTCCATGTTGGTTTATGTTTTCCACGCAAGATGTTTGCAGTATATGCCGCCAAACGTCCCAGCGTGCAATCTGTTGCGTCAATCAGATACCATTTGGCCTCTAATTCGCACTTTTTTAACGATTTTGTCGCTGCCATTTTATTTTACCCTTGGTTTTATAAATTAAAGCGTCGCCATTATGCATCAACACCGCAGAAAAGTCAAGAAAAATTGTTACGGTATTATTATACCGTACAAATAAAAATCCCCCAATCGGGGGATTAATTATCAACAGATATTTTTTATTATTGCTTTTCTCCCTGTAACATATTAATTACCATCTGTTCCTTTTGTTCAGCAGAAAATCCCATCCCCGCTGTTGCCATTTCCACTTTTTTCATCGCCATCTTCCATTGTTCTGGACTGTAAGTATCCATATTAACAGATGATTTAAATTCGCCCTTTTTACCCTGTTCATAATTAAATTCACTTAATCCTTCTTCGCCACTTATTTGACCGTCAAGATGTGCTGACACTAAATTATATTGATCTTTAGCAACTTTTTTGGCGGCAGATTCCACATCTTTACCGGTTGTATGCCAAGGCCCCTTTACAAACGCACCAACCTGTTCACCATAATTGTTATATTTATCAATATTTATTTCAGAAACATCACGTTTTGTTTTGGCTTCTTCCAATTTATTTTTACGTCTAATCTCTTCTTGTCTTGCTGTTTCTGCGACAATTTCAGTTCTTGTTCGAGCATTATTTAAATTATTAAGTTCTTGTTCTTCTGGCTTTGTAAACCAACCTCTGATTCGTGCAAACCAAGATTGACCACGACGATAATTTACAGAAACATTATTACGCGCATTATCCAAGGCTATTTCATTGTCTATTTTGTTTAAATCGGCTTCTAGTTTTTTGGCAGCAACCAAATCACCCGCATTTTCAGCCATCAACCGTCTACGTTCTAAATCCAAAACAAACAATTCTTTCTGATGTTTTGCTTCAGCAAGTTCTTTGTCCATATCAGCTTTGTCTTGCATTTGTTCAAGTTCTAACAAACCCTTTAATTTTTCTATTTTCGCTTTGTTTTTGGCATTAATTTTTTCCAGTTCTGTCATTTCTTTCTCCTTGTTTAATTTTCTTGTTTGTTCCTCTCGTTTGGCTTTTTCTGCCCTGATTTCTGTTTGGCGTGTAATAGTATCTTTGCGAATTTGCTGTACCTTGCGTACTGTTTTATCCGCTAAATTTCCAATTTCGCGCGCTGTTTTATTAACAATATCTTTGGCCCACCCAAAGAAACCACGCTTTTTTGGTTTTTCGTTATCTACACCGCCGTTCTGTGGTTGGTTGCCACCGGTTTGTGGTTGATTACCACCGTTCTGTGGTTGGTTGCCGCCGGTTTGCCCCTGATTACCACCGTTCTGTGGTTGGTTACCGCCAGTTTGTCCCTGATTATCACCGTTCTGTGATTGGTTAGAATTACCAAAAAATCTCTTGACCCTGTCCATCAACGCACCGGCACGTTTGGTCAAACGTTCCAAATATCCCTGGGGTGCTGGTCGTGGTTCATACACACCCAACATACCAATACCAACTGGATATGCCAATTCGTTTGGCGTAAAGACAGAGGTATAATCTATAACATCATATTCTTTCAATACAATCGTATTATCACTGAAAATAGGTGAATCATGATTAACATACGTAGAATACAATTCGTTACCAGAAACCAGCACGCCATGTTCGTTATATGCTGCATTTGCCGGTAAATCATAACTTATTGCCGCACCATCTACATAACCAACCGTATTTGTCGCAGAAATATGAGGATTGAACTTGTCAAATGCTGCCATACTTTCTGCTGTTAAATTAATATCTGCACCATTAATAGAATTACGCAATGCAGATAATTCTACGTCTGTCATACCAATTGATTGGAAATAACCACCGCCCAGATTATGATCTGTTGCATCATGGAAAGCCAACAAGTAACGCACCGCATCATCGTGCGACAATCCTGCATCCATCAGACCATTTATACGCGAATCCAACATTGCAGGTTCTTCCCACATATTCAAGATACGCTCATTACTTTCAATAACACCATCAGAATAAACATGTTCGACACCAAGCTCTTGGACATGGGTCGTATGACTGGTAACATGTTCTGTTTTAAACAAATTTGAATCAGTATGCTCGTTTACATAGGCAACACCCGCATTCATCGCAGCATTACCCGCCAAGGCACCCAAGGCACCAGAAACACTAACACCCAACGCGCCCCAAAAAGCCTGTCCCTTGGTATATCCAGCCCTGATTGCATCTTCATAAACCATTTTACCACTGGACAATCCGCCGGATGCAATTGCCGCACTACCAAATCCCAGTGCCAACTCTGGATTACCCGTTGCTATTGAAATAGTTGCTGCAATCGCACACCCAGACGCAATCGCCGGCCCCCAATTTCGTTTATCCTTGAAAAAATCTTTAAAACTGTGAGGTCTGCCTGCTTTTTTCTGTTCGTTACGCCATTTCAAACCTTGGTATGTCATATTCGCAACACCGATTGTTGTACCAATCGCCGCACCAATATACGCAACACCTGTGGCCTTGCCCAAGAAAGTTAATCCAGCAGACACAGCGGCACCAATTCCAAAATTCTTTACCATACGTCCCAAGAAATTTATCTTGGTTTTACGTTCTGCAGCAGCAACCTTTTCCGTACGTGTTTTCGCCAATCTGTCGATATCTTCAACTGCCTTGAAAGGTTCAAAAACAACAGGTTTATCATTACCTATCTTGGACGCTAAACGATGCGCAAACGCCCCTGCTCTGTTCACATGCGCGTTTATTCCACACTGGTAACCGTCATCAGAAATCTGACTGCCATTATCTTTGATTTCGTCCCAAACCTGTTTAACGTATGCATCATCACGAAACGCCGTTGGATTATCAAGTATCTCTTGCGTAATATAATCCGGCGCATCAACCGATGCAATAGTATATGGTACCGTGTCATCAAATTCAGCCTGTAAATCAATATCCGCAACAGGTTTATCCAATTCTGCAACATGCAACATCGTAACATCGTTACGTGTCAAATTAAACATCTGAGCCAAGCGACCGTTTTCATCTAACTTGTACCCTGGTTTATAATCCAATGCAGGTTGTCCCTGTTGATCAATAAATTGTGGTATCGGATTTCCCTGTTCGTCCAAAAACTTATAATTAGCCGCAATCGCAAGAACTTCTTCGGACGCATTTATATCTTTTAATTTTGTTTTCAAATCCAACCAGCGTTGTTTTAACTCGTCCGCTTTGTCAGGATTTAAATTCGTCAGATGATACAATGCATCATATTCCGCCAGTACCGCACGCAAACTTGCAGTCATATCATCAATATTTTTTAACACGCCCCTGTTATAATCACTGGTTTGTTCATTCTGCCCCTGAACAGGCTGTAAATCAACACGACGCACAGACGCCATTTTTTCATAACCATCTGCAACATCTACAACATTGGTCACATCAAAGAACCATGTATCTTTCTTTTTACTAAAATCTTCTATTAACGTATCAATACGTGTAGCCAATGTATTGAAACGTGTTTGCATCGCTTTTTTGTCTGCATCTGTTTTTGCGTTACGCAGCCCATCTTTGGTTGCCGAATACGCATCAGCCAACATTGACGGTGGCAAACTTTCGAATAAATCACGATCCGACAAGGTCGCATCAACAAACTTAAATGAATATTCCAAACGCTGCTTATCAGACAACTTTACCGCATCAATACGTTGCGCAACCTGTCCTGGGGTTAAATTTGCAATATCCGCCTTGTCATCTATCAACCCCATCTTCTGATAAATCGAGAATGTAAGACGATCATATTTTACCTGATTATCATCACTGGTTGCCGAACGGACACGTTTCATATCAGGCGTCTGGGTTGCAGAATCAACATCATTCATCGCAGATTCATATCTGGCAACCGCCTGTGCGGCTTCTTGTGTCAAATTACCATTCTCATCAACCCCCAGCACATCCACAAAATCGGCAAATGCACGCAAAGCATCTTTGTCTTCTTCAATATCATACGCACCACTTGCAATATCTTCAAACAATACCCTTGCGTCTTCACGAGCCCTTTGTTTATCTTGTTCGTCAGTCAAACTATTATAGTTCGACAAAAAATCCTTGAAATATTCCTTATCCAAAACCAGAACTGCATCCTCCATAAAATCCCCCCATATATTTTATGTGATTGTATCATATTTTTCGAATAAATAAAAACGTTAAAAAAAACAAGAGTCATCACAAATAGATGACCCTGAATACTTTTATTTTCCAAATCTACCACTGCGCGGGAATCCGACAGGAACCGTTCGACCCTGGGATGCACGCTTGGCACGCCATGGTGTCCAATCTTCCAACTTGGTCGTCCCGCGTCCCGTCGTCCAACCAAAACCATCAGCCTCATTAAAGAACATAACATCCAAAACAGATGTTCTGTCCGCATTATACTTCTGCAATATGACACCCTTGCCACGGGACATTTCTGGAATTTCCGCAGTCGCAAAAATCAACAACTTGTCATTCGACCCAGACATCGCAATCATATCACCAGTTACCGCAACGCACATATGCGCCAGATTTTTGCTGTCCACGTTCATAACCTGTTTGCCGTTTTTTGTTTGCGCCAAACAATTTTCACCAGACACAACAAAACCATTACCATGGCGTGAAACTAATAAATACTTTGCCCCTGTATCCAACACAAACGCACGAACAATGTCTTCGTCCGCTGCAATATCCGCCATCATACGCACAGATTCACCAAAACCACGCGCAGACGGTAATTCGTTCGCAGACAATGTAAACATTTTACCAGACGAACCAAACAAGTTTATTTTATCCGTTGACATCGCATGAAATGCACTGTGCAGTTCGTCGCCTTCTTTAAATTTGACATCCAGCGCATTTAAATCCAAGTGCCCCTTGGCCGCACGAATCCATCCCATAGACGACAAAATAATTGTAAGCGGTTCTTTTTCAATAAAATCTTCGGCATTAACGACGATATCTTCTGTTTGTTCCGCCCATGTGGTGCGACGACGCCCCAACGCAGACTTTTTATCATAAGTCTTTTTAATATCTGTAAACCACGCCTTTAACTGTTCGTTTTGCGCTTCTTCGCTGGCCAACAAAGCCTGTAATTGCTCTTGTTCTTCACGTAACGCAGCGTCTTCGCGTTTAATTTCCATTTCTTCCAATTTACGCAAAGAACGCAGACGTGTATTCAATATTGCTTCGACCTGAATTTCAGACAAACTAAATTCCGACATCAAAACAGATTTCGCATCATCTTCGTTACGGATAATTTCTATCACCCTGTCCAGATTCAGATAAACAACCAATAACCCGCCCAAAATTTCCAATCTGCGTGCAATATTTGCCAAACGCCATTGTGTACGACGACATAAAACCTGTTTTTGATGCGCGATAAATTCACGCAAAACATCACCAATCGGCATTACACGCGGTGCACCATTAGAATCAATAACATTGAAATTCATATTAAAACGATATTCCAAATCAGACATCGCAAACAAATGCGCCATCATCTTATCTGCTGGAATATTTCTGGATTTTGGCGTAATAACAATACGAACATCTGTCGTTGATTCATCAACAATATCATCAACCAATGGTAATTTCTTGGAATCTATCAGCGTCGCAATCTGTTCAACCAATTTTGACTTTACAATACCATACGGTATCTCTGTTACAACAACCTGCCAGCCGCCACGTTCCAGATTTTCAATTTCCCAACGTGCACGGATACGAAACGCACCCTTGCCTGTATCATAATTTTTTACAATTGTTTCAAAACTGTCGATTAAAATACCACCTGTTGGAAAATCAGGTCCAACCATTTTCTTGATAATCTGCGCAGTTGTTGCATCCGGCTTGTCCACAACCAGATTTAATGCGTCACAAACCTCTGCCACGTTGTGGGTTGGAATATTCGTTGCCATACCAACCGCGATACCCATACCGCCATTCGCCAACAAATTAGGAAACGCCCCAGGCATAACAACAGGTTCTACGGTGGTACCATCAAAGTTTGGTATCATATCAACACTGTTTTCATCCAACCCTTCCATTATCAGCATTGCCGCCTGAGTCATCTTGGATTCAGTATATCGATATGCCGCCTGAGGATCGCCATCAATATTACCAAAATTACCCTGACCATCAATCAATGGATAACGGACGGAAAAATCCTGGGCCAATCGCACCATTGCATCATAAACAGAACTGTCCCCGTGCGGATGATAATGCCCCAACACGTCACCAACAACCGTCGCACATTTACGAAAAGCAGCGTTTGGTGCCAAACGTTGACGCAACATAGAATACAAAATACGACGATGTACCGGCTTTAATCCGTCGCGAACATCAGGTAATGCACGCGATACAATCGTACTGACCGCATAAGACAAATAACGTTCAGACAACGCGTCTGATAACTGTTGACTATCAATATTTTCAATAATTTCCTTGCTCATGATTATAAAAATTAAAACATTTCAAAAAAAATAACAACAGAAAAAATCCCAGCACACTTCTATTGCTGGGATATTTTATGTTTTATATTACGAATTCGCGCCAAAATCTCTTTCAAGTCACCTTCGGTTGCGGCGGCAACTGGGCGACTTTTAACTTCGTCTGCAAGCACAATACACAATGTTGCCAACAGCGCATTTTCCGGCAATGGACCGATTTTATCCAAAATCTCACGCGCACGGGCATCTACCATCTTTCCTAATTCAATCAGGCGCATTTCTTGACCATCTTCGCACCCCATCTGATAACTTTTATTCACAATTGGAATTGATACAACACTCATTTTTTCAACTTCTTTAATATAGATATAGATTCATCAATCATTTTTGTTGCGCGGGCATTTTTATCGCGCAGACTTTTTACCTGCTCTGTTAAAATGGCGACCTCTAAATCAGTTTGCTTGCCAGCATGTATCGCAGTACCGCGCAAACGGGCAGCAGCCTCTTCTAATTGGGCCAATTCGTTATATATTTGTTGTTTTAAATCTGACATATTTTCACTTTAAGACATTTTTTGTATGCGTTCAACCTTAAAATATGATATAGTGTTCTTATGTACTGTGGGGGGTTATACACATGAAAACAAAAATTATCTATATTTCTGGCAGTGAAATTTTTGAAATGGCGGATATTCGTGCCGCTTTTGATGAAGTGCGCAATGCATTGGGACTGGAACAGGACACTATATTATTTGGCGTACCAGTTGATTGCGACAATGCGCTGATAAATAAACAAAGTGAAAATACAGAAAATGTCGTTATAGATAATTTATCAACAATCGAATCGGAATCTGTTGAACCTGAAAACAATCTGCCTGAGACAATTGTATGTGAAAATGAATCTCAAACCCCAGAAATACAAACAACTGAAACAGAAGACAAAATAGAAGAACCACATGTAAACGCGACAGAAACAGAAAATACACAAGAAAAAATAATCCCTATACTGTCTGTATTGGCCACCGGCGAAGAAGAAAACATCCAAAATACAGAATCCTTACATGATGAAACAGAAGAAAACATCATTGATGAAACTGATATCACAGCGGAAGATATTAATACAGAAGATACAGAAACAGCAAATGTAACAACACAAATCAATGTTGATATCATATCCGTTACGCCAGATACTGAAACAAATCACATTGATATACAAAAAATCAATATCAGCGAAACTATTAACGAAGAAATACCAGAAGCGCAAAACAAACAAACATTGGAACAATTACTGGAAAGCATGACACCTCTGCGCGAAGATGTTCATGAATCAGAACCAGAATCAAATGACGACGAATTGGTTGTTGGACCCGAATTAACAATTTCTGACAATGAATATTTAGACGAAGACACAGACGCAACATTGGCACAACTGGCGTCCGAATTCGCAGAAACAGAAGATAAAATAATCACAACAAAAAAATCAGAACCCCAAGGCAAAATTGGAAAGTTGAAAAACATATTGCCTTTTAAGAAAATTAAACGTGAAGACAACAGTTTAATGGGCGACTTGTTTGGTTGGGCAGGAATTGCTGCAAACGATGAAGATTTTTCTATCCCTGGTTTTTTCACACAGAACGCGTCAAAAAAACAAGGGGCATAAACACCCAATATGAACACCAGTACTATTCTTAGTCTGCTTAAAAATTCCGGATTCCACGGTCTGCGTGCGGATGCGGAATTTATTTATATGGAAGATCCTTCGTGTATATTGCGCAGTTTTGAAACATTTATAAATTATGCTTGGATTATTATCGTTGCAATAACAGGATTCTTGTTGGCAGGCTGGGCAATTTCCAAAATATGGGGCGGAAAAACAAATTTGGTTGAAAACTTTAAATCACTGGTGCTGATTTTTGGTATATTGTCTGCTGCATATCCAATAATAGAAACTATTTATGGCGATAAATTGTTTGCAAACGGATGCAAAACAATATCTATTTCTATTGCAGAAACAAATAAGATATTAGACGCCAGAAAAGACAAATTGGCAAAATGGAATCAATTTGATTTGTATGAAAACATCAGCATATATGATTCTGGGGTGCAATATACTGACAACACACCAATACACGAAACAACGTTTGCAGACGCACCAATATACGGCGCAGGCACCCCAGCAGATTTAACTGATGCGGTTAATACAAACACAACAAAACAACCTGTTTATGCAAACTCTTTATCAACCAAGGCATACGCGCAGGACAATGACGTTATATACAATATGCCAGACGGAACACGCATCAAACGCAGTGGCGGAACACGCGCATGGCGTAATAACAACCCTGGAAACATCCGTATGTCCGACTTTTCTCGCAAGGTTGGCGCCATTGGCGAGGCCGGTGGCTTTGCGGTGTTTCCAGATAAAGAAACAGGTATGTACGCAATAGAAGCTTTGTTACGTACAAATACTTATCAAAACCTGACTGTTGCAGGCGCCATATCCAGATACGCGCCACCATCTGAAAATAACACCAGCGCATATCATAGAACTATTGAAAAGCATACAGGTTTATCTGTTAACAAACCTATGAACCAACTTACCCAAACAGAACTGACCAGCGTTGCAAATGCGATTATGATTATGGAAGGTTGGAAGGAAGGAAATATTCAAAGGATATAAATATGCAAAATAAAGACAAAACTGCATTGTTTGGAATAATTGCCATTTTGACGCTGGTTGTGTTGGGACTGTTTTGGTATATGCGCACACCAACAAAGACAGAAACTGTACACACCCCTGTCGTAACACAAACACCACAAATAAATACCAGCAAAAAAAGCAAAAAAATATTCCAAGATGGACTGGGGATTCATACATCTGAAATCAAACAACAACCAGACGAAACAGGTACAGGAATCACAAATATCAAAGTCTTTAATGTGGACATAAATTCCGATGGACTGATGGATAAAATAACAAAAACACATAATGAAAATGGTACTGCACATTTTTGGGACGATTATAAAATTGAACTAAATAAAAATGGTGCTTGGCGTAACATAACACCAAAAGGTCTGCGAACAACACAGGGGTCAGAATGCGCACTGCAAAAAGTCCTGTTTAAATTTTCACCCGTATTCCAAGTGATTAAAATATCTCGTCCTTGGGTTGAATCATGGACAACCCCCAGCACAGCAACAAAAACGGTTTATACATTAAAAGACGATAAGTTACAGGTTACCAGCACAGAAAAAATGAAAACTGTTTGCGATGTAACAGAATTATTTACAGAATAAAGACAAATTCAACCACGGCTGTTCACGCATAGAAAATACTGTTCCGTGCGATGTAACCAACAAATGGTCATGCAACACAATATCAAAATGCCGCAACATTTGTTCAACATCAGTAGTCAGGGCAATATCATCCGAAGAAAAATCATTATCTGACATTGGATGATTGTGTACCAATATCACACTACGCGCATTTAAACGAACAGCATTTTTTGCAATCTCACGCGGGTAAACATGCGTAGAATCAATCGTACCATGACTGTGTATTTCATCAGTTATCAAACGCCCTTCGGCACCCATATACAAAACATGAAATTCTTCGATATTTTTACCAGACAATAATTGTCTGCAATATTCTTTTAACACGTCTGGTTGCGACAAAATTTTAGAATCCGTTAAAATCTCGCGATGAGAAACCAACATCAACTCGTGAACCAAGTGTATTAACAGTGCTGTATTATACCCAACACCAGAAACAGACTTTAAATCATCAATGGACGCGGTAAAAACACCGTAAACACTTCTGAATTTTTGAATCAAACTGCGCGCCAAAGGACGTACATCACGACGCGGTATTGCATAGGTCAATAACAATTCAAGTTTTTCATAACTTGTTAATTTATCATCTTGCAACTTTTCCTTTAAACGCGCCCTGTGCCCAGCATGAAATACCGCGTCTGCATCCAACATTATTACGACACCATTTTTTCTGTGAATATCACTGCACCATCTTCGGTGATACCGATTGTATGTTCCCACTGGGCAGACAAACCACCATCAACCGTACGCGCAGTCCAACCATCTGGGTCTATTTTACATTCCGGAGATCCAGTATTAATCATTGGTTCAATCGTGAACACTAAACCTGGGACCATTTTTACCTTGTCCCAACGTTTATCATAAAAATGATAAATCTGTGGATCATCATGCATAACCTTGCCAATACCATGACCAACAAAATCACGAGATATTGAAAAACCATGCGGTGTCACAACTTCTTCGATGGTTTTACCAATTTCAGACAACGGCACCCCAGGCGCACAAATTGAAATCGCAGCATTTAATGCGTCTTGGCAAACCTGAACCAGTTTACGTGCCTGATTTGATACATTGCCAATCATAAACATTCTGGACGCATCACCATGAAACCCCTTGTATTCAGCAGTCAAATCAACATTGACAATATCCCCATCTTTTAAAATAACTTCTTCGCTGGGGATACCATGAACAATAACATCGTTTACAGATGTACATATATGTCTGGGATAACCATGATATCCCAAATCAGATGAACGCGCACCATTTTCTTTTAAAAATTGCGCAACCATTGTATCTATCTCACCAGTTGAAATCCCGGCCTTGATATAAGGAGATATAAAATCAAAGCAACGCGCAACAATATCGCCCGCCATACGCAAGCGCTTAAAATCTTTCGGGGCATATACAGATGATAACATTTTTTAGTTCCTTCGTTTAATTGCAAGTTTCGCGGCACGCATAGACAATTTTAACGCAAAATCACGCAATAAAATCTCGTCCGGCATTCCCTTGGTACGTAATTGACGTTCCAGTTCATTTAAACGTATTAATACCGCAGTTATTTCTGATTCCGGCCAAATTTTCATGGCCATTTTAAATTTATCTTCTACCTTCCAAAACAGGCGAGGCAACTGCCCGTTAACAACAGCGTTTTGCAAACGTTTGAAATGCATATCCAGAACACGTAATAACATATTAGAATCTTTGTTATCATACATCAATCGGTCTAATGCAGTCATCGTCTGTTGAATATGTCCCGCAGTCAATGAAAACAGAAAATCGTCCATATCCGCAGCGCCAGTATCCGGCAAGCATTTTTCAACATCACTTAGTTCTACAATACGTTTATCATCAACATACAATGCAATTTTTGTCAGAAAACCACGTGTAATACCACGATCGCCCCCAAGATGAGATGTCATATAAGCCATTGCATCAGGCGTTATTTGTTGTATTCCAGCAGATGCAGATAATTCATTTCTGATTAAGGTTGCTAATGTGCGCGCGTCATCCGTATAACATGGCAATGCCGCCATATCTGATGCGTCTTCGAACATTGAACGTAATCCGCCGCCCGCACGCAAATCACCACCTGCGACAACAACTGTTGCACACAGCCCAGAATGTGCAACCAATTCTGCAATCTGTTTTGCACACGCATCACCGGCATTAGATATCAATACCATTTTACGCCCGCCAAACATAGATGGACTGCACGCTTCGGCAAACAAGGCGTCCTGTTTATCGTGTAAATCGTCAGAATCCAACGCAAACAAATTATCCCTGTCAATTTCCAGTTTTTTGACCGCCAAATCACAATACTCGTCAACTTGTCCTGCATCGGGACCGTATATTAATACAGCACGTATCGTATTTATGCCGGCTTTAAAATCTGCGTCTTTCCACTTCATTATTTTTTTGTCTGTTTGGTTGAAATTTTATATGTTTCTGCAATTGCGCGCGTGCTTATTTTATCTGACAAAACACGAATCGCGTTCTGAATCGCGTTATTATATGACGCATTAGACGCAACCAAATAACGAACAAATGTATAAGATTCTGCCGCTGTTTCCGTGCCTGCTGCAATACGAACACCATTGTGTAACAAAACATAATTTGCCGTCAAAGAAATCTCTTGCCAAGTGGCATCACCAGCCTGTCCCAACGCCTTGTACTGGGTAACAGGAGAATTTAACGACACATCTAAACGATATTCTGCATTTGATGTACGCTGGCCGCCAAATTTCGCCCACAATGCATTTCTTAGATCGATACCATTAATGCCACTTATCGGCGACACATAAATATCTGTATCTTGGGCAGAATACATTGGTGTGAATCCACATGATGATAAATACAAAGAAAATAAAGCTATTAAATTTTTTTTCATATCTTATCCAGATTTTATGTTGCATTTTATTTGTATATTACCTAGACTTTTTATAAATCGCAAGAGGGAATGATGAATATTTTTATCATGGTTTTAATGGCACTGTTTATGATGGGATATTTTTTGATGGACAGCCCCAGTCAAAAAATGCAACAACAAGAAACTAAATACGCCATAACACAATCTGATTTGCGAACAATCGCACAATGTGCAACTGCGGTACATAACGCACAAATCAACGGCACAGAATTCCAAGACCCTTGCGTGGAAAAAAACGACATAGAAAGTCATTTTGTTTGCCTGAACAGCAATTTTAAGATAACAAACTGTGATACAAATACAAAAACAAAAAAATTATTCAGATATATCGTAACTGAAACCGCCCCAATTGATGAACAGACTTATAATAATATGATGGAAATCTTGGAAAAGCATTATGCCGATTCTGGGGCGTTTGGTTTATTACAAGATGGCGCAATTTTAACTGGCGGAACAACAACAAAAAAAATCGTCCCAGATGCAATTATGGAAAATCTGAAAATGCAAAATGGACAACTGGTATATCTGACTCATTTCGAAGCACCAGAAACAATCGCACCAAACAAAACAACAATGTCAGCAAATATAAACTGCCCAACAGGTACTGTAAAAACATTTCGTTTTGGACGTTGGCAATGTATTGAATACAATACCAAGACAGATTGTGGTGGCGATATGATTTGGGATTCTGGTACGCAACAATGCATACCTGACGAATCCAGAAAACCATTATGTGCCAGCAATCAAAACGCGGTTATTGTTGATGATGTATGGGAATGTATCAGTCCTTTTGGCGAAAAAACATGTCCAAACAATATGATTGCAAGACTGAATTATAATACACTGGAATGGGAATGTGTGGAAAAACCAGATTCCATCAAAGATTCTACGAAATGTACGAATTTGCTGGCGGGCAATATATACGGAAAATACGGTACAACATTGCGCATACCACAAACAACATGTACAGAATGTGAAAAAACAATAACAAATCCTGACACATGCACTACGATATGTGTTCCAGATGAAACCAAGGTAGATAATCCAAACTGCTATCCAGACGCAGCACACCAATGCAAGGGCTTAACACGCGCCATATATTTTGGTTTCCCAAGTCGGGAATACATTGCAAACACAAACGCAGTAAAAAATATTGCAGTACCACTGGATGACAAACATTCTCAGAACAGAAAATTTAATTGTATGGATTGTGGAACCGGTACAATAGATACCGAAAAATCGTTTTTTCCGTTTGTCGCGGTATGCAAATAGAATTTAATAACTTTTAGACGACTGCAAACGCATTTTACGTGCAATAAGCGCATCCAGCTCTTCCTCGTACAATGTGGCAACATAATTAGATGCGCCAAACATACAACGAATATACGCCAAATGAGAGACAATACTGTTTATTTTATCATCTGTTGCACTTAATGCAGCATTGTTATTTTGTTCTTGTTTTACATTGTCCATTTAAAATATACCTTGTTTTATTTTTCTATAAAAAATACACACAAACTCAAAATTGTCAAGAAAAAAGTTAAAAATATTTAGGGGGCAATAATATATATACCCCCCTGTCGATACATCTATTCAGAACGAGTAAACGCACCACCGTCCAACATATCACGAACCGCAAAATGCTTGACCTTTTTGGCAGACGTTGATGGCAACTCTTCTTCGGTTATGGCAAAATAACGAACCCATTTATATTGCGCGATTGCCAGATTTGATTTCTTTAACAACAACGCAATGCGTTCAACCGTAACCCCAGGTTTTACCTGAAATACAGCAAACGGAACCGTTTTGTCTTTGATAACATATTCAAAAACAGCCGCGTTCAAGATTTCATCATTTTGCATATACAGGTCTTCTAGTTCATCAGGATATACGTTTTTACCGCTGTCCAGAACGATAACTTGTTTCATACGACCCTTTACCTGCAAACGGCCGTATTTATCCAAGCATCCAATGTCGCCTGTTTTAAACCAGCCGTCTTCGAACGCTTCAGCATTAGCAGCATCGTTTTCCAAATATCCCGGCATAACCATATTGCCACGAACCCAAATTTCGCCAATCCCTTGTTTATTTGGGTTATGGATTTGTATTTCATTACCCAACAATGGTCCCGCGTAATACATAGAACCGTCCATCTTGCGAAACGCAAAGTTAAAATTCGCAGGTCCACATGTTTCGGTCAAACCATAACAATCTCCGACAACAAAGCCCATTTTCTCGTAGAATTTACGAATTGACGGTTTTAATGTCGCCCCCGCCGACACCAACACTTTGGTTTTTCCACCAAATGCATCATGCACAGGTTTAGTAACCTTGTCCACCAACGCACCCAAACCAATTGTGCGCAGCACTTTGCGCATAGATACAATTATACGCATCAATGTCCAAACATGCTTTTCCTTGGCCGAGTCTATGATTTTCTTGTAGAAAACTTCCCATATACGAGGAACCGCAGGTATCACTTCTGGTTTATATTGTTTAAAGTCTTTGATAAATTCTTGTGGTTTTAATATTGGTTGTAACAATAATTTACCTTGTAAAGAAACAGGCACAATAATGTTAATAACCACACCATAGATATGATACAAAGGCAAGAAACCATAAAATGTATATCCTGGTAAAATAACATCTTTATAAAACTGTGCGCCATCAGACAAAGACAGCAGATTTTCATGGGTCAGCCCCACAACCTTTGGATTTCCTGTTGATCCAGATGTAAATGATAATTGCGCGATATCACCACGTTCAGTGTCCGCCATTGCAAATTCTGTTTCATCTGTGTCATCAATATTTTCAATATCAAACATTTTACATGGTGCATCTTCAATAAAATAATGCTTTTGCGCCAGTACCAGTTTACAATCCGTACGCTTTATCATATTGATATGTTCTGTTGTCTGCAAACCCGTATCCAACATCAACGCACGCGCACCCTGAGATGTAATTGCAAAGTACGTACGTAAAAAGTCAGGAGTATTACCAGACAAAATAGCAACTGTATCGCCTTTTTTTATTTTAAAACGTTTTGCCAATAATACGGCACGTTGCTTTACTTTCTTTAACAAGTCTGCGTATGTTTCGTTCTGTCTGACAAAGAAAATACTGTCTTTGTTCCGAGAACACACATCTTGCAGCATTTCATATATGTTTCTCATAATCATTATGCTCTTGGTTTAGTTAAAGTTTATTCGCATCACCATGATGCAAATATGATTAAATATAGCCAAAAAACATAAGAAAAACAACCTATAATATAATAAAAGCAACGAATCTATTTTGTACCAAATATAGTGAACACTGTACGAATCGACACTATATATTGTGTTTTTTTATAAAAACGAATCGTGTTTTTTTATAAAAGACTCCCTTTTTTGACACAAAACAATGATTGGTATTAAAAAACCGATTCTGTTTATTGGCTGTACTAGGCAGAAAATCCCCTTTTTTAAAAGTAAAGTAAAAAATAATATTTTTTGTATTTTTTACATGTTGATAGTTTTTTATAATAACTATATATTGATATCAAATAGTTAAAACAACCACTATATGTTGTGTTTTAGTAAAAAATCGGAGTTTTTCAAATGTCAGACACACAAAATAAGATTACTATTCAAATTGCGCCAACATTAACAACACGCTTGGTTGCGATACAAAAGCGCAGTGGTGAAACTGTTCCTTTTGATTCAAAAAAGATTTTTGAGGCAATCAAAAAGGCAGTAAACGTAACAACCGAAATTTCTGATGTAGAAATTGTGAAAATTACACAAGATGTATTGAAGAAATTAGATGAAAAACATTCCGAAAAGATCCCAACAGTAGAGACTGTACAAGAAGCTGTCATTCAAGCACTGATGGATGGACGCGCATATAAAACAGCCGAAGCTTATATTATTTATCGTCAAAAAAGAACAGAAATCCGCGAATCTATGGTTGACGCGGTCGAAGTTATCGAAGGTTATGTCGGTGGTTCAAACTGGCGTATCAAAGAAAATGCAAATGTCGGCTATTCCATCGGTGGTCTGATTTTGCGTACCAGCGAACGCGTTACCGCGGAATATTGGTTAAACCTGTATCCGCGCGCGATTGCTGATGCACACAGAACTGCTGCTGTTCATATTCATGACTTGGGATGGTTGACAGGATACTGCGCAGGCTGGTCTTTGCGCGAATTGTTATACGAAGGATTTAATGGTGTTCCTGGATTTTTACAGTGCGCACCTGCAAAACATATGGCAACCGCTATTTCACATATGGTGAATTTCTTGGGAACACTGCAAAATGAATTTGCTGGGGCACAGGCATTCTCGTCCGTTGATACTTATTTGGCACCATACGTCAGAATTGATAATTTATCATACTCGGATGTAAAAAATGCAATGCAAACACTTATCTTTAACTGTGCAGTACCATGCCGTTGGGGAACACAAACACCATTTATCAACTTTACATTTGACTGGACATGCCCAGAAGATTTAAAGAATCAGCACCCATTTGTTGGCAAAGAACATATGTCGTTCACATATGGCGATTTGCAGAAAGAAATGGATATGATTAACAAGGCTTTCTTGGAAGTTATGACCGAAGGTGATGCACTTGGACGTCCATTTACATTCCCAATTCCAACCTATAATATCACAAACGATTTCCCATGGGATCATCCAAATGTAAAACCATTGTTTGAATTGGCGGCAAAATATGGAATTCCAAACTTCCAGAACTTTTTGAATTCAGATTTGAATCCAACAGATGTCCGTTCTATGTGCTGCCGTTTACGCTTGGATGTACGCGAATTGTTAAAGCGTGGTGGTGGTCTGTTCGGTTCTGCCGAAAAGACAGGTTCTATTGGTGTGTACACATTGAACTTGGCACGTCTGGGATACATACATCGTGGAAACCGCGAAGGATTGTTTACTGAACTTAAACGTTTGTTGGATTTGGGACGCGACTGTTTAGAAATCAAGCGCGATATCATATCCAAGAATATGGAACGTGGTTTATATCCATTTACAAAACGTTATCTGGGCGATTGGAGCCATCATTTCTCGACCATTGGTGTAAATGGCGCAAATGAAATGGTTCGCAACTTTACAAACGACAAAGAAAATATCGCAACACCAATGGGTAAAAAGTTGGTTTTGGATGTAATGGACTTTATCCGTGAAAACTTGGCAACATACCAAGAACAAACAGGAAACTTATATAACTTAGAGGCGACCCCTGCAGAAGGTTGTTCTTATAGATTTGCAAAAACAGATAAAAAGAACTTTCCTGACATCATCACAGCGGGTACACCAGAAGCACCTTATTACACCAATTCAACACAGTTGCCTGTGAACTTTACAGACGATCCTTTTGTTGCGTTGGAACACCAAGAAGAATTACAGCGTAAATATACAGGTGGTACAATGTTGCACTTGTATATGGGCGAACCTGTATCCAGTGGGGATGCCGCGCAGAAGATTATTCGTACCATATTTGAAAACTATAAAGTGCCATACTTGACATTGACACCAACATTTTCAATATGTCCAAAGCACGGATATCTGGCGGGTGCATATGATTTCTGTCCAAAATGCGACGCAGAAAATGCAGCAAATCAAAATACATGCACATGCGAATGCGGACACGAACACAAATAAAAAAAAAACTAATAAAAATAACAAATCAAGGGGAGGAAATAAAAATGTCTTCAAGAACACCATGCGAAAAATTCTCACGTTCAATGGGCTTTATCAGAGCGGTATCTAACTTTAATATTGGTAAATACTCTGAATTCTGTGAACGTAAAACATTTACAGAAGCGAATTGTTTGTCTGCTGGTCAAAGACACCATGATTTGTTAAAGAAAGCAGCATAAAAAATGCAAGAACTTCAAATCGGTGGGTTGGTTTCGTTTACCACAATAGACTATCCAGGAAAGTTGGCTGCTGTTATATTCTTGGTTGGTTGTCCGTTGCGGTGTACGTATTGTTCCAACCCACATTTATTATCCCCACGCGATGGCGAATACGACCCAGAAAAAATACTAGATTGGTTGACACAACGTGTCGGCAAATTAGAAGCCGTTGTATTTTCTGGCGGCGAAGCATTAATGCAAGGGGATGCAACAATCGAATATATAAAGCGTGTGCGTAATATGGGATTTAAAATAGGATTACACACAAACGGTTTTTATCCTCGGGTTTTGCAACACGCATCAGAATACATAGACTGGATTGGTCTGGATTTTAAAACAACGGAACAAAAGTACTTTGATTTAACAAAACAAAATATTGCATATGAAAATATGATGCAATCTTTGGATATTTGGTTAAATACAGGCAAAGAAATGGAAGTACGAATAACATGCGATCCACGATATGTTGATAAAGAAGATTTAATAAAAATTATGAATATTTTATCTGACAAAGGTGTACAAAATATAGCGATACAGAAATATATTCCACACTTTGAAGAAGAAGAAAATAAAACAACCGACGTTATGCGTAACCAGATATTTGTTGATGGTGCATTACGTCAAAAAATAGATTCTATGTTCCCGTCTGTAATATGGCGCGAATAAGATTGGCGTTTGCATTACGATATATAAATTTTTTTATTTACAATATGAAAAAAATAATATAGAATCAGCACGCCGATAAAAAAAACCGTAGGTTGAAAGACAGGCGGAAAAACAGTTTCGGATAGTTGGCAGAGCGTGGCGAGGCGTGCGCGTCTTGACTACGAGCGTCAGCGAAGTGGAGTGCAAGCATACGTTGTATGCGCAGCACCAAAACCGTAGGTTGAAAGACCGGCGGAAAAACAGTTTCGGATGGTTGGCAGAGCGGTCGAATGCGGCGGTCTTGAAAACCGTTGTGGGGGCAACTCCACCGGGGGTTCGAATCCCTCACCATCCGCCATAAAAATCAAACACCCATCGGGTGTTTTATTTTTTTCTGTGATGGGTGGATAAGAACCCCGACCAAGCAACGCAGTTGCGTGGGGTTCGAGCCGAAGGCGAAAGGGGCCCATGGAGTGAAAACGAACATGGGAATTTACAATCCCTCACCATCCGCCAGATTAAAATAAAACACCCGTTTGGGTGTTTTATTTTTTTCGCATTACGTGTGCAAATACACATACACCAATTATAAACATAGCAAGCGATAACAACATACCCATTGTCAACCAATCGCCAACCAAGAATCCGATTTGTGAATCTGGCGCACGGAATTGTTCACAAAAAATACGAAATACCGCATATCCCATACACATTATACCACCCAACGCCCCTGCCCTGCGCTGTAAAGATGTGTAACGATACAACAGGTACATTATTACAAACAACAAGATACCTTCGGTTGCAGCCTCGTACAGGGGGCTGGGGTGGCGCGGAATTAATGTATCGCCTGCAAAGACAACACCCCATGGCGCATCTGTGGGACGCCCCATAACCTCGTGATTAATAAAGTTTGCAATTCGCCCAAAGAACAATCCCAATGGCGCAACAACCGCCATCAAATCCAATATAGACAAAGCATTTATTCTGTGACGGCGCGCAAATAATAATGTCGCAACAATAACACCCAACAGTCCGCCATGAAAACTCATCCCGCCGTGCCAAACAGCCAATATTTCCAGCGGATGCGATATAAAATATGATAAATTATAAAATAAAACATACCCCAAACGTCCGCCAATAATAACACCAAAAACAACCGCCGTCAGCAAATCATCCAAGTTCTGTTTAGACAATTTTATTACACTGTCAGGACGCGAAGTAAAACGACGCAACAAAACATATCCGACAACAAACGCCGCAATATACGCCAGCGCATACCAGCGTATATCAATACCAAAAACAGAAAATGCAACAGGTGAAATTGTGTCAATAACGATTGCCATAAAATATAAATCCTTTGGTCTTGAAATATCATTTTGATTGTATTATATATCGGATAAATAACAAGGAGAAATATCAATGATTACAAAAAAATCTGTTATTCGCGATACGACTGCGCGCAACGTGTCTGGGCGTGGAAATGATGGCGGCATAAACAAGTACTTGAAACGCATATTTGCATTAATGTTTGGTGCGGTTGGATTGACTGCGGTTGCGGCGTATATGACGATATGGGGTGGCGGATTACAATATCTGATTAATTTTCAAACAGGCAGTATGTCTGGATTATATTACATACTGTTGTTTGGTGGTTTGGGATTGGCAATTTGGGCACAGGTTCGTGTATTCAGCATGCGTCCAACAACTGCGGCATGGTTATTGGCATTGTACGCGGTACTGATTGGTGTTACAATGACACCATTGATTGCGATTTCGTTGGCGGTTAATCCTGCATCGATATTGCTGGCGTTTATTGTTGCGTCATTAATGTTTGGTTGCATGGCGCTGTTTGGATATAAAACGGTCAAAGATTTATCATTTCTGGGAACATTTTTGTTTATTGGGATGATTGGTTTGATTATAATTGGTCTGTTGTCGTTTATATGGCCTGCGATGATGGGTGGCACATTTGGCACAATCGTATGCTTTATTGGTGTACTGGTATTTGCGTTATTCACAGCGTACGATATGCAGACACTGAAACGCGCATACGCGGTAATTGGCGACGAAACACAACAGAATCAGTTGGCGGTATTGGGTGCATTGCATTTATACATATCGTTCATTGCGATGTTCCAGTATTTGTTAAGTTTGTTTAACCGTGAATAAAAACAAAGTAAAAAAAAGGAAGAAAAGATGGCTTATAAAATCGATCCTGCAAAATGTATCGGATGTGGTTCTTGCGCGGGAATGTGTCCAGTTGGTGCGATATCTGTGGGTCCGGATGGGAAATATGCGATTGATAAATCCAAGTGCATATCATGTGGCACATGCGCCGCGGTATGTCCGATGGGCGCGATTGCTGCGGATGCAAATTAAAAAATCCCCGTTTGGGGATTTTTTTATTTGAACGATGACCGTGGGTTCTGGGGGGGCAGGATGACACACGGGGGCAAGGATAGTTTCAACAGAACGAAGTTTATTAAAATATGAATAATGACCTGGGTCCTGGGGTCAAGCCCCAGGATGACAAGTTTTTTTTAAGTTCCAAGATTATATAAATTTGTATATTAAAAATATGCTTCTATGACCTGGGTCCTGGGGTCAAGCCCCAGGATGACAAAGTTTTTTTAAGTTCTAAGATTATATAAATTTGTATATTAAAAATATGCTTCTATGACCGTGGGTTCTGGGGGGGGCAGGATGACAAGGAAGTAGAGATTTAAATTAATAAAAACAAAAGTGCATAAATAAAAATTTTACCCCGCACGGGGTGCGGGGCGCGTTACGGCCTGATGCCGGCGCGGGATTTCATCCCCGCCCCACCAACAGGCAAAACCCCACCCAAAAACCATATATGGATTTTTGGGTGGGGCCCCAATTCCGACCCACGTGTTACGGACCGTCAAACATTTGCAATGTTTGCCGGCACATCAAATGCCAACCGACCCAAACACGCCCCCGCGCATCGCGGAGCCGCCCGGACGTTGCAACCGCAGTAGTCCGAGCACATCGAGACACACGCAGACGCGGAAGCGTTAGCGTTGTTGAACACCCAGCGCGAAGACGCAGGATGTGTCATTTTACACCAACAATACATACGTTCATTACCATCCGCGTCCAATCCACTTAATGCCGGTTCGGCGGTGATGGTTGTTTTTGCATAATCTTCGACACCATAGTATGCACCCTGTCCCGTGGTGCGCCCCAACCCCTCGGCCGCAGACAGGCATGTTGCGTCGCCATAAACACGACCGTATGAAAAATCCACCCACCATTTCCATTCTGAATTGTTTTTATCATATGACGTGCCATTAATACTGGGGTCCAGCGATATCACCAAACTGCGATCGCGGGTGCACATTGTCATGGCACCAACAGACAACGGTAAAAACAATCCAACAAGTATCAATATACGTTTCATTTTATCCCCCATTGTTTAAATATTTTACCATACCGCATCAATTAATGCGTCACGTATTACACGACCATTTGACATCGCCGTATTGTTCGCAAAACCATTTGCACAGTATGTGTTGCATTCAGATGCACATGTCGCCGCATCGTCATATTCACGTAAAAATGTCCACCACGATGTTACAGGACCCGTCATACGACACCAACACATCTTGCCAACGTTCGCAGTTGACATCTTGGCAAAAGTGTTCGCGTCCCCAGGTGTCGCCGCACCACCATTATAACTGGACCCGTCGGGCGCAGATTTTACAGATATTGTATTACAAGATGTTATGCCAGTAACAGTATCACGACCCGCAGGATTCGGTTCGCCACCACTTAAAATATCATACGGAACATTTACAGACCAATTACCGTCCGCATTTTCAGATACAGTACCATTTACATCCTTGTGCAGGACCAATACAACAGAACCCGCATTGCGACATATCGTATTCGCATCGTTCGCGTATGAATTTAACGCCGTAAATATGACAAATAAAAACGCCAGTTTTCCCATTTACACCCCCATGCTAATGTGAACTATGATAATCTTTGTTTTTGTATTTTACAACAACTGTATTACGTGCGCGGTCCGGTAATAAATTTACGTGACATATCGTCGGTTCCGCACCGTCTGCCGTCGGAATCGCAAAATGCAACCCAGGCGTCGTTAACGCGTCTGTGTACATCGGAAACGAATAATGTTCGCCATCACGCATTATGTGCAGACGACGATTCCGACCGTCCGTGTTACAATACTGAGAACACGCACCAGTGCCAGTGTAAACATAACCAGTATCACACAATACACCACACATCCAATTGTCAGGATGCGCCGCAGAACGTATATCAGACGCATCAGTCAATGTAATATCAATGTTCTGACAATCGTTCGGTATATCATATCGTGTCGCAGTCGATGAACACGCAGCATTTGTCATCTTGGAAAACGCAGATGTTTCAAACGCATAATAATCTGTCATCGTACCCAAACAATCGTTCGTCTGGGCCGTGGCATAGTTCGTTATGGAATAACCAACCTCGCTAAAACCGGCGTCAAATGGATATAATTCTGGTAATTCGTTCGCAGCAACCTGGGCAACCATATTCAAACAAGCCTGACCCGTTACGCCGTTGCCACCGCACGCAGCACCAACCGTAGATTCCGTGTCGGTCGCATAGCCAACCGCACTGAATCCCGCTTCGAACGGGTAAATTTCAGGATTTTCACGCGCCATCACAATTTCAACCGCGTTTAAACATGATGTTCCACTTATCGTTTGACCCATACACTGCATATCAGGTGTATCATCAGAATACTTATAACATTCAGACTGATACCTGTACTGACCATAACCACATAATGGCGAACCAAAACTGTAAAATTCGTCCGCGTATGCAGATGGTATTGCGCCAATAATCAATAAAAATGACAATATATGCAAATAACGCAAACCTGTCCCCCACCCAATTTACCGTTGTTATGATATATCAGTTTAGTAAAATATTCCGCGCCGCGTCAAGCAACTTTATCGCCATAGTACAATTCAGAATACACGCGCATAACGTCAACCATTAAACCACGATATCCCAATTTGTCCCAATGATGTGCCGCCTGATAAAATCCAACCTCGAACGGGCCAAAGATTACAGTCTCCCAGTCAATAAAGCCGACAATGTCAAATGTTTCTGGGTCAATAATAAAGTTCTGGCCAATGTCGTTGTGAAACCAACCGTGCATATACGTCGGACACGTATCAGAAACAGGCTTGAAATCACGAATGCTGACAGGGTCCACAGCACCAATCTGGTATATAAATAACGCAATCTGACGCGCCAAATGATAACGATGATGCAAAACCAATCGTGTCGGGAATTCCCCCAGTACCGCCCCAGGGAAAAATTCGTACTTGCGAACACTAAGATTATTCCAATGAATAATTTCCATTTGTGGAATCTTGAACGTGGTGTGCGGACGTAACGCGTTCGTTATCTGCAATTCACGAACAGCACGATCATGCCCGTCGTCCAATAATGGAAACTTGAACGCATAGCGCGAGTCAACCAATACAATGAAATTCGTACAACCATAACCAACACACGTCGTTATCCGCGCATCCGTGTCCCCAATATAGTCGCGAACAAAACGAACAAATGGACGCGTGTTATAACGTAAACGTACACGTAATAAATCACGACGCGACTTGTTCGGAACAAAACCACAAATGATGTTTGCAAAAATTTTTCTGAATTTAGACATGACAAAAAACCTTTGTTCTGGTTACGGTAAATGGTAACAAAAATAAAAAATCATACGCAAGTAAAACTTTTATTTGAAATAACAAGATTATATGTGTATTATGTGCGGGACGCTCCCATCGTCTAGCGGTCAGGACATCAGATTCTCATTCTGGTAACACGGGTTCGATTCCCGTTGGGAGTGCCAAAGTTAATTATATACATATATACATTTTTAATCGAAGGGTATAAATAATGGCAGCTAAAACAGTTAATGATATCGTCGCACTGTGCAAAAGACGCGGGTTTATTTTTACAGGTTCTGAAATCTATGGCGGATTGGGCGGAACATACGACTATGGTCCTTATGGCGTCGAACTGATGAAAAATATCAGAAACGCATGGTGGAACGCAATGATATACTCTCGCGATGATGTCGAAGGACTGGATGCGGCACTGATTACAAACAGACTGTTGTGGAAGTATTCCGGACACGAAGCAGGATTTTCAGACCCACTGGTCGAATGTAAAAAATGCGGTACACGTATGCGTCAGGATAAAATGAAAGACCAAAGTAAGTGCGATAACTGCGGCAGTACTGATATTTCAGAACCACGCGCATATCAACTGATGATGGGACTGTCAATCGGCGCAACCGCAGATGGCGCAATTAATGCGTACCTGCGACCAGAAACCGCAACAACAACTTATACAAACTTTAAAAACGTGCTGGATGCAAAACCACATAAACTGCCGTTCGGTATCGCACAAATCGGCAAGGCGTTCAGAAATGAAATTTCACCACGTGGTTTCGTATTCCGTATGCGCGAATTTGAACAGGCAGAAATGCAATACTTTGTCAACCCAAGCGATGATGAAAAATTCCATAAAATGTGGATGGATGAACGTATGGCATGGTGGATTAACGTACTGGGAATCCCAGCAGAAAAATTACGCTTTGCACCACACGACAAACTGGCACACTATGCCAAGGCCGCATATGATATTGAATATCAATTCCCAGACGGTTTCGACGAAGTAGAAGGTATTCATAACAGACAAGATTTTGACTTGGGTTCTCATACCAAGGCACAAGGCGACTTTAAGATAAACGCAAATGTGCTGGAAAATAAAGACAGTACAACCAAACTGTCTTATTCCGATCCACAAAGCGGTCAGAACTTCTTGCCATACGTTATCGAAACAGCAATGGGCGTTAATCGCGCAATGCTGGCCGTGATGATAGAATCGTACGAAGAAGAAGACTTGGGCGATGGAAAAACACGTACTGTATTGAAACTGAAACCATCGTTGGCGCCAGTCAAGGCCGCTGTTATACCATTGGCACGTAATGTTCCAGAACTGTTGAACATATCTAATGACATCGTGAAAAAACTGCGTCAGATGGGTGTCGGACGTATCGAACTGGAAAATTCCGGTAATATTGGTAAAAACTATCGCAGACACGATGAAATCGGAACGCCTGTGTGTATTACTGTTGACCACCAAACACTGGAAGACAATACTGTTACACTGCGCCACCGCGATACAATGGAACAAGAAAGAATCGCAATCGACTTGGTCCAAAAACGCGTGCTGGAAATTATCAGCGCAAACTAATAAAAATCCCCGCATATCGCGGGGAATTTTTTTATCTGTAATTATATTCCTGATGGAATCACAACCGTATCATTGTACGACGATAAGAAACGCGTACCCGTCCTGCAAACAAACTTCATCAAAGAGTCTTTATAGGCGCGAACCTCGGTCACCCAGCGTTGTTCAATATCACTTTGTGCGCCCTGATATGCAGTAAATGCACCCAAACCAGCACCAACACCCGCACCAATCGCAGTTGCCTTTAAACGCGCCTTGTTTCCAAAGTCAACAAAGCCGCCATCACCAGAATCACGGTACATAACGTGGAAGGCTTCTATATCTGCTGGAAAATCTTTGCCCAAATCGAACGCATCACCCTTGGCGTCACGACCATAAATTTCAAGACCGCCACGCGCCTTTATCTTGGTCCAATCATCCTTGCGCAGACCAAATGTAGAATCCTGAATATTTGCAATCAGTGCCGCCTGACGTGCTCCGGGGATGGAGCCAGATGATATTTCAGCATACCCACCCTTGTTAGAATCTGCAGGATTGCCAGATGTCATATTGTTTTGTTCATCCATTTTGAAAATTTTTTCAGCCGTTATTTTAGCAAAGCTATCAGAGGTACTGATTTCTTCCAGTGTTTTTTCTGGGCCATACGCTTCCAATCGAACGTTTATCAAATCAAATGGTTTACATTCTTTATATGCAGCACCGTCTTTTACACACTCCACAATGCTGTTATCTTTTATATTATAAAATGCGACTGTGTCTTTTGCATCGCTTCCTTCCCCGCGCTTACGCCCCCATTCGCTTGTCTTAACCAAAACACCCCACAAACATGTCGTTGAAACACCGTTGACCTTGCAATTTTCAATACGCAATACAGAATCACCCGTCGCAGCCATATTACCAATGGTCGCACCAGCCGCCGCATTAATACCACCAGACATAATCATATCACCAGCAACCTTGCCACTGTATGAACTGGCCGCCATCAAGCCGGCACCACCAACCGCACCAATAATCGTATTTTGAATCTTGTCCTTGCTGCTGCCCAACAGACCGTCTTTGCCAACATCATTCTTGCCGGTGATGTTTCCGCCCAGACCGCCCAATACCGCACCACCAATAATCTTTATCGCAGCATTTTGTTTTTGTTCTTCGTTCATTACAGCAACAACATCGTCAACCGTCGGTTCGGCGTCCGCAGGAAATTCTACATTGCCCGCATCAGGTAACCATGTTGCCTCGGGAAATTCTGAGATATTACAAATAACACTGTCGCCAGCCGCAACATTTGCACGCGCAACAATAACATCGCTGCCGTCTTTACCGCCATTTAATGCAACCATTTCAACAACCGCAGTACATGTCGATGCACCACCCGTACCATTTCCCGCCGTTGGACGCGCCCATTCAAATTCACCATTTGGATATATCATTGCGCAATTCCCCAACGAATCCATCGTAACATTACCAGATTGACCCGTTTGAATTAATTGTTCGGCAACATCTGAATTTTTAACCTTAATCGGTAATTCAGCCGGTTCTGGTTCCGCATAAACCGGTACAGTATTCATTGGCTGCTGATAAAATTCGCTGCTGGCATGTTTATGATTTTGCGGATTACTACGCGCAGCATTACCAATACGAATTGCCGCATCAGCACCACCACAAACAATCATCATCGCTGATAAAAAACCATAAAACAAACCACTATTTGCGCACTTCATTCTCTCTCTCTTGTTATTATGACGTATGCATAACCTAGAACTGTAATCTTAATCTGACGCCAACATCTACCAAACCAAGTCTGCCACTTTCATACCAGTTGGTATAATGCAGAACACTGTCGTACGGCGCCTGATATTCACCGCCGGCACCGTCACCCAACCATTCAATCTGAGATAAAACGATGCTGCCCGAATTTTTAACATTACCCAAGTTCGCATAACGAACAAAGAAATCCAACTTTATACCGCCCTGCATTTCTGTGGTTAAACCACCTTCCAGCATAAATGCCAATTCTTCGGTTGTACCACCGTTATGATATGCAACAATATCCGAAAAACCAGTCAACTGTCCCGCATGAGCATACGCCGGATCAATCACAGAATAAAACGTATTGTCATAAACCGCATAATCAGCAATCGTATTTAACGAAATACCAATACCCGCACCAACATACGGACGCAACGAACCACCCGCCAAATACCCAGTGAACGAGTCAATGTTATAATAAATGTTCAACATGGTCGTATTCGCTGTGATTGCACCACCTTCGACATTAGCCTCGATATATCCGTTTTCACCGTCCGAAGTCTGAACCATTTTTGGGTACGCCAGACCAGAATAACGCAAATAAGAAAAGTCTATACGAATATCATTGTTTATCGCTGCACCAACCGAAATCTGCAATGGCAAAACACTGTCGGAATCAAAATCAGCGTCTTGGAATGCACCAGGAACCGTGAACGCATCAACCTCGCCCGCATAATCCGCAGACATCGCCCCCATAACAGACGCCGCATACCCGACAGACAACCCAACATACAAACCACTGTCCGCCAATCTGTCATAATCCGCAGGCTGATAATACTGGCGTCCCGCCGTTGTCTGGGACGAACCAACGCGTGGCAACGCACCCGTTATACGTGTTGGCTGTGCCGCAACAACATTTTGGTTATACGTACCGTATCCCGCCGGCGCATTAACCGTACGAACAACATTGTTCGCCCCAGCATTATACGCAGTATATCCCGTCGGCAACGAATTACCACCAACACGATATACAGGATACGCAGCATCAGACGCCACAGGCACCCCCAACAAAATGCCGACCAACACGGCAGAAAATCCGATTTTTTTCATTCCTTGTCCATTTTCCTTTGGGTTTATTATATCATTTTGTCGCCACCAGCGCAAGCAAACAGATATGTTTTAACACAAAAAAATCCCGCCAGATGGCGGGACTTTGTCCAATATATATTATTTTGTTTTTTATTAGAACTGAACGTTCAAACGAACACCCAATTCAGCTTTGACGTCTGTACCATTCTGTGATTGAGAATGAGAATCATCAAATGTGTATTCACCATACACAGCAACCTGTGTTGCATCTGTCATCTGATATGCAGCAGATAAACCGATGACATATTCATCAAAGCCATCTTCCATATCTTCTACCTGCCTCAACAATTCCGCTAAAACTAACGGATGGGCAGCACTAACATCACCAGATGCCAAGCTTTCTACGCCATTGTCCGAATGATGTTTGAATGTAAAGCCCGCGCCAAATGACCATTTGTCATCCAGTTGATAAAACGCCTTTAACCCAGCATTGATTTCGGTTGTGGATTTCAAATCAACAGAAATTTCATCTGGGAAACCCAACATAGCCGCAGGAACAACCCCCATACCCATCTTTCTCAAATCAAAAGACACCAATTCAATACTGTTGTTATCGTTACCAAATGTACGCAAGGCTTCTATGAATCCAGCAAAGCTGAAATTATCGATTTGCTTGCCAACCTGGGTACCAACGTGGAATCCCCAACGACCATTTGAATAGTTGTCATAATTAAAACCATTGGCTGTATAAGAACCCGTCATTTCGCTGACACCACCCAGGTGCGCGTCTGCGTACAAGTCCCAAATCCAACCATCAGTATCCAATGCGCGATATTTCAAACCGGCACGACCCTGATGCATACCTTTGCGGGCAATGTCATCGTCATGTGTATAGCCCACTTTTAAATACAATTCCAGGTTATCCAAAATACCATACCCCAATTCTTCATGCAGACGCCAAATTGGAAATTCTGTTGCGCCATCATGTTCTTTGTTCACCATCGCTTCGGTATCATCTGCAACTTTGTACATAACACCGGCCGATGTTTTGGAATATACACTGCCCTGCTGTGGCATATACAGTGGGTTTTCCAAATTCGCAGCATATGCAGGCGCGGTCAATACCGACAATGCAACGGCTGCTTTTAAAGTTTTTTTCATCTTTTAACTCCTTGGTTTCGATGAATTTCCACACCCCCATTATTGGCAAGATGCAGGTCCATACCCATACCGCCCATTATTGGCAACAGTATGTTGTTCTGATATGAACAATTATATTTTTGCACTGTTTTAGGACAGATGTCAAAAAAACTTTTTACTTGACAAGAAAAAGACTTGAAACGCGGGAATTTTTACCTATATAAATTTACTGTGATGGGATGGCACAGGACTTCAACATTAAACAAAGGAGTTCAATATGATGACAGAACCACAAAAAATGATTGTAAAAATCGATAAAGATGTTGCAAAAAAAATCGATGCAGCAGAAAGAAAAAAATTATTCAATTCTTATTTAACGTTGTATTCCGGATTTGCATGGGTAAACTGGACAAAAAAACAATCGTTGGGCTGTGCATGGCAGACCGCATTAACACAATGCGAAGGATTCTTGAAAAATAAAAACAAGAATAATCCTGTCACAAAATACCTGAACAGTGTT
>JAZQRR010000031.1:0-5514 GCA_045629645.1 Candidatus Enterousia sp. | reverse complement strand
CGTGAAAAGGTTTATAAATATATTCACCAAGAATTACCATATCATATCAATGTTGTGACTGAACGCGTTGATGTAGATGCAGAAGGCGTTCTGGATATATATCAGAAAATCGCGGTTCGTAACGATGGGCATAAAAAGATTGTTGTTGGTCGTGGTGGTGAACAGTTAAAGCGTATTGGTACGGATGCACGTCACGATATCCAGAATCAATGGGGCGTAAACGCACGCCTGCATTTGTTTGTTCGCGTGGAACCAGACTGGGAAGAAAAGGCAGAAAATTATATTGACCAAGGATTGGAATTCGGGAAATAAAGAGAATAAAAGATGGGTATAGATAAAGAAAAACCAGAAATAAAAATTCCATTGATTCAGGGATGTTTGTTGCCCATCATCTTTGCTGCGTTGACGATATTATCTGTTCGTGAATGCCAACGTGCAGGCATCAGATTAGAACAAGATAAAATAAAACTACAACAATTGAAAGATAGTGTTTCCAATGATACTATTTTGACAGATAAAACAACATATATTCCATCTGTACAAGAATTTGGTAAAATAAGATAGTTATGCTAACGACATCAGATTTTGATTTTGAATTGCCGGTTGAATTAATCGCGTCGCATCCGTTACCACAGCGTGATGCGTCACGTATGTTGGTTGTTGATGGCGATATTGTGTCGGATAAATATATTCGTGATTTTTTGGAATATATCAGACCGGGGGACGTGATTGTTTTTAATAATTCACGTGTTATACCGGCGCGTTTTATGGCATCTGACCATGAAATAACATTGCATACTGCAACTGATGATGGCTGTTGGTGGGGACTGTGTAAAAAGTTTGGTAAAATCAAAATCGGCACAGAATTATTACTGGACGATGGTACTGCGGTTGTTGTTACAGACAAAGATGATGACAGTGGCTTGAAATTAAAATTTCTGTGTGATGATATTTTTGCGGTCTTGGACCGTGTTGGCAAAATGCCGTTGCCGCCATATATGAAACGCGAAGAACAATCAGACGATCGTGAACGTTATCAAACGGTATATTCATCGCCTTTGGGGTCAATGGCGGCGCCGACGGCGGGATTGCATTTTACGGATGATTTATTACAGGAAATCGAACAGCGTGGTGCAAAAATTGTAAAGGTAACATTGCATGTTGGCGCGGGTACATGGATGCCTGTAAAAACCGAAGATTTATCTGAACACAAAATGCACAGTGAATGGTGCTGTATTACCCCAGAACAGGCAGAAATAATAAATGATGCGAAACGCGTAATTGCCGTTGGTACAACTTCTATGCGCACATTGGAAAGCGCGGCGCAAAATGCGCCTGATGGCATGCGTGTTGCGCCAATTTGCGCAAACACATCTATATTTATTACGCCGGGCTATAAATTTCGTGCGGTTGATGTAATGCTGACAAATTTTCATCTGCCAAAATCAACATTGTTTATGTTGGTTTCTGCATTTACTGGTTTGCCAGAAATGAAATCTGCATACAAACACGCGGTGGATGAAAAGTACAGATTTTTTAGCTATGGCGATTGTTGTCTGTTGTTTAAAAAGGATGCTTAATGCGGTACGAACCAACATTACATAAATTATCAAATGGTGTTACAGTTATTCTGGATCCCATGGAACTGGAAACAACCGCGGTCAAGGTTTATTTTAATACGGGTTCGCGTGATGAATTACCGCACGAGTATGGATTGACACACTTTTGTGAACATATGTTATGCAAGGGAACAAAGCGTTTCCCATCAAAGCGTGAAATTGATGATTATTTTGATTATCATGGTGGCGTGCGTAATGCGTCAACCGGCGTATCGTCTCTGTCTTTTTTGGGCCGTATTTTGGCAAAAAATGCAAATATCTTGATTGATTATATTGGTGATCAAATACAAAATTCATTGTTTGACCCCGACAAGATAGAAATAGAACGTAGTGTTGTATGTGATGAATTGCGTCGTGCATTGGATAATCCCGACCGTAAATTTGATGATTTTATGTCTGAAACATTGTTTGGTGGTGCGACATTTTCAACCCGTAATTTGGGTAATGTTGAAAACATTATGTCATTTAGTCGCGAACAAATGCTGGAATTTTTATCACGCAGATTGTCTGCGAAAAATTGTATTATTGGCATATCTGGGCGAATTATTGACACCGCGTCCGTATTACAGTGTCTGGAAGATGCGTTTGGTTTTTTGCCAACACACGATGTGTCAAAAAACACACTTATAAATTACACGCCGACTGTTGCGCATAATTCGATGCCAGATAAAAAAAATATCAAATTGCGTATTTTGTTCCCAGATATTTGTGATTCAATATACGAACACAGATTTAATGCGTTCTGTGTTGGGCGTTTTGAACGATATATGAACAAAGAAATCGCAAATGTTTTGCGTCAAGATAATGGACTGGTTTATGGTTTTTCTGGATTTGGCGTTGGAAACCTTGATTATACCTGGAACGGTTTTTCGACCCAGACATCCGCAGAAAATATTGCCAAGGTAACACAATTAATTGCCCAGACGGCATATAGAATATATACAGATTTGCCAATCACAGCTCAAGACCTTGACAGGTATAATCGCAAAGATCGTTTGGGTGATGCAGATTGGCTGGAATCTGCAACAAGGCGTTGTGATAAGTTGATTAGTTTCTATCGTGATTATGGTCGTATTTATGATTTTTACGATACTGTCCAGATGATGGACAGAATATCTGTCGCAGATGTATTGCAGAATTCACGTGGGTATTTTGATGGTGCGATGTCAATCATTACCCAGGGCTCAGATTTTGATTCTGATTTGCAACAGATATGGCAAGATAATTTTAAATAATGGGGTAAATAAACATGTCGTTAAAATTTAATTTAATCGCAACCGATGGAAACGCCCGTCGCGGCAGTGTTGAAACGGCACATGGTACATTTCAGACGCCTGCATTTATGGCGGTTGGTACGGCCGCAACAGTCAAGGCATTAACCATGGACCAGGTCGCAGACACTGGCACGGAAGTAATCTTGGGAAATACATATCATTTAATGATGCGACCTGGTGGTGATTTGGTTGAACAAATGGGTGGATTACATAAATTTGGCGGTTGGCACGGTCCAATCTTGACAGACAGTGGCGGTTTTCAGGTTATGAGTTTATCAACCCTGACAAAAATGAGCGAAGAAGGCGTTCAATTTACATCGCACTTTGATGGCGGCAAAAAACACTTTTTGCGTCCCGAAGATTCTGTACATATTCAACATCAGTTGGATTCTAATATTACAATGGTTCTGGATGAATGTTTAAAATTGCCTGCGGAACGTGCGCGTGTTGAAAAAAATGTTGATATGGTGACCCGCTGGGCAAAACGCAGCAAAGACGCATTTATTGACAGACCTGGTTACGGTATTTTTGGTATTGTCCAAGGGGCAGATTTTCCAGAATTGCGTGAAAAGTCTGCACGTGAATTGACTGCAATCGGTTTTGATGGATATGCAATCGGCGGTTTGGCCGTTGGTGAACCGCAATCTGTTATGTTTGATATGATTGCGACGACTACACCACTGTTGCCAACGGACAAGCCAAGGTATTTAATGGGTGTTGGAACACCACTTGATATCTTGGGGGCAGTTGAACGTGGTGTTGATATGTTTGATTGTGTTATGCCAACACGTGCTGGTCGCACCGCCCAGGCATTTACCAGACATGGTACAATGAATATGCGTAATGCAAAATTCAAGGATGATTCACGCCCACTGGATGACAAGTGTGGATGTCCCGCGTGCAAATTATCGCGCGCATATATTCATCATCTGATAAAGTGCAATGAAATTTTGGGTGCAACATTGTTAACGCAACATAATTTATGGTTCTATCAAGATTTGATGCGCGATATCAGAACAGCAATAGAACAGGGTAGATTTGCAGAATTCAAAAATGAATTTATCAAGAATTATACAGGGGAATAAAAGTTATAGAAAATAAATCAGGGGTATCAGAACATTTTCAACAAAAAATAATCATAAAAGAAAGGAAAGAAATATGGCAAAAAAACAAATCGAAGTTATTGATATGGGTGGTGCCAAGACCGTTAAAAAGAAACAGTCTGTTATTACATGGACCAAGCGAACTTTTTCAATTATAACGATTGTTTGGTTTGCTTTATTAATCTGGGTGCCATTACATGTAAAAGACACTTATTCTGGTCCGATTAAGAAGTCAATTGTTGTTTCAATGTTCTTTGATTTACAGAAAAGTATTGTTAAACAGTACGAGGCATTGTTGGACGGTGTCGCAGATTCTATCAATTTGGAAAAACCAATATCTGTTGCGATTGACAAAGTAAAAATGGCAGAAAAAGTTGTGTCAAAGACAACAGATGCCACTGCCCAAGCCAAGGCGCAAACAGCGTCTGCCAAAGAATCAACTGCGGCGGCCCGTGAAAAGACAGGCAGTGTAAAAAAACTGACAGGTTTTGCGAATAAACTTGGTTTTAAAACAGATAGTGTTGATAACGCTGTCGCAGATATTGACAAGAATCTGGACAAAGCTGATTCTGCGATAAATAAAGCAGATGAAAAAATCGCACAGATAGATGATACTGCGTCGCGTGTTAACCGTGAATTGGACAAGATAAAAAAGAATCTGACAAATGTTGCACAAACCGAAGTAGATAAGATGCTGGACAGTGCAATAAAAACAGCGTTGGATAAACAGTCTGGTGGTTTGGGCACAACATTGCTAACAAATTATGGTATTAAACATGTTTATCCTTGGCATCCATCCAGTTGGCCTGTTGCGACCAAGATATATAATGATTTGTCTAAATCAGATGTATCAACAATAACAATTATTACCCGTACGGTTGATCAATATTTTGGTTATGTTGCATGGGGACTGGTAGTTGCAGTATGGGCAGTTGGTCTGTATTTGTGGTTCTTGATGTTCAAAAAAGCCAAGGCAATATTAAAACCGTTTAATGTATGTCCGCGCTGTGGTCATACATACGCAGATAAACGTACTGCGCTGGGGTTGTTAAAAGTATTCCAGCCATGGACATGGTTTTAATGAAGTAGGTTTGTGATGAATAAAGAACTTAATGTTAATGTCACAGATGTAAAACAAAAATTTGGCGACAGGTTTCGTGTCAATGTCGGCGGCGGTACGATGTTGGTCATAACGGTCATTTTGTTGGGCGTGTTAACGTATACAGCGTCGATAAGCAATGAATTATCGCGTTCAAATGAATTGCGTCGTCAGCAACTAGAAGTATCAAAACGGCAATATACGCTGGATTCATTGCGTTTTGAATATCTAAAAAATATGGAAAAATAAAGTAAAAACACCCATCTGAACAGACGGGTGTTTTTTTAAAAAAAAGTACTTGCATTTATATAAAATATATGTCAATATATACCACGCAATGCGAGCGTAGCTCAGTTGGCTAGAGCGCAACCTTGCCAAGGTTGAGGTCGAGGGTTCGAGCCCCTTTGCTCGCACCAAAA
>JAZQRR010000030.1:0-4145 GCA_045629645.1 Candidatus Enterousia sp. | reverse complement strand
ATAATGGTTTTCGATATCCCGTTGCGTTTTTAAATTTTCGTATTTTAACCCATATAATATTTTCATTTCGATTGGTGTTATTGTGCAATTCCGAATCGGATTTTGTTTCAACCATGCATCAAAAAAACTTGTCGACAGATTCAAATATTTATACAATTTTTTCAAAAAATCATCCATTTTGCACACCTGTTATTAAAAATATGTAGTGATACGACATATCGTAATTAAAAAATCCCAGGAATCAAGGGTTTTAATTTTGAAATTAACACAAACTGTTTTTTTGAAAAAAATTTTGAAATTTATTTGCAAAAAGGAAGAATAAAATTCTGGCGAATTTCTGCGATTTATTTAATCATGTTTGTGTGAAAAAAAATTAACAAATAAAAAAGAAGAGGCAACGATATGGAACCGTTAACCCCAACTTAAAATCGCACTAGTGGTCTAGGACGATTCCTGAACAGAACCTATTCTAGACCATTTTTATGCTGATGTAAACTTAAAAGGTTATCATCCGAGATTTTTTCCAAAGTGTCCCGAAGTAAAACCAGTAATGCGTTTTCGCAGATGGGAGTGCATAGTGTAAAAAGCCGGAAAGAAAAATTAAATAAGTCCTTGTATTTAATATAAAAGGTGCGTTTTTTTGTTTGTCAAAAAGAATAAAAAACTCATCTGTACAATAAGAACATCGGAAATAAAAAACGGCTCTTTCCGAAAAAAAACACAAAAACAGAAAAAAATCAAAAAAAAATTTTCAAAATGCACAGTTCTATATATAGACGGGAAAAATCCGGTCAAGAAACAATCTAATTAATACAAAAGCAAAACACAGATGTAAAAGAAATTTTATACCGTTTAATCGGGCATTGTTGAAAAAAGCGATGATTAAATGGTACGGAAATGGTTTAGGCAGGACTTTTATAGGTTTCAACAATGAATCCCCAGAAGTTTGCCACCCTAAACGGCTTCCGAGACTTCTGGGGATTGCTAATATATGAAGGAATTTTATAAAATGTCATACAAGCAAATTGGTTTAACCAATGCAATGGAAGGCAAAATTGCTGCCTATTGTGCAAAAAATAATATCGAATTCAATCAAGCAATCGCATATGATGTCGTAATGAATACATTTAAAGACGAACCTATTACGATTGTCGACGAGGATGGTGAGCGCACCGTAACAGAGCGAATTGCAAGGTTAATTGAATGTCAACCACGCACTGTGGAACGCATTGCGGATAAAGCAGAATTGAAAAAAATTGAATTTGATAAAAAACAAATTCAAAAAAATATTCAATACGCGAAACTTGATTCATCACCAGATATTAATACTTTGGTTGCAAGTTTATACCGGTTGAATATTGTTGATAAAAACAGTTATTTGGCGTTGGTTTGTTTTTTAATGCAACTAAAATATTCACGCGATAATGAAATTCCAACCAATGATAAAACCTGTGTGTTTTTTAATGGAGTGGCACGAAATGGTAAATCTGCAACCGCCAGGGCGATTTGTGATGTGGAATCACAATATGGAAATGTGTTCAAGGCACAATCTGGTAAAATTTTAGAATCAACCCATGAAGAACAGGTTTGGAAAAGCCATTTGAATTATTTTGACGAAGTAAAACCAACCGATATTGACCGGGAATTATTATTAACAATTGTCAACGGTGGAAATGTCGAAATCAATCCCAAAAACAAAAAACCGTTCAATTATTATGTTAATACGAACAATATTTTCACATCAAACGACATGATAAGTTTAAAACAACGCCGCGTTTCTGTTATCAAATTTGGCAACAGATTGGGGGGCAGACCGTTGGAATCTGGAACTTTGACCAGAATAATAACCAATATTTTTAATTCATTACCAAGGTTTGACCATTATTATGATTTGTATGATATTGTTTCTGTATACAATGAAAATCGTGTTAATTCGTTGGCGATATCAAACATAATTACTTTTTTGACTGAACATTTTGGTTTTGTAAACGAAACCGATGAACGAACATTAACTGCAAGCAAAACCTTCGCTCCCCACGATATATATAATTGTATCAAAGGTACTTTTAGCAAGCAGGTGATTGCATCTGAACGCAAAGAAGCAATTCGGACAGCGTTGGATTATTTGGTTGAAGAAAACTTGATGGAATTATTGGATTACAAAAATTGCACGACCAAGAATTATCGTGTGACCGGTGAACAATATATTAAAATTATGGTTAAATACAATAATGAAAACACCAAAGATGAAGAAAACATCAAGGTTTCAGAAATGGACCTTTATAATGCTTTGGCACCGTTTTTTGATTTGGAACCGATGCCAGATTATGACAAAGTACGAGAAAATTCAAACGATATTTGGGCAGAACCATTAAAACAAATACTTGAAGAAGAAAGACTGGCAAAGGAACATCCTATTTTGGTTTCTGCTGACACACAAGCTAAAGGCACCATGCTTTATAATGTTTTAATGAAAAAACTTGATTGTCTGGTTAATGGCACAGATAAAAACGGCAACAGAGGCAAAAATCCTACACATCCAATTAAAAATATACTGGTGTCGAATATAAACAAAGATGTATGCGAAACGATTTCTTATAATTTTTTGGTGCAAGAATTACGCGATAACTTTGACGAATTTGATGATTCTTGCGAACAGTTTGTAAAAGATATATACCTGCAAAAACTGGGACTGACTGATGAAAACACCCTGTATGCGTTTGAACCATATAAATTATCTGAAATACAACGCGGATGTAAAGATGGTATGACTATTGAAAGTAGCTGGGATTTTAAGTGTCGTAAACACAAAGAAAAATTGGAACAGCGTAAAATTCGAGCAAAAGAAGCATACGAACGAAGAGAAGAAGAACGCCAAAAAAAGTTTGAACTCGAAGAAGGCCCTATACCGACCAGAAATGACTTAAAAAGGTTGGAAGCGGAACTAAAAAAACAATATTCCGAAAAAAAATCTGTGTTAAATCAAGAAAAAATAACAACAGATGAATTTGGCATGCCGTTTTAAATAATAAAAATAACCCGTTGAAACAAATCAGCGGGTTTAATTTTATTCTTCGTAATCATCATCGTCTGAATATGGTTCTTGGGATGATACAATTTCACGACCGGTATCTTTATCGATTATGCGTACAACTGTCCAATCTGAATCAGACCAGTCAAATTCAATTTCAATATCTTTGTCTGTTTCGAATACAGCCATACCAATAAATCTAGAATCAATAACTTTCCTGACATTATCGGTTAGTTCACATACACATACCATACCGGAATCTGCAAAGAAATCGTGTTTTAATACATTTTTACCCCAGATACTGTTTACCCAATCCCCATATCCAGTTGAAGTTGCTTTGGCATTAATATCACCGCTGAACTGTTGTAATGTTTTGGTTATTTCATTATCAAACAATTCGCGTTGCAATTTATAATCCCGACTTTCTTCTGCTGCTTTATATTCGGCTGAGTCAAATATTTTACAGCATTTATCCCAATCTGCACTTGGAATAATATAACATGGGTCTGTAATTACATATTTTTTCATGTTTGTTGTCCTTTGTTAAAACATAATAATTCTTCCACCGGTTGCAATATTGCTTTCACAGATGTTTTTCAAGGCTGCTTTTGCTTGGTCGTGATTGAAATATATTTCCGGCATCATTATTCCGTTAACTTCCAATTTGAAATAAGTGCGATTTGCCATGATAAATCCTTTTGTTTAATATTCGTCTGAACGCATAATTGTTAAAACCCGGGTTGTGATATCTGGATTACTTGCGTCTTCAGAACCTGCGTCCATTGTCTTGTTGTAATAGTCGATTTTCCAAAAATAAGTTATTCCATTATGTTCAATTCGTGAAAAGTCGTGCTCTTGGTACACGTCGTTATCTGGATTGAAATCATTAAATTTTTGAACTTTATCCAACAACAGCGCCCGTTCCAGATATGGCAGAGAACTAACCGCTGCAGAAACAAACACCCGGTTTGAACCAGGTGTAAATAAATTCTGTCTTAATTGGTCGTTTAATTCTGCGATTTTGCTTAACATACCGCCACCTGTGATTCAATTAAAAAGTTTTTGAAGGCGACCGCACTTGCCCGGATGGACCTACTGCGCATTCTCCCGCGAG
>JAZQRR010000029.1:0-17590 GCA_045629645.1 Candidatus Enterousia sp. | reverse complement strand
GTCCCGATGGCTCATGTAACTTCTGTACACTACGCCATCGGGACCGTTCCGTATCTAAACTATTCTAATTTATTTTTAATAAGGCGTATCTACAAGCGGTACTGGCAACTCATGTAACCTTTGTACACTACGCCATCGGGGCCGTTTCGTATCTAAATCATTCTAGTTTATTTGTATTTTTATTCCAGCGGTGGGGTAATTTTTTTCTTTTTTTTACATTTCTTTTGTGTTAAAATTTGACCCAAGAGAGAATATGAAACTGTTTAAGCGATTTTTAACGTTGTTTTTATTTTGTGCGCCAATGGTGGTGGGGGCTCAGGTTGCAACCACCGCAGGTGGCAGTTTGACTGCTTGGAACGGTAATGTTGGTGCAAATAACAATAATACTTGGAATTCTTTGATGAATAATCGTGCAACAGGTGCGTCTGGTGGGACTGCGCCCAAGGCGGATTTTGGTAATTGTAATTCTTTGATTTTGCGCTGTGCCCAGCCAAAATGTTCTGCGTGTTCGTCAATGGATATTGCCAAACCAATTGTCGAAGGCTGTGTGAACAGTAATGAATCTTGTAAAAAGTATGGTGCGGATTTGGTTGCGTATATTTCTGCCCAGATTGTTGCAACTGCACAATCAAAACTGCAAGAACAACAGTTGGCGGCGCAACAGGCCGCAGCGCAACAGGCCGCAATGCAAAATAATGCACAGATACAACAAATGCAACAGCAGATGCAAAATATGCAAATGCAAATGCAACAACAAAATCAACAACAAATGCAACAGATGCAGGCGGCGCTGGAAGAACAGAAAGCACTGGTTCAACAAGCCAAGGACGAGGCTGCACGTGCCCAGGCAGAAAAGATAGAGGCCCAGACGGTTCAAAATTCTGGGGTGACACAGGTTCAGCAACAGGCGATTGATAGCGGTGCGTCCAGTGATTTGCTGTATCGCCAACAAATATCGGGCGAGATTTTAAGCAAAATCGAAAATGCAGAACAGCAATTAAATAATTTAAAAATAACAATGGATAAAGCGTTCGATTATGCGAAGTGTGATTCGCGTGGTAATAACTGTGCCGGTCCAAAACGTGTAAAAATGTTCAAGGAAAAGGCAGAATTGTTCTTTGAACCATATGACGCCATTATTGACGAGGTTTATGATGCGCTGGAAACAGCGATGGCGGTTGGTGTTGATGTGTCTGATGTTTTGATGATGTTAAATGGCGCGTGTAACAAGTGGGGTAAGTATATGTGTGCCGCGGGATCTATGACATCGTCAGAATGGGTGACAATAGGTGGTAATGACAATAAGCATAATCCTGTTTCATATACAAAAAATAGTTGTGTTGGTGGCAAGTCGCAAAAGGGTGTTGATTTTGCCAAGGGGACATCAACATCGTGTGTTGTGGGGCAAACAATTCCACCCGAAGACGATGTGCGTTGTCAGCCGATTGGTTTAATCGCCGAAGGTGAAACGGTTGAACGTGTTTGGTTGGATGAATATGATGGCGATAAAATGATACGTTTGGGGTGTTTGTCGTCGGCGTTGGATTCAATTACTGCGTTTGGTCGTCGCAAAAGCAGTCGTGGCAAGACATTGGATTTGGATATATTGTATCGTATGATTGAACAAGATGCGTTGGATCACGCGGGAACAAATAAATTCTATTCAAATTCGGGTAAAGGTGTGAAATTTGAAAGGGTAAAATATTGTAACACAACACCGGTTGGGTATAAACGTCTGGTTAATGCGGTAAATACCAAGAAATTACCAAATAAAATCTGTGTTCCAGATGACAGTTTGTATAAAACAGCGTACACAAATGGATATATCAGTTCAGATGATGCGACATATGTGGTGCCGTATGCAACGTATTTGCAAGTGGCAAGCGACGAAAATATTTGTACCAATATTGGAAAATCGGGTCAGTTGCCGAGTGAGTGTAAATTGGACTGGACAACAAAAGATGATGATGATACGTCAAAGAAATGTTATGTATCAGATAACTGTGTTGTATATGATGGTAAAGTTATGACCAAGGCAGAGGCAGATAAAAAATCTGGTAGGAAGGGGGGGGGTGATACTTCTGGAACGACGGTTACAGGGAACGCTATGCCATCGTTGACAACGAATGCTTTATTGGCGCCAAATTTATCTTATCTCCCACAGGTTGATACTAGTGCGGTTGATACTACTCCATTACGAGAGCTTGCAAGAAGCGTGTCGAGTATCAAAATTGGTTCAAAATGAAAAAAGATGTGATGAAGATTTTAAAAGGTTGTTTGGTTCTGGTCTTGGCGCTGGGGTTGGTTTTGCCGGTGTGGGCCGATGAATCATGTGAAAACGAAGATAATGATGCAATTTCTGCGGAATTTGCACTGTGTTCAACACATGCGTATAATATTGGTATGACAGAAAATCCAAAGTCAACAGATGCCGCGAACAAGGAACTGATGCAAAATGTTATTGCGTTAAAATCTACGATTATTACACAACAAATGTATCGCCATTATGAACAGATGGAATCAATGTTAAGTCGTTTTAAGACACAATTGAAAAAGGCGGTGTTAACAACAAATCTGCAAGTTGCAGGTGCGTCCAAGGATGAAGATTCTGGTTCGTCCAGTTATTCGTCGGATAAATCTGTGTATATGTCCGCCGGTGTATCGAATTGCCAGAATAAATATTCTGATGCAGAAATATTAAAGTGCTATCAGGATAATATGAATTCGATAGTTAATCAGTCTGAAAATGGCAGCAAACCAACCCGCGAAATCAAAAAACAGTTGGCAAATGATTACAGTATGTTTGCGACGATAAATTTTGAGAATGGGGGTAACGCTTGTAAAGATGCAAAAGCAGGGTGCATAAATACAAATAGTGTTATGACTAATTCTGATTTTAGAGACTGTTTAAAAGAGGCGCGTACATGTTTACAGAATCAACAACGTTCGTACGAACGGGCACAACGTACGTCAACATCAACATGGGGTGCAAGATAATAAAACCACCGTTTGGTGGTTTTTATTTTTTGCCAAAGTGTTTCTTTAATATGTCGTATGCCGCAGATATACGCGCAAATTCTGTGGCGGCGTTTTCCTTGTCTGTGGCGGTGTCAGGGTGATATTTTTTCGCCAGTTGACGATATTTGGTCCCAACATCTCGCCATGATGCCGTAACGCCCAATTCAAATACTTTCAGGGCAGATGTGATTGTTGTTGGTAATTTACTGCGTGCCGGCATGCGGTCAAATTTAGAACGTCCTGTCAAAAAGTCGTTGATGAATTTGCTGTATTCATCTGCCTGTTTGTTTGCTTCGTTTGTGTCTTTTAATGTTGTGCCAAACGTTTGACGTTGCCAGTCATCCTCGATTTCTTCGGGGGTCATGTCCGCATAATAATTCCAATTCTTGTTATATTCCGCGGCGTGTTCGCGACAGAAAAACCAATAGTCGTTTAATGCACGTGATTTTGGGGCACGGCAAATGCCTGCCTTGGTGCAGCCGGGTTTATCACATTTCTTAATCATTTGTTTTGTTCCCTTGGGTTGATAATGGATGGTGTTGGGATATGGTTTCCATTAATTTGTCTGGCATAACATGTGTGTATATCTGGGTCGTAGATATGTCTTCGTGTCCCAACATTGTTTGTATCGCACGCAGGTTTGCGCCGCCCGCCAACAGATGTGATGCAAACGAATGACGTAAAACGTGCGGTGTTACGCGTGATGGTTCAATACCCGCCAATACCGCGCATTTCTTTAAAATCTTGAACAGGCCATCGCGGGTAATATGACCCGTTTGTCCGTTGGATGGAAATACGTATTTTGATGCAATGTCGTCCCCACGTATGCGCAACCATTTTTCCAATGCCTGTATCGCATTTTGATGCATTGGGACCAAACGTTCTTTGGCGCCTTTGCCGTGAATCAGCAGTTTGTCGCCCAATACACCGGTTAATGGTAATTCGCATAATTCAGAAACACGCAGGCCAGATGCATACAATAATTCAATTATTGCACGCAGACGTGTCGAATTGCGCGTGTCGCCCGCAGATGATATTAATAATTCTATTTCTTGGGGCGTTAAACATTTTGGTAAACTGCGCGTGCGTTTCGGCGTTTCCAGATTTGTGGTCGGGTTGGTAGTGATTATTTTTTCCAACATTAAAAATTTATAAAAACTGCGCAGACAAGATGCTTTGCGCGCGATTGATGCAGGCTTGTCGGGCAGAGACGACAGGTATTGTTGTATCGCGTCAGAGTCTGCACCAATCAACCCGCCGTTTATCGCAGCGTCTGCCAAACGTAAGTCTGATTCATAACTGGATAATGTGCGCGGTGAACAGCCTTGTTCGGCCGATAGTGCTTCAAGAAATATGTTTATATAATTCATGGATATACTACGATTTCAGTCAAATGTTGTGTCGCAGGAAACGATATTATCATCAATACGATGACTAAGATAATCAATGTGTATGTTAAGAATTTATAGAATTTTGTATTCGTCTTTTTCTTTTTTTGCATTGCTTTTCCTGTTTATATTGTGTCAAAACTGGTGATAAATGTGCCAGCCCCTGCAATTATTATCAGCGGTGGCGCAATGATGGATAATAGTGGTGGCAGGGCACCCGTCGCACCCAATGCGTTAAACATATTTATGATAAAATACAGGGCAAAACACGTTACGATACCCAAACTAAATTTTATGCCAAAACTGTAATTGCGACGTTGTTTCGTCTGGGAAAAAGCAACACCCAACATCGCCATCGCAATCATTGTTAATGGTAAAAATGTCAGTGTCCATAACTGAATACGATGCCCACGTACGGTTGCGCCAATCGTTTCCATACGGTGGATGAATTCTGGTAATTGCCAAAATGATATCTGGTCTGGTTGCATATATCTGTCCAGTACCGTTTGTGGGGTTAATAATGTTGGTGTGTGCCATTGACCAGAACGAACCGTGCCGTCAGATGACCAAATGTTTGCGTCTGGGGATGACATGCCGTCTGATGATAATGTAATCTTGTCAGCGTTTATATGGTTCTTTAATTTAAAGTCTGGGGTTTGGGTATATATCGTGGCGTCGCCAAATATTAACGTGTCATCTGTCTTGGTTATGGTTTTTGCATGCATGGTAATAAAGCCGTTTTCAGAAGATTCACGTAACCAAATAGTGTCATCAATTAATTGCAAATGGTCCGATGTTATGTTCTGGGTGCTGAGGTACACAGAATAAGGATTTAAAATAGTTGTCGCAAATACACCAATAATAAATGCACCAATCAAAAATGGACGTGCAGACTGAAATGGCGACAGGCCCGCACTGGATACAATAATACTCTCGCTGGATTTGGTAAGATTATAAGATGTTAACAATGTGCCCATAAATACCGCCAGCGGTAAAAACAATGGGATATATTCTAGTAATCGTACCCATGATTCATACATCGCACCAAAAGCAGTCGCATTCGCAGGTAATCTTTCCACAAATGTAACGGCAAATATAATGCCGCATACGACCAATAATACTAAACCAACGCCAGAAAAAAATCGGCGCAGTAAAAAACGTGTTAAGATATTTTGCCTGAACATAATATATAAAGTATAACCTGTTCATTTGATAATTGCAAAATTAAAATGAAAGCGTATAATCTATGCAATAAAACATATAGGATATAAAATGGAAAAAAAGCCAATTTCACGCGCAGGGTTTGATAACCTGATAAAAGAACTAAAAGATTTAAAAGAAGTACAAAGACCTGATATCTTAAAGACTGTGCAGTGGGCACGCTCGTTAGGGGATTTGTCTGAAAATGCAGATTATAGTGCCGCCAAAGAAAAACAAAGACAAATCGATAACAGAATCAGATTTATCGAAGGGGTTATCGAAAATGCTGCGATAATTGATATCGAATCGCTTAGCGGGGACAGGGTTGTCTTTGGGGCGCGCGTTGTCGCAGAAGACGAAGATGGTAATAAAATGCAATGCAGAATCTTGTCTGATATTGAATCGGATGGACGTACAGTTATTTCTTGCACTTCGCCGGTTGGACGCGCGATGATTGGTAAATGCGTCGGCGATACTTGTATTGTAAAGTTGCCAAGTGGTGAAAAAGAATATGAAATCTTGGAAGTGAAATTCAAAGAATAAAACGCGATAGAAATATGACTGTAAGGGTTTTGCCGGATTTTTTGATTAATCAAATTGCCGCAGGCGAGGTGGTCGAAAGACCCGCAAGTGTGGTGAAAGAATTGGTTGAAAATGCGCTGGATGCAGGGGCGACTAATATTGTTATTGATGTCGTTGATGGGGGCAGAACCTTGATCAGTATTGTTGATAACGGGTCGGGTATGTCGCGTGATGATTTGGCGCGCGCAATTACACGACATGCAACATCAAAATTACCTGATGATGATTTACTGAATATTAATTTTATGGGCTTTCGTGGCGAAGCGTTGCCGTCAATTGCGTCTGTGTCAGATATGATAATAGATACTTGTAATGGCGTGGATGAAAATGGATGGCAAATTGACTGTGCCACAGGACAAATAAAACCATCTGACTGGGAACAGGGAACGCGGATTCGTGTCCACAATTTGTTTGCAAAAACACCGGCGCGGTTAAAATTCTTGCGCGGGGACAGGGCAGAAATGATGTCTGTCATAGATGTTGTTAAACGTCTGGCAATGGCGCGTACTGATGTAGGATTCGTGTTGAATAATAAATGGTTCTTTGCAAAAGATGAAGATTTGTTGTCGCGCGTCGTGTCTGTTATGGGGGATGATGTGCGCGGACGTATGCTGGATATTGATGCGGTGTCAGGTTCTGTGTCGGGAATGGGACTGCGCGGGTTTATTTCTGAACCGACATTGCGACGTGCGTCCAGTGTTGATCAATTCTTGTTTGTTAACGGGCGTCCCGTCAAAGACAAGGTTCTGGTGGGCGCGTTGCGCGCAGCATATATGGATGTTATGCATGCGCGTGAATTTCCGCTGTGTGCATTGTATCTGACTTTGCCGACAAATGCGGTCGATGTTAATGTGTCGCCTGCAAAAACAGAAGTGCATTTCTTGGAACCGTCGCATGTGCGTGCTTTTATAATAAAAACCTTGCGCGATAGATTGGCAAAAACAATGGTTCAGTCTGTGGTAACGCCAAGTGTTACACACCAAGATGTTTGTGCAGCCGAAAATAAAAAATCTGATTATAGTAGTGGTGTTAAGTTTGATTTTGGTTTGAAACCAAATATTGCCTGTGTGCGTGATAATGTTAACAGAACGATGTTTGATTTGTCTTTGAATATGCCAACAGTTGCATCAGATTCAATACAAATGTCTGAAAAACAAGACAGTCAAATTCAGACGGATTTTGTCGATTTGCCACTGGGACGTGTTGTCGGTCAGGTCGGAAATAAGTATATTATTGCGCAAAAGGCTGATAATATGGTTGTTGTTGACCAGCATGCGGCGCATGAAAGAATTACATATGAAAAATTGCGCACTAATAAAATAAAAACTCAACCGCTGTTGACGCCGATTGTTGTTGATTTGCGCGAAGAAGATGTTGTGGCTGTTTTGTCTGTGGCAGATGATTTAAAAAAGTCTGGTTTGCATATAGATGGTTTTGGTGATGACGCAATCGCAATATTTGAAAAACCGGCAGATTGGGATATGAATTGGGCAGATGTGTTGCATGCAATCGCAGACGAAGTGCGTGTTAATGGACATTCTTCTCAGTTGGCGGAAAAAATGCATTTAAAGTTGGCAAATTATGCCTGTCATCATTCTGTGCGCGCAGGACAGAAACTGGATTTTGCCCAGATGGATGCTTTGTTGCGCGATATAGAAAATACTGAACGGGCAGGGCAATGTAATCACGGCAGGCCTGTGTATAAATTTATACCGATTGCAGAAATAGATACTTGGTTTGAAAGATTGTAAAAACTGTGATTTTCTCTTTACAAATTTAGCTTTTTTTACTACTGTGATTGTATTAATCAAGGAGAAAATACATGGAACAGACAGCAGAAGTTGTTAATACAGTTGTGCAAACTGGCACAAATGCGGCACCACAAAATGGAATTTGGGGAATGGTTTTGTATTGTGTTGTTGTGTTCGGAATTATATATTTGTTGATGATTCGACCCGGAAAGAAACGTATGGCAGAATATCAAAAAATGTTGGATTCGTTGCAGGTCGGTAATCGTGTAATGGCGGCCGGTATATATGGTGTAATCAAGAAAATCAACGAAAAAACAATAGAATTAGAAGTTGCCAAAGGCGTGGTTATAGAAGTAAATAAAAATGCAGTTGCAGGTGTAGAGTAAGATAAAAAAAGGTTTAAGGTATGTTTAAAAAACTGGCTATTGTTTTTACAGCGTTGTTCTGTGTTATGTTGGCTGTGCCGACGTTGTCGCCAAAGTTGGCGCCTTATTTTCCATCTTGGATTGGACCTGTGTCATTGGGGTTAGACCTGAAAGGTGGGGCACAGTTGTTGCTAGAAGTGGATACAAATACTTTGTTCCAAGAAAAAACACAACAGTTATATGAAGAAACTCGTAGTGCATTGATTGACAGAAACAAGGGTGTTATTCGTTTCTCTGGGTTGCGCAATCATGATGGTGTTGTGTCGTTGGTTGTTCGTAATGAAGAAGAAGTTTCCAGTGCCAAAGGACGCTTGAAGGCAACGTTTGGAAATACAGTTGATATCGAATCTGATGGAAAAACAATAAAGTTGTCTTATTCGGAAAAACAAAAACAGGAAATGCAACAAGAAGCATTGTCGCGCAGTATAGAAATTGTTCGCCGTCGTATTGATGCATTGGGGACCAAAGAACCTTCGATTCAAAGTCAGGGCGGAAAGTATATCTTGGTTCAGTTGCCTGGGGTTGATAATCCAGAACGTATCAAAGAGTTGATTGGTCAGACTGCAAAAATGACTTTCCATTTGGTTAATGAAAATATTACATCTGAACAGATTCAATCTGGTCGTGCACCAAATGGTACGGAATTTTTGCCTTATATGGATATGCCTTGGCAAATTGTGCCTGTGTATTCCAGAGTGGAAGTGTCCGGTGATGCTTTAAAGGATTCCCAAGCGGATTTTGACCAAAATAATATGCCTGTGGTGTCAACTGTGTTTGATGCGTCGGGGGCGCGTAAGTTCGCAAAATTGACTACTGAACATGTAGGGGAACGTTTTGCAATTGTTTTGGATGGCAAGGTTTTGTCTGCACCTGTGATTCGTGAACCTATTCCTGGGGGACGTGGTCAGATTTCTGGTGGCTTCTCGTTGCAGGGGGCCAAAGATTTGGCAGTTTTGTTGCGTAGTGGGGCATTGCCTGCACCGTTACAGGTTATCGAAGAACGTGTTGTTGGTGCAAGTTTGGGTGCCGATACAATTGCAGGGGGTAAAATTGGCGCTGTTGCCGGTGTCTTGTTTATCTTTGTTTTCTTGTTGATGGTTTATCGTGGTTTTGGTGTGATTGCCGCAACATCTTTGGTCGTTAATTTAGGGATGATTGTTGGGTTGACTGCGTTGTTTGGTGCGACTTTGACATTGCCAGGTATTGCAGGTATTGTGTTAACGTTGGGTATGGCAGTAGATGCAAATGTATTGCCATTTGAACGTATCCGTGATGAAATCAGGGCTGGAACACCTTCTTTGCGTGCAACTAATCTGGGGTTCGATCGTGCAATGAAGGCGGTGTTGGATGGAAACTTAACAACATTGATTTGTGGTTTGGTTTTGTTCCAATTTGGCGCCGGTCCAATTCGTGGGTTTGCTGTAACGTTGTCAATCGGTATTTTAACTACATTGTTCACATGTGTATTGTTGACCAAGGTTTTTGTAGATTGGTATATGAACGGCAAAAATAAAAAAATTGGCTTTGTCGGTGGTAAAAAATAAAAGTCAAAGGGGAAGTGTTATGAAATTGCAGATTATGAAATATCGTAAGGTGTCGTACATTGTTTCTGGTGCCTTGATTTTATTGTCAGTGTTGTCTTTGTTGGTGCGCGGTTTGAATTATGGTATTGATTTTTCAGGCGGTATCGCAATGGAAGTAAAACCTGTTGTTCAAAATTACGGCGTTGAACAAATGCGTATCGCGTTAAATGAATTCAGTCCAGAACTGCAAGAAGTTGATGGCAAGTCTATTTTGATTCGCGTTGGTTTGCCAAAGGGGTCTAGTGATGCGCAACAAAATGAACGCGTAAGTGAAATAAAGAATATCTTGGGCGAAAATGTTCAATATGAACAAGTGCAGATTGTTGGACCAAAAATTGGTGGCGAATTGGTTCGTGGTGGTATATTGGCGATATTGTTCGCGTTTGTAATGATGGCGATTTACGTCTGGATTAGATACAAGGGTGGATATGCAGTCGGTGCATTTTGTTCTTTGTTTTTGGACTTTGTGTTGATGTTTGGGTTCTTTTCAATCACAGGGTTGGAATTTAACCAGACGGCAATTGCGGTTATTTTGACGGGTATCGGTTATTCAATTAATGACAAGATTGTTAACTATGACCGAATTGATGAAAATGTGAAAAAGTATCATAAAATGCCTATGGCTAATTTGATTGATTTGTCTGTTAATGAAATGCTGCGTCGTACAATGTTGACCAGTGTTTCAACATTGTTGGCAATGATTGGGTTGGCGGTGTTCGGTGGACAAGTGTTGCGTGATTTTGCATATGCAATGGGATTCTCGGTTATTATGGGAACGTTTACCAGTATGTATATTTCTAATATTATGCTGTATCATTTTAATCTGCGTGATACGGATAAATAAACGTGTTGTGGCGCCAACGTCATACAAAGGGGGGTGCAATGGGAATAAAAAATTTATTTGCAGGATTTATTCTGGGGTGGATGATTTTGCCTGCTGGTGCATCAGAACTGTTTTTTGAAGACGAAACAGTACGAGATGGTTTGCCCATTGTTCAACTGTCTGAAAATTTTGCAGATATTTATCAAAAACTGGACGGGGTTAATTGGGCTGGGAAAAGTTTGGAAGTTGCAATTGAAAGTCTGGAAAATTTGCACCCAAACGCTCATATCGCAGCAACAGATGAAAGGGTGGTTTTGGTCTGGGGTGATTCCATTGTCGCAAATTTTCCACGTCCAGAAAAATCTGATTGGAATTCGTATGGCGAAATTACAACTGCGTTAATTTTAAAAATGCGCGAAAATGACAAACGTATGCAACAGATGAATCAAGAGCAATTATTGCAGGTCGTGGTTCAAGAGTTGATGCACGGAATTGATGAAAGCGGACGTTATGTTATCCCAGAAAATGTAGAAATGTTGTATGACGATAAAATATTGACCAGTCTGGGAATAGAAGGCGTTCGTGATGAATTTGGAAATTTTCGTGTGCAGGCAATTATAAAGGGTGCGCCAGCAGATAATGCAGGGATTCATTCTGGGGATTTAATTGCACAGATAAATGGACGTGATGTTAAAAAGATGTCTGATGTACAGGTTGCTGCGGCATTTGATGGGTTTAATTCTGGGACTTGTAAATTAAAACTGTTGACCCCAACAGGAAATCGTGATGTGGTGTTGCGTCGTGCGACAATTGTCTTGGCAGACGCTGATATCGTGCATCGCGAAAGTAAAGAAACTGGCGCAATCTTGGAAATAGTGGTTCATAAAATATCAGATGGGGCAGTGGACATTATAAATCGCGCATTGGCACAATATGATGATGTGTCGGGAATAGTTTTGGATTTGCGGGCTTCGATTGGTGACGATGAACGCGCAATGGCAAAATTGGCGGGGTTGTTTATCGGTAAAGAACCTGTGATGCGTATCATAGAAACTGCACGCGATGAGGTAGAAGTTATCCCAGGTGGAAATGCAATAACTGATGTGCCGGTGGTTGTTTTGGTTTCCGATACTACACGTGGCACAGCCGAGGCATTAGCAGTTGCTTTTTATGAATATGAACGTGGGGTTTTGGTTGGTACACCAACAGCAGGGGACGCAAAATTAATATCGAAAATTAAATTAAATAATGGTGGTGTGCTGGAATTGCAAAACAGGGCCATAAAGTCTGGCAAAGGACGCAATATAGATGGTCGTGGGGTTTTCCCGATTGTATGTCTATCAAATATTCGTTCTGAACAGCAACAAAATGCATTTTTCTTGAATGTTGTAAATGATAATTTTAATGCGCGTGATTTTAATCAAGAAACAGACATTAGTGTCAAGGATATAAGACGCGGTTGTCCTGTTATTACCAGTGGGGCAGATGAAGACGCGTTGGCAACAGCTGTGTCTGTAAAAATTTTAACAGATAAAAAAGTTTATAGTGGGCTAAGTGAAAAATAATTCTTGTTTGTGGGGGTCAAAATGTTTTTAACGGAAAATAATCAAATTAAATGGAAAAAAATGGCAATAGCAGCAGTTGTAACCGCTGTGTTAGTTGTGTTGGGAATATGTTTTTTGGATAAGCCATTATATGTTTTTTTGCGTGAATTGGATTGTGGTTTGTGGCGCTTTTTTGGATATGTTTTTGATGGTAAAATATGGTTGATTTTTTCTTTTGTTGCGGTCTTGTTGTTCGGTGTAAAAAAGTGCACAAAAACAAATTGTTTTGGCGATGTTGATAAAAATCACTTTAACTTGTTTGTGGCGATGAAAAATTTCTTTGATAAGATAAAAACCAGTAATGCGTTTTTAATCTTTTCCAGTATTTTTGTTGCTGCGGTTATAGTGAAAATTTTAAAGGTTATTATCGGACGGGCCAGACCTGTGTTTTTTGAAGCGTTGGATATGTCAGGATTTTATCCGTTTAATTTTGATTGGGCGTTTAATTCAATGCCATCTGGTCATACTGCGATTAGTTTTGCAGGATTGGTAATGATAGGGATGTTGGCGCCAAAATATAAAGTGTTTACATGGACGCTGGCAATAATTGTTGCTGTGTCCAGAATTGCTGTGGGCGCACATTGGCCGTCAGATGTTATTTTTGGGGCTTTTATCGGTATGGTTGTGGCAGATATCGTTAAGTATTTCTTGTTGAAAAAGAAATAATAAAATAAGGGCGATTGAAATAATCGCCTGTTTTTTTGCTGAAAAATATGATAAAATACAATCTGTCATGACAAAGAAATCTAAGTTTTTACCAGAACGTGTTTCTGGGGCATTGAAAAACCTGACCCAGCGGATTGTTGGTGCGGTTATTTGTTTGGTGGGGTTGTGGGCAACTCTTGCAATTGTTTTTTTAAATCCTTATTTGGATGGTTTTGCAACGGCCAGTACGTTTGGGAATCAATATATAATGGGGAATATTGTTTCCTTTGTGCGTTATGTTTTTGGATTTGTGCCAGGGGTGTTTTTATGTCTGTGTATTTCCAGATGGGGGGCTGTAAAGTTTATCGGATTAAATAAAGATGCGGCACCAGAATATAATTTTTTGCGCGGGTTCGTTGCGTTATGTGTTGGTGCGGTTGGTTTTGGTCTGATTGCCCCCAGTGCAACGTATGGTGGTTTGTTTGGTGCAATCGCTGCCAGCGATTTGTGGGGCTTGGTAGGTAATGCTGCGATTGTGATTGGTGTTTTGTGTATATTGGCATTTTTTGTGCTGGGGGCGATGTTGTTGCATATAAGATGGGCCCATTTACGTTGGGGGGGCAATTTATTAATGTCTTGGGGGTATGTGATTGCAAGTGCATTTTATTTAACCAAGGTAACAAGAAAAATAAACAATCGTCTTCCTGATGGCGAAGAACCAGAAGAAATATCTGAAACAGATAAAGTTGATGATGTTGCAAAAACAGAAAAAGATGAAAAAAAATCAAAACGTGGCTTGTTAAGAAAAAAAGAGGATAAAAAAATTGTTGCAGCTGCTGTTGCGCCTGCTATAAAGCCTCGTAATAGCGCGGCATATCAATTGCCAGACCCTAGATTTTTAGAACGTTCTAATTTCAGCAAGTATTCTGTTACACCAGAATTAAAACAAAATGCACGGAATATGGAAACTCATTTTGCAGAATATGGGGTCTTTGGCAAGGTGGTTGGAATTAAACCTGGACCGATTGTTACCTTGTATGAATTTGAGCCTGATACAGGTATGCGTATCGCAGATATTACAAAAACTGTAAAAGATATGACGCGTGCAATGGCAACAGAAAATATTCGTATCGCACATATTCCACGTACGAATTATGTCGGTGTAGAAATGGTTAATATTAAACGACAGACTGTGCGTTTCAGGGGATTGGTTGAAAATCAAGTGTTTGTAGAGTCTAAGTATAAGATACCATTGGCGCTGGGGGTTGATATTGGTGGAAATCCAATGTATTTTGATTTGGCAAAGATGCCGCATATGTTGGTTGCTGGGCGTACTGGGTCCGGTAAATCTGTGTTTGTTCAATCTTTGATTACTTCTATTGTTTATCATTTTACACCTGATAAATGTAAACTGATGATTATTGACCCAAAGGGTGTTGATTTTGGATTCTGGGATGATATTCCACACTTGATTACGCCAATCGTAAAGTTGGACCCAGGGGCCGCTGTGAACGCGTTAAAATGGGCCGTGCGTGAAATGGAAGAAAGATATAAACAACTGCAAGTTCTTAATGCACGTAATATCGAAAGTTATAATGAAATCGCTGCACAAAAACGTGAAAGTGGCGAAAAAATTACCAAGCAGGTTGCTGTTGGAACTGATGAAGAAACGGGCGAATTATTGTTTGAAACCCAAGAAGTTGATTTGTCAGATATGCCATATATGGTAATCATTATTGACGAGGTTGCAGACCTGATGAGTTTGGCACGTAAAGACGTAGAAGCATGTGTTCAGCGTATCGCACAAAAGGCACGTGCAGCTGGTATCCACTTGGTTATGGCGACCCAGCGTCCAGACGCAACAACAATTACAGGTGTTATTAAAGCAAACTTCCCAACACGTATATCGTTCCAGGCACGTAGCCGTATCGACAGTGTAACATGCCTTGGCGAAGGTGGTGCAGAACAATTGTTGGCAATGGGTGATATGTTGTTCAGCGAAGCAGGGCGTGTCCCAGTTCGTATCCATGGTGCATTTATTGATGACAAAGAACTAAAACGTATTGGTGATTTCTTGCGTACCCAGGGTGAACCAGAATATGCCGAAGGTGTTACAGATTCTGCAGAATCTGGTGGTGGCGATATGATGGGTGGCGGTTTTGGTGGTGGTACAGGGGATAAAGATGGCGACCTGTATGCACGTGCCAAAGAATGTGTTTTGCGTGATAAAAAACCAACGATTTCATATATCCAACGCAGATTACAAATTGGCTATAACAAGGCTGCTGGATTTATGGAACGTATGGAAGCGGATGGTATTGTGTCTGCACCAGACGCCAATAACAAAAGACATATTCTTTAGTGGTTAGTGTGAGTGGTTAGTGGTGGCAAGATTTTATTATGTTGTGTTATAACAGATAATCGCACTATATTTAAAATTGATAAATAATAAAAATTATTCATTCACTAACCACTTACACTATCCACTAACCACTAACACTTGCCACTTGTCCACTTTTTATCATTTTTTACTTTTATATAAACATAAAATATGATAAAATTTTATCTAAGAGAGAATATGAAACTGATTAAGCAATTTTTATTGTTATCGCTGTTTTTTGTCCCATGTGTTTGTGGGGCGAATGTTGCAACCACTGCGGGCAGTAATTTAACTGCGTGGAATGGTAATGGTGGTTCTGCAAATAATAACAATTGGAATACATTGATGAACAATCGTACGTTGGCGGGTGGTTCTGGTGCACCAACGGCTGATTTTGGAAATTGTGATGCGATGATAAAACGTTGTGCGCAACCAAAGTGCAGTGCATGTACAACGTTGGAAATTGCCAGACCAATTGTCGAAGGTTGTGTAAATTCAAACAAAGATTGTAAAAAACATGGTGCCAGCTTGATTGATTCAATCGCTGCACAAATTGTTGCCAGTGCCAATGCCAAGATGCAAGAACAGCAATTGGCTGCACAACAGGCTGCAGCATCTGCGGCGGCTGCACAAAATTCACAGCAGATGCAGCAAATGCAAATGCAGATGCAACAAATGCAACAACAAATGCAACAACAAAATGCCCAGCAAATGGCATCTATGCAGGCGGCACTGGATGAACAAAAGGCATTGGTTGCCCAGGCCCAGGCCGAAGCCGCAGCTGCACAACAGGCAAAAATTGATGCACAGACTGCACCTGGGGTCACTGCTGCACAACAGGCTGCAATTCAATCCGGGGTGTCTGATGATGTGTTGGTACGTCAGCAGATTACAGGTCAGGTTATGACAGAAATTGAAAATGCCGAAGTTGCATTAAAAGGATTAAAATCAACAATGTTGACCGCGTTTGAATATGCAGGTTGTGATGCACGTGGAAATAATTGTACCGGCCCAAAACGTGTAAAGACATTTAAAGATAAAGCAGGGGAGTTTTTTGTACCATATAATACGGTTCTGAATTCTTTGTATGATGCGATAATTATTGCACAATCTGTTGGTGTTGGTATTACAGAAATTTATTTAATGTTAAGTAATTCATGTAATTCATGGGGTGAATATTTGTGTACAGATGTGACACGTTTTACATATAATAACACTAATTGTCCAAATGGACGTTCGGTCGCGTCTGAAACAACCAAGGGAAATCATACTTGTTCGCTTGGTCAGGTTGTTCCAGCCGAAGATAGCCCATCGTGTACTTTGCACAAGGTTCTGGCTGACCAAGAAGAAGTACAACGTGGATTATTGGATCCTGCACAAAGTACTGATTCAATGATACGTATCGGATGTGCATCATCTGCATTGGAATCAACAGGTTTATTTGCAAATCGCAAAAAACAGGCATCGATTGATATTGATACATTGCAACGTATCTTGGAACAAGATGCACCAAGTACATGTATGTCAAATGCATTTTCTGGTAATAAAACTAATAAAGATTGTAAAGAGATGGATTTTGTAAAGTATTGTCATGTTGGCGATGGATCTTATCCAGAATTGCAGAAATATGCAGCGACAAAATCATTACCAAAGAAAGTATGTATCAAAGGAGATCAATTAGAGCCTTATGCAAAAAAGGGCGGTGCATCACTGGTTGAAACAAGTAATAATTCTGGGGCAAGTGTTGCGATACGTTGTGAACATGATGCGAATAAGAAGCAATGTATTTGCAAATCTGCAATGTATGCTGATGCAGAATGGGATTCTGCTGCCAAACAGTGTAAATGTAGCGATAAAGATATGATGTTTAGTTATGTTATTGCTCAGTGTGTACCAAAAGACAAGATACATACTATTGAACAAGGTGTGAAAGATGGGTGTAAAGAATCTGGTGGTACGTGGGACGGTAATTTGTTGTATTGCAGATGTAATGGGATAACACATGTTAATGTTGGATCTACATGTGAGGAACTAGAGAAATCTGCTATTTGCATAAATAGTGGTGGTAAATGGGATGGAGCGTGTGATTGTGAAGGTGATCAATTTCAGTCATGGATGACGGATTATGGTGCGTGTGTAAAAAAATGAAAACAGTAAAAAGTATTTTTTCAAAGATTTTTATGACCAGTCT
>JAZQRR010000028.1:0-23475 GCA_045629645.1 Candidatus Enterousia sp. | reverse complement strand
GGCCTTTCGGTATTCAATAGTTCGAATGTTGTCCAAAAAAACCAGTTTTTGAAAATTTTAGTTTCGAACTGTATTTATGATGGCGAAAAACTGCAGATTTCCTTGAAAAAACCGTTTTGCAATCTCTTGCAAAACGGTAATCGTACGTCTTGGCAGCCCCAACCGGATTCGAACCGGTGTTCTCGCCTTGAAAGGGCGGTGTCCTAGGCCTCTAGACGATGGGGCCAAAACTGCCTGTTCTGTCGAACGCTGGCAAATTATAACTGTACTTGATTTAAATGTCAAGTAAATAACGATGATTTATTTCACAGTTATTATCGCAGATGAATCTTCTGGTATCTTGTCAACTTGTTCAAAGATTATTTCTTTGCCGTTTTCGCCAATTAATGTCAATTTCCCATCGGATAATTCGTATTTTTCAACAGTTGGCATAAATTGAAAATATTCAGATTCTGTTTCCATTGCTTCTGTTGGTCCCATCATCATTGTTGTTGCAAAGCCGTCAAATTTAATTTTGTCACCGTCAACAGTGTATGCACCGTTATACAAGTTTACAACGCGACCATATACACGCATTTCTTGTGAATCAAAAGACAGTATTATATTTGCGTCTGGTTGTGCCGATATAAAGTTTGCGCCTTTTAATAATTCTGGGTTTTGAGTAGATGATTCCCCGCATGCCGCCAGTGCCAATGCGCATAAGCCACCTGCAATCAGTTTGAATTTCATATTATCTCCTTTCGTTAAGTTCATGATTATTATAAATGAAAAATCACATAATACAAACAAGAAAAAACACCGTCATATGACGGTGTAAATACTGGCGGGATTGACGGGGCTCGAACCCGCGACCTTCTGCGTGACAGGCAGACGCTCTAACCAGCTGAGCTACAACCCCAAAGCGTTGTACATAATATACTGTCTGGGAAACAAATGCAAGAACTTTTTTTAACAAAATAATAATTATTTGCAAAAAACAGGTTTTTTGTTATAATCCGAAATGAATCCAATGGATTTTGGGTTCAGGGTGTAGTAACCCCATAAGAGTCGGCACAGAGGTTCTGTGTCGTTAGGGCCCCCGACCATGGTCGGGGAGCTGTTGCAATATAAAATACGGCATGCCGGAAATGCAACGGAGTCATTACTCTTATGATTTACTAACTCCCCGACCGCCAAGATTTATTGGCGGTTTTTGATTCTGTTCAGGGGGCAAAATGATGACGCTGGGGCAAAATATTGAACAACACAGAATTCGACACAATATTCCAATTTATTACATGCTGGATGTTTTGGATCTGGAATCCGAAGATGCCTATCGTGATATCATTTGCGGTTGCAAACATTTGTCTGTTTATCAAATGATAATGTTAATGGATTTATTTCGGTGTCCATTTTGATGGGGGATAAAAAATCCCCCAGACGGGGGATTTTTTATATCAGTTTGCCCATTGCGACGGCGGTATCGCACATGCGGTTTGAAAAACCCCATTCATTGTCATACCACGCAGTTACATGGACCAATTTGTCGCCTAAAACCTTGGTTTGACCGGCGTCAAATACAGAACTGTGTGCATCGTGTGTAAAGTCAATCGATACCAATGGCAAATCATTATATCCAAACGTCTTGGATTCTGCCGCTTTCATTGCCGCATTAACGGTTTCGACAGTTGCGTCTTTTTCCAGATTTGCAACCAATTCAACAACAGAAACATCTGGTGTAGGCACGCGAATTGCCATCCCGTCCAGTTTTCCTGCCAATTCCGGCAGTACCAGACCAATTGCCTTGGCGGCGCCTGTGCTGGTTGGAATCATAGACAGATTTGCTGCGCGTGCACGACGAAAATCTTTGTGGTTTTTGTCCAGCAACTGTTGATCGCCAGTGTACGCATGTACAGTTGTCATCCAACCTGAAACAATGCCGAATTTTTCGTTTAACACTTTTACAACAGGTGCCAAACAGTTTGTAGTGCAAGAAGCATTAGAAACAATTAAATCTTCGCTGGTCAAAGTGTCTTGGTTTACGCCAAATACGATTGTCTTGTCTGCGCCCGCAGAAGGTGCCGATACCAGTACGCGTTTTGCACCGGCGTCTAAATGAACGCGTGCCTTGTCTGCGGCGGTGAAAATACCCGTGCATTCCATAACAATATCAATGTTCATTTCGCCCCAAGGCAAGTTTTCAGGATTCTTTTCAGAAATACATTTAATTTTATGGTTTCCTGCGATGATATAATCGCCGTCCAGTTTAATATCCATTGGCAGATTTCCATGAACAGAATCATACTTTAACAAATACGCGTTTTGTTCCGCAGGTGCCAAGTCATTGACTGCGACAAATTCGATATCGTCACGTCCAGATTCCAGTGCTGCGCGTAATACCAAGCGACCGATACGACCGAAACCGTTAATTGCGACCCTTACTTTTGACATATTTTTTCCTTTCGTTATTTTTATTGGACACTCAGATAATAGCACCATATTTTTGAAAATTACAATATTTTATTTACAATCGACAAATGTGCAGTATAATCAAGACAAATGAAACACAAAGCTTATATAATCACAGGTCCAACCGCATCGGGAAAGTCTGATTTTGCCCATCGTTTGGCGTGTGAAATAAATGGTGTTATTATAAATTGCGACAGTGTTCAAATTTATCGTGGTATTGAAAATATATCGGCCAGTCCATTTGCAGAACGCGACATATCTGACAATATTGATGGTATTCCGTATCGTTTATTTTCTGTATTATCTTTAAGTAATCAAATCAGTGTGTCAGAATATTTAGATATGGCGCGCCATGAATACAATCAGGCAGTTATATCTGGTCGTACACCAATATTTGTTGGCGGTACAGGATATTATATTAATGCGCTGGTAAATGGTATTTCACCAATGCCGGATATTGGCGAAGCGTCTCGCAAGCGTGCGCGGGATATGGTTGCGACCGATATTGACGCGGCTCGTAAAATATTGCCATCAGAATTCAAGGCCACGGATGCCCAGCGTGTTGCCCGTGCGCTTGAGGTGTTTTTTGAAACGGGGCGTCATTTATTAGATTTTCAACAACAGCCACGTGTTGGTGCGGTTGTGCCAGATGCGTGTCGGGTGTTAATAAATCCGGATATAAATATTTTGCGCGAACGTATTGCCGCGCGTATTCCGGAAATGTTGTCTGGTGGCGCATTGGACGAAGCGCGTTTGATTATTGATTCTGGTTGGGATGCAGGGCGTGCAATTGGTGCCGCACAGTTATGTTCTTATCTGCGCGGTGAAAAAACACGTGAAGATTGTATTGCAGATTGGATAAATAAAACAAATCAATACGCCAAACGTCAACGTACTTGGTTTCGTACCCAGTTTTGTCCGGACATAATAATAAACCGCACCGGAAGCGATGCGGATATTAACAGTGTTATAAACAAATAACAATTATTTGCTGTTGATATTTGTCTGCTGTAATGCTTTTTTCTTCTTTTCCTGATAAGCATGGAATAATTCTTTGTCGCTGAATCTCAGGGCTTCTTTATTTGTTTCTTTCTTTGACATTTTTTTTCCTGTTGTTGTTTTTTTTTGTACGCTAAATTTGTATCACGGAATAAAAAAATGTCAAGCTTTTTTGTGTCTTTTTGTTTTTAATTTACGTTTTAATGTACGGTATTCCCACATTGCGATTGGTCCAATATCGGTCAGGCGCATCTTGCGGCGTACATGAAATATGCCAAAAAATTCACGTTTCAAAGAATTAAAACCTGCGTATTCCCAGTCAATAACCCCCACAACGTCCATTGTTTTTGGGTTTACGATAATGTTACTGCACATGTCGCCGTGTACCAATCCGCAATCTTCAATATCTGCGTCTGCCGGAATCATATCTGCCAGTTGTTCGAAATGTGTGTTAAACAAGACAAAAATCATCTGCGCCAGTTGTTTTCCGATTTTTTCACGGTGTTTTAATATTTTTTTCAAAGGCATATCCACCAACACGCGCCCAGGGATAAAACAAGATTTATAAAACAAATATTTGTCTGCATTAATAAGTTCGATGTGTGGTACCTGTACTGGCAGCACCGGCGCAATTGCATCAGTTATTCTTTTTTCGCGTTCAAATTTTGCCTGAGAATTATCTTTTTCATGAAATTTTCTGACTTTGAATACCGTGTCGTCCACGATAAATGCCAAACTGCCACCACCTTTGGCCAGACGCATTTTCTGCCAATTCAGTTCTGGGTATTTGTTTTTAATTGCGTTCAGTTTGTTGTAATAATCAAAGCACTTATCACGTCTGAACCATTCGCGATTTTTTTTGCCGGGAATTGCATAAGATATTACATGTAAAAAATCAAAAAATATACGCCACATAACTAACAAAATCCTTTGTTTTTGATTATATGATAAATGGTATTGAAAATTTATAAAAAAACAAGTACTTTATGATTATGTTTGATGCGGGGACGGTTGTCAAAGTCTTGATTGCAAATATTCCAAACGCTGGGTACGATTATCGTCTGACGGCGCCGGCAGATATTGGCACATTTGTCAGTGTTAATGTTATGGCGCGTCCGTGTGTTGGTGTTGTTTGGGGTGTTGGGGATAGTAATTTACCAACAAATAAAATCAGAAATGTATCTGCGGTACACGATGTGCGGCTTTCTGTATCTGATTTACAGTGGATTCAGAAAATGTCGCAATGGACATTGATACCGATGGGGATGGTTTTGCGTCTGATTGTAAATATTCCAGACGCGTTTTGTCCGCCACGTATGGAACAGTTGTATTCTTTTGATTTTTCGTCAGATGTTCGTATGACCCAGAACCGTCAGGCGGTATGTGATGCCTTTGCGTCTAATGATAATGAACCGATGACTGTTTCGGATATACAAAATATTGCCAAGGTCAGTTCCAGTGTTGTGCGTACAATGATAAAAAATGGGACTTTGATTTTATCAGGGGCCAAGCCTGTAAATCAATATGACGACATTGTACAGTATTCTGATTCTGGTGATGTTACGTTAAATACAGAACAATCTGCGGCTGCGTCTGTGATTGCAGAATCTGTTAACAAGGGCGGTTTTTCTGTGCATTTATTAGACGGTATTACCGGCAGTGGCAAGACCCAAGTGTATTTTGATTCTGCGTGGCGTGCGTACAGTGCGGGTCGTTCGGTTTTATTAATGATGCCAGAGATTGCGTTGACCGCACAGTTTATGTCGCGTTTTCAGGCGCGTTTTGGTGCTGCGCCTGTTGTTTGGCACAGTAATTTAACTGCGGCACGTCGTCGTGCAATTTGGCATGGCGTGTTAAGTGGTAAAATTAAAATGGTTGTTGGTACGCGCAGTGCGTTGTTTTTACCGTGGCAAGATCTGGGGTTAATTGTTATTGACGAAGAACATGACACGTCTTATAAACAGGAAGATATGGGAAATTATCATGCACGTGATATGGCGATTTTGCGCGCCAAGATATCGGGTGTACCTGTTGTTTTGGCCAGTGCCACCCCATCTGCCGAGACTTTTGAAAACGTAAATCTGGGCAAGTATGTACATTTGCGTTTGATGTCGCGTTTTGGTGGTGCGTCATTGCCAGAAATAAAAACGATTGATTTGCGTGAACATCGCCCAACAACGTATGATTTTTCTGGGAAAACGCAATCTGGATTTTTATCTAAGCCATTGTGCGATGCGATTTCGGAAACATTGTCGATGGGTCATCAGGTTATGCTGTTTATAAACAGGCGTGGTTTTGCACCGATAACCCAATGTAAAAAGTGTGGTTGGACATGTGTTTGTCCTGAATGTAGTGTTGGTATGACATATCATCAGCGCATAAAAAAAATGCTGTGCCATATGTGTGGTCGTACAACTGCTGTGCCACAGAAATGCCCAGATTGTGGCGAAGACGTTTCAATGCGTGGGGCGGGATTGGAAAAGATAGAACAAGAAGTTTTGGTTCGTTTTCCGGATGCAAAAACGGCCTTGGTTTCCAGTGATGTTATATCTTCTCGTCAATCGTTGGAACGTTTGGTCCAGCGTATTGAACGTGGCGAAGTAAATGTTATTATTGGTACGCAAATTTTGGCCAAGGGGCATCATTTTCCAAACTTGACATTGGTTGGTGTTGTTGACAGCGATATGGGCTTGTATGGGACGGATTTTCGTGCGTCAGAACACACTTTTCAACAGTTGTTTCAGGTTGCAGGGCGTGCCGGACGTGGCGCGCATGCAGGGCGTGTTTTGTTGCAGACATATCAGCCAGAACATCCGGTTTTGACGGCAATATGTGCCGGTAACAGGGATGAATTTATGGCGTTGGATATGTCTGGTCGTAAAATGGCGAAAATGCCCCCGTATGGCAGTCTGATTGCCATAATTGTCGAAGGTGAAAAGGAACATGTTTTACAGCGTTTTTGCGCTGATTTGGCTGCCGTTGCCCCGCGTGTTACAGGTGCCAAGATAATGGGGCCGATTACTGCGCAAATATATCAAATACGTAATTGGTATCGTATGCGTTTTTTGGTTTCTGGTGCGCGCAATGCAGATTTACAGTCTTTGGTGGCCAGATGGTTGTCTGGGGTAAAGATGCCTGCGAATATTCGTATCAAGATTGATGTGAATCCGATTAATTTTATGTAAAAAATCTAAATAATTGCAAGACGTCTTTGTTTGTTGTATAATAATACAGTCATCAGGTATTCTGATGATGGGGCGTCGAAACCCGTGAATCCAGTGTCTGTGGAATATGGACATAAAACAATACTCCAACCCCATGGTTGGAGGGCGGCTAATACATTGAATATGCCCGCTATACTGGATTATAGTTTCGAACCTCCAACCACCTGAATTTTTCTGGTGGTTTTTTACTTGGGGGATAAAAATATGAAGAAAATATTGGCGTTGTTTATATTGTTGGTGCCGTTTTGCGCATTTGCAACGGATATGTGCGCCCGTGATGATACAATGGTGTTGGTCTTTGATCCATTGGTTGAAGGAACGTCTGGTACATACAATCCAAATGAATGGTTTTGGACTGTGAATTTTCCATATGGAACTATTGCGGGAGATGCAACCTGTTTATCAGTTAATGAGGGGTTGGGGCGTGTGTCTGGTGCAGGGGCGTATTACGGCATTGATGAATATGCAAATACGTTTATAACGGCAGATACCGGATTAAATGGGTTGGATGCGGATGGAAATGAACGCAAATATTGTTGGTGTAAAATGACCTATCCTGTATCTTCTCGCTGGGTTTTTAAAGGTGTTTATTCTTCAACAATAAGATGTAAGACGGCATGTGCGAACGAATGTTCTGGCTATATTCGTGGAACGCAGGGATTGCGCGCAGGTATATTCGATTCCATTGGTTTATAATTTATTAAAATAAAAAAACACCGCCGTCGCCGGCGGTATTTCCGAGTGTCCCGAAAGGAAGGAAAGGAGAAAAAGAAATTGGACACTCTAAACTTTATTCTGGGGCACCAGAGTCCAGAGGAGAGAGAATGTAGGAGGGAGTCTGAACCTCTGGTCCCCACAGATGTTTCCATCTGGTCATCAGGTTTAATCCCTTTGACGAATAGTAATATAGTATAGAAAAATCGATTCGTCAAGTATTTTGTCAAAAAAATTTTTTAGTATATTTTTTATGTTTTTTTTAAGTCGTGCGTCCTAGGAAATGGTACTGCTTGTAAGTCCGGTTTTGTTGGAATAAAATCAATGTATGCTAGATAACCTGATAAAAATCTAGTGAATAAAACAAGGAGAAAAAAATGACGCATGATGACGTTTGGCGCGCAATAGAACATTTTGCAACAGAACATGGTATGTCTTGTTCGGGGTTGGCAAAGTGCAGTGGACTGGATCCGACAACATTTAATAAAAGTAAACGTTGGTCCAAAGAAGGTCAGCCCCGTTGGCCATCAACAAACAGTATATCAAAGATTTTGTCATCTACGGGTGCCAGAATCCAAGATTTTACAAAATTTATCGAAACCCCAGAAGTCGGCCGTTAAAAACAGTCGTTGTGCACAATGAAAAACCACAATCAAGAAATTGTGGTTTTTTGTTGGACAATTATAACATGTTGTTATAATCTTGGTATATGTTAACAGGTATGCGTATTTATTCTTCAGATATAATATGGCGACAAATTTTGTGTGATTTGGGCGCAGTCGTTGTGGACACTGTTGGACCAACTGATATAAATTTTGACAGTTTGCAAATTAATCACGTGTTAAGCATAATGGAATTGAAATCTATTTTATTACAGGCATCAGATAACGGTGATGTTTTGTATCGTGTTTTCAAGCGACGTGTAAATTTGTCATGGTTGCAAACACAAATAGTGGTTTTATTGCATCGTTCCGGTGGTATGACGGCTTCGCAATTAAAGTCGGCATTGGGGTATGCACCTGATGTAACAACGCATGCGGTTGATACGGCAATATATCAACTGCGTCGCACGTATGGACACGATTTTATTTTAAATCAAGATGGGATGTACAGCATTGGCAAATTATAAATTGATATCTTTTGATAAAATTCCCAGCACCCAAGATTATGCCCAAGAATTGGTCGCAGCAGGACGTGCCACCGATCGTACGGCTGTGTTGGCCGCTGCGCAATCGGCAGGACGTGGTCGTATGCGCCGAAAATGGGTGTCTCATCATGGTAATTTATATGTCAGTTTTATTTTTTCTGCGCCGGTTCGTGATGCACGTTTGTCTTATGCGGTTGCGGTTGCTGTCGCAGAAACAATTGCGTCTTTTGGTGTTCATCCTGCGATAAAATGGCCTAATGACATATTGGTTGATAACAAAAAAGTGTCCGGAACGCTGATAGAATATTCAGGGCGATTTGTTATTATTGGTATTGGTATAAATGTTAATTCAAACCCAACTGTTGAAAAATATTTAACAACAAAATTAGATAATTATTCGGAAATCCCAATGAATGTGTTGTTGAATCGTTTGATGCGGAATTTGGATTTTTGGCGTTCTGCAGATTTTTGTTCTGTTCGTGCACGTTGGACAGAACTGGCGGCGTGTTTAAATCGACCGGTAAAGTACCAAGGACAAATTGCACAACTGGTCGGAATAAATGAAAATGGCGCATTGGTATTGCGTCGCGATAGTCGTTATTTATTGGTCTGGGGTGACGAAATAACTATGTAATAATACTGTGTTTTTTTATTTGTAAAAATATTTTCTTGACTTTTTGTCAAAAATGTGTTATCATAGAAAACATAAACAGCACAGATTATGTCCACACATTGGTGTGGTTTTTTTATTCCCTATGCATTTGCGTGGGGATTTTTTTTATCAACACAAAGGCAATATAAATGCAATTAACATTGATACAAAATTCAGACCAGACGACTACGTTGGCATACAGAATTGCACGCGTTGTTTATGCTCAAACAGGTGCATCGTCTTTATCGGTGGTCGAAGCTTTAACGTCTATGATTAACAATTTGTCGCAACGCAGTGGAATTCCAATTTCAGAAATTATCACGGATAAAAATATATTTGATGTCTTGGATGAAAAATCTGAATCTCATAATTTATTAAATGTGTATGCAGATAATCGTGCGTTTCAAATGTGCGTTCGTGTTGCAACCAGAATGTTGTCTGGTGGATTGTGTGATAGTGTGTTTGGCGCCACCAGATTTCATCATGTATCTACTATTCCTGTGTGGGCACAATCGCTGGGGTACATTGCGGACATAGACGGTCTGTTGTTTTACGTGTAATTATATGGATTTTGTAATGAATAAATTTTTCAAAGGCGGATATCTGTCGGGATATCGTACATACATAATTTCTGCAACTGGGATTTTATCTGCGTTGGCGGCATATTTGGTTGGCGACAGCGATATATTCAGTATGTTGCAGGCAGTGTTTACAATGGGCGGAATATATTTTCTGCGTAAATCAAATGAAACCAAAGGAAAACAAAATGGATAACATACCAACAAAATTTCAGAATTCAGACGGCACTTTAAATTCTGATGCGCTAATCAAGTCTTATACAGAATTGGAAAAAAAGATGGGGACAATGGTTACGGTTCCAACATCAGATTCAGATACAGAAACACAACAGAAATTTAATCGTGCGATTGGTGTTCCAGAAAACGCATCTGAATATCCGAAACATGATTTGTATGATGATGAAAATTTGCGTCAGAAATTTTTTGAAATAGGTTTAACAAAAACACAAGTTGAAAAAATTTACGATATTGCAAATGAATTTTTATCACCTGTGATTTCTGATTTATATTCTGTGCAAAATGAAACCAGTGCAATAAATTCTTTGCGGAATTTTTTTGGTGATGATGCAAAAATGACAGACGCTTTTTATGCGATTCAATCTTTTGGTGAAAAGTTTTTGCCACGCGATGCATTCGAAGTCTTATGTTCTACACCCCAGGGAATCCAAAGCATCTATAAGATGATGCAGTCAATGGAACCAGATGTTTTGACAGATAAAAATGAAACAAAAAATTTAACAGATTCTGATTTGCGTCGTATGATGCAAGATCCAAAATATTGGCGTGATGGCGATGCAGAATACATCAGAAAAATTGAAAACGGATTTAAAAAATTATATTCATAATAAAAAAAATTAAATAAAAAATATCACTTTCTACTTTACTAATTTTTATGATTAAGATAAAATACCAAGTAAGAACAAAATTATTTGTTCGATCCAAAATGTGTAAAGGAGAGAAAGAATGTTTTTCTTGTTTAAAAAATCTGCTGCAAAAAAAGCTGCGGCAAAATCTGCTGAAAAACCAGCTGTAAAAAAAGCACCTGCAAAAAAAGCAGCAGCAAAAAAACCAGTTGCAAAGAAAGCAACGCCTGCAAAAAAAGTAGCAGCAAAACCAGTTGCAAAGAAAGCAGCGCCTGCGAAAAAAGCAGCAGCAAAACCAGTTGCAAAGAAAGCAGCACCTGCAAAGAAAGCAGCGGCAAAAAAACCAGTTGCAAAGAAAGCAGCACCTGCAAAAAAAGTAGCAGCAAAACCAGTTGCAAAGAAAGCAGCACCTGCGAAAAAAGCAGCAGTTAAAAAAGTAGTTGCCAAGAAACCATGTGCAAAAAAAGCATGTGCGAAAAAAACTTGCGCAAAGAAAAAATAATATTCCCCCCGCAACTGCGGGGTTTTTTATAAAAGTATCAGTCAGATGTTTGTGTACAGTCTGACTGATTTTTTTATGGATAATTCACATTTGTGAACCCAGAAATTTTTGTCTTATGGCGCATTATTGCATAACCAAAACACAAAATTAAATATCAGGTGCAATTTGTATCTGCAATTAATTTTAACCAAAGGATTTTTTATGTCTATATCAATAGATAATGGCTTTGTAAAACAATTCGAAGCCGATGTTCATTTGGCTTATCAGCAAATGGGCACAAAACTGCGTTCAACAATACGCAGTAAATCAGGTGTTGTTGGGGCATCAACAACCTTTCAAAAGGTTGGTCGTGGTATCGCCAGTACAAAATCACGTCATGGGATTGTTCCTGTGATGAATTTGAATCACGAACCAATCGAATGTTTGTTGCAAGACTATTATGCAGGCGATTGGGTTGACGCATTGGATGAATTGAAGATAAATATTGATGAACGTCGTGTCGTTGCGTCTGCGGGTGCATACGCGTTGGGACGCAAGACAGATGAATTAATTGTATCTGCAATGAATTCTGCCACCGCAAACGTTGGTGATTATACAACAGGTCTGAACAAAGATTTGATTCTGTCTGCAATTGAAATCTTGAACACAAATGATGTTCCTGATGACGGTCGTCGTTTTGCAGTGGTCGGTGTTCATCAGTGGAATGAATTGTTGTCTATGGAAGAATTTGTTTCTGCTGATTATGTTGGTGGAACAACACCGTTGTTAAAAGGCAGCGAAGCGCGCAAATGGTTGGGTATCACATGGGTATTGTATAATGGGCTGCCTGTGTCTGACACAAATCGTGACTGCTTTATTTATCACGCGTCCAGCATTGGTCATGCGTGTGGTCAAGAAGTTAAAACAGATATTTCATGGCATGGTGAACGTGCTGCACACTTTATCAGCAACAGCATGTCCCAAGGTGCTGTTTTGATTGATGGCGATGGAATTGTTCGTGTTAAATGTTCGGATGCACCATCTGCATAAGATTCTATAACAAATAACCAAAGGAAATACTAATGGCTTTTCAGAATAAAAATTTATCTGTTATTGCATATGCAAATGGATTTACATTGTGGCATTATAGTGCGTCTGAAACAATGTCAACAATTACTGCAAACGGATATTTTAACAATGTTAGAACATTGATGAATATCGGTGATGTTATCATTATTAACGCATCAGACAATACATCTATTAAAAAGATAAATATTACAGAATTAAATGTAACAACAGTTTCTTTATCGTAATTGTTTTTTTGTTTTCTTATGTACAAGACCGGTATTTTATATCGGTCTTGTTTTTTTAATCAGTTTTTAAGAAAGGTAAAAAATGCTTACTAAAATAGATTTATGTTCAATGGCTTTGTTAAAGCTTGGGGAATCTCCAATCCAGTCGTTATTAGATGACAGCGCGGCTGCAAAATTATCACGTACATTATACGATGTTGTTATTGACAGTCTGATAACGATGCATCCGTGGCACTTTGCAATGCGTACAATGGAATTAACGAAAAATACTTCTGGTCAGTTTTTAATTCCGTGTGAAATTTTGCGTGTATTAAAATCTGATGGGCAAATTGTTGGCAATCAAATTGTTTCTGATGCAGATAATTTATCTGTTTTGGGATTAGTGCGCGTGTCGCCAGAAAATTTCCCAGCATATTTTGTATCGTTGGCTGCGACTCGTTTGGCGATAGAGTTCTGTATTCCACTGTCTGGTAATCAATCGGTATTTCGTATGTTAACTGCATTATATGAAACAGAATTGCAAACAGCCAAGTTTATCGACAGTACGACATCTAATGATGCAAAGATATCAGATTTTTCATTAATAAATACACGTTTTTAAATATTTTGTTGGGGGAAAATATGGCAGATTTTATAAAAACACAAAATTCTTTTGCAAATGGTGCGGTTGCCCCAGAGTTTTTTTCGCGCGACAATATAAATGGATTGGCACGTTTGGATAATATGGATGTTCTTGCAGGTGGTGGAATTTCGCGTCGTTCGGGATTGCGTAACATTGCAAAGTTATCAGGGGCAGGGCGCTTGATATCTTTTTCTGTGTCTGATACAGAAGAATATTTAATTGTGTTAACAGATTATCATATGTATGTCTATTATAATGATATTCTGTTCCAAGACCTGATTACGCCATGGCCGTATGATGCCTTGGGATTGATTCAATATGCCCAGCGTTTTGATACGATGATATTAGTTCATCCTGATTATCAGCCACGTATTCTGCGCAAGGAGAAAAATTCATTTGCCTTACAGAAATTTAATTTTGCACAAAATGATTCAAATCTGGATATTTATATTCCGTTTGTTCGTTTTGATGATTCTGCGAATATTAAAATAACAGTTGGTACACACAGCAGTGGAAATAACTATGCGATACTTACAACGGATACGGATTTTTGGACGCCAGATAATGTTGGTGGGCGTCTGTTTTTATTAGACAGACAATGGACAGTAACACAATATATGGGACCAACACAGGTCGTGGCGTATATTAATGGTGCGTATTCAATGCCCACAGGTCCTGTGTCTGATTGGCGCGAAGCAGCATTTGGTACGCGTCGTGGTTGGCCACGCAGTATAACGTTTCATCAAGATCGTTTGGTTTTTGGTGGTACACGTGATTGGGCGGGTGGTATATGGATGTCGCAAGTTGGCCGTCATACAAATTTTGACACCGGTACCGGCTTGGATGACGAAGCGATATATATATCTTTGTTATCTCAACAGCGTCAGCAAATATGTACGTTGGTCAGCAGCGACAACTTACAAATCTTAACCAATTCTGGCGAGTGGGCAATATCCAGCAAGCCGTTGACACCATCATCGGTTGATGTTCGTCAACATACATCGGTCGGTTCTTTTTGTGTGCGCTTTTTGCCACCGCAACAAATAGAAGGTACAACAGTTTTTGTTTCAGGTAATGGTTGCGATATTCGTGAACTTAGTTTGGATGATTTGGGTGAAAAATATAACGCCAATGACTTATGTGCTTTGTCCAAGCATTTATTAGCAGGACCTATTGACTTGGCGTATAATGCGTCAGTACGTCGTTTGTTTGTTGTGTGTTCAGACGGTAATATGGCAGTATTGAATCATAATACAGCGCTGGGGATATCTGCATGGGGGCGTTATATTACAGACGGTTGTTTTTTATCAGTATGTGTCTGCAATGATAAAACTTATGTAATTACATTGCGCAACGATATTTATTATCTGGAAGTTTTTGATTCAAAGTATATGTATGATAACAATCAGCTTTCATATACTTGTTGTGCGGCCAGTTTGCCGTTACGTACGTCAAATCATAACGCAGGTCGTATTCGGTTGCACAAGGTTACAGCACGTGTCTTAGATACTAAAACGATTTCATTAAATCAGCATAATATTGCACTGCCGAACAAGGTTTATGCTTCGCAGTCATCGGGATACAGTGGTGATGTGTCTGTAAGTTTATTAGGGACAACAACAGATACTGTATCTTCGTTATGGACACTAGAAGCAAACGCTGCGTATCCATTGACGGTTTTGTCAGTTACTGTTCATGGTTGGTATTCTGTATAAACAACAAAATAATAAAAGGATAAAAGATGGGACAAATTGTATCAGATGTAACAGATATCATAGATTATAATAAAGCTAAGAAATCAGAAAAAACACAACGCAAAGAAATCTTGGAACAGATGGCCCAAGATGATGCGGAAAAAACAAATTTGATAAAAAAGGTTTTATCAGCACAACGTGCAAAATATGGCGCGTCTGGGATGTCCAGTTCTGGTGTTACCGAAGGCGCGGTTTTAAAACGCTTGCGTTCGGAAACGGCGCAACCATATGCAGAAAAACGTAAAAACAATCTGGCAAAATTAAAAAGCATCAAGACTTCGAAACCTAATTTATTAACAAAGTGGTTGTCCAAGTTTGATGATATTGTTGGTTGATTAATACTTGGGGGACAAATGTATAAAATTTCTTATATCAGCGATGGTGTTAATACCGAATTCGATTTTGCGTTTCCTTTTTTTCAGGCCGCAGATATTAAAATCGCAATAAATGATGTTGTTAATAGTCAGAATCAAAATTACACAGTGTTACCAAATGAAGATTTTTCTGGGGGTCGTATTGTGTTTGATGTGCCACTGCCCCAGGGCAGCAAGCTGGATATTTTCAGACAAATATCTTTGTCACGTATAATAGATTATCAACCGACAAAACAAATTGATCCCGAAGATTTAAATTCGGACTTTAATTTTTTATTGGCTGCATTTCAAGATTTACGTGCAATCGATATTGATTTGTCTGAATGGAATAATCGGCACGATGATATAAAGTCTTTGATAGATTACACAATGCGTGTAATAGAAGACAAATTATCTGGTGGGGCGGTTTTAGGTTTATATCGTAATTTATTAAGTGTATTAGATAATGCATTGCCTAAATTAATAAATGATTATGGGCTGATAACAGAAGCTGCACCAAATGAAAACAATGATGACTATGGAATTTTATAGGTTTCTGGACACATGGAATCATTTGTTGGGTTTTGAAACGCCGTCTCATCATCGTTTGATGTTGGATTTTTTGGTTGATGTTTGGTGCAACATACCGCATCGCGGATTGTTAATGGCGTTTCGTCATTCTGGTAAATCGACTGTTTTGGGGATTTTTGCTGCGTGTGTTTTGTATCTTAAACCTGAAACGCGTATATTAATATTGTCGGCAGAAACTAATCTGGCCAGTCGTATGGTTTCGCATATTCGGCATATATTGGAAAATCATCCATTATGTGTTGATATGATACCCCAGAATAAAAAGGAGTGGGCAACAGGGCGAATAACAATAAATCGTCCTGTTGGTATTCGTGAACCATCAGTTGTTTGTCAGGGAATTCATGGAAATATAACAGGTATGCGCGCAGATTTAATAATTTGCGATGACGTAGAAGTTCCAAACACATCCAACACATCACAAAAACGAGATATGTTACGTGAAAGATTACGGGAATTGGATTTTATTTTATCGCCATGTGGCACCATGATATACATAGGTACCCCACATACGCATGATACAATATATCGCGTTACATAGTACTGATTGCATTGCGCAGTTTTTCCAGCAGTTCTGTACCTGTTTCGCCAAACATTGGTAAGTATGTTTCATATTCTGGCATATCTGCCTGTACTTCTGCGCGTTTGCGGTCAGACAAAGGTGTGTCCACAATTTCATTTGCGGCATTCCACAATCTGTACGCGTTGTACGTTTTTTCAATAAGTTGCCATTTGTCTTGCAAATTTTTCTTTTCGTATAACGCGGCCTTGATAGTATTTTTCCATTGATCGCCAAAGCTGCGTACGACGTCCAAAGACAAGAATTCTTGCAATCCTTGTTGATTAGGTATAAAAGAATTAATTGCGTTTTCTAATTCTTGCCATTGTGCGCTGGTCAACGCCACAGCATACGCCATTTCGGACATCATACCACCGTATGGTAACAATTCGCGCTCAATAGAATCCATAGGGGTCTTGCCACTACGCAGATTTTCAATATGTTTTATCAGTGTTTTTCCGGTTGGCAATTCACGTAATTCAGCAATTACGTTTTCGTCGGCTTCGTCGATTAATACTTTATTTACGACGGACCAACCGCCAATGATTGCGTGTTCCTGACGATACAAATTCAGCAATTTTTGTGCTGTGGCGCGTATCTTTGCTTTCATGGTTTGTTATCCTCTCTCCTGATTATGTATGGTTATTCCATAACAATCATAACAACCTTGTGCATTGTCTGACCTGTTACTTTTTCTTCTGGTGTGGTCAAGTGTCCATATACATTGCCCTTGGAATCTTGTTTTACGACAACGATATCAGCTTCGACTTCTGATTCTGGGGCGATTTTATCAAATTCTGCATTGATACATACGGCCATATCACCAGGTTTTGCATTTATTGTTGCATCTGCGAACACGTATGATTTTTCAGGTAAAATACCGCCCAAACGTTTTGTGTTTGGTACAACAGCATAAACATTCTTGCAGCCTTCCAAAGACATAGGTGCCACAATCATGGTTTTATCTGTCTTTTTAAAAGCAAGATGTTTGCCGTTTGGTGTGCCAAATACAGGCACCAGTTTATTACGTGCACTATCATATAATTTTGCACCATAAACACACCCGTGCATATCGATACCGGATACAGGATTTGCAGGAATCAAAACGGACTTTACGCGTTCTTTTACTTTGTTGATATGCTTGTTTAATTCGCCTGCCTTGTACAGTTCGGCGATTTTTGCAAACATATCTTCAATATTCATTGCAAATGATGTCGCCAATGGTTCAATTTCGTTTTTATAGATTTCACGTTGGCCAACTTCTATTTTATGATATACAGACAGTGTCATACCTGCGTCTTTGGCAGCCTGTGCGATAGTTTTGCCTGAGATTTGGCGAATTTTACGTAATCCGCTGCCAAATATTTTCAGACCATTATCTTCATTGTCTGTCATACGGCGTTGAATTTCTTGTTGCCATTTGTCTGCAACGTCATCAGATTCCTTGATAAAGATGTCTGACAATTTACAGCCCAGAATATTACATATGTTTAACAACTGTTTCTGGTTCAGGCGTCGTACACCTTTTTCGATTTTTGATACCGCTGACAAAGACAAGCCTGTTTGGCGTGCCAATTCGGTCATCTTCATACCATTTGCTAAACGAATGTTTCTGATATTATTTGGAAAAATTATTTCTTCTTGAGCCATGTCAAACCCCTAGATTACATACTACTTGACAAAATAATAATCATTTTTTGACATCAGTGCAAGCAAATAATTTTACTTACAAAGGCATATCATCAGGAATTGCATCAGGGTCAATTGCGGTTGGCATATCGTCATTATTTGGTTCTGGTAAATTAGACACTGGTTGTGCGAATTCATTTTCGCCAGGGGCCTGAAATTCTTCCAGATTATCGAACAAACTGTAATCGCCAAAGAATGCGGTTCGAACTGTTTCTGGGCGTCCATGGCGGTTTTTTCCGATAATAATATCTGCCTTGCCGCGTGCGCGTTCCAGACGTTTTTGCCATGTTTCAACCATTGAATTATTGGTTGTGTTTGACAATCTTTCTGATGGGTCGCGGTTTTGCAGATAGTATTCTTCACGATATGTGAACATAACGATGTCAGCGTCTTGTTCAATGGAACCGGATTCGCGCAAGTCTGCCAACTGTGGTCTTTTATCATCGCGTGCTTCGACACTGCGCGACAACTGTGACAGTGCGATAACAGGTACGTCCAGTTCTTTGGCCAGCATTTTCAGTCCACGTGTGATTTCAGAAATTTCTTGCACGCGGTTGTCGCTGCGTTTGCCCCCAGGCGAAGTCATCAGCTGTAAATAGTCAATCACAATCAGTGCGATTCCGCCATGTTGACGCGCCAATCGTCGTGCGCGTGTTCGCATCATTGGTACAGACATCCCTGGTGTGTCGTCAATAAATAATGGAACCTTTCCGATTGCTGCGGAATATTGAGACATTTTCAGAAAGTCTTCATCTGTCAATGTTCCTTCGCGCATTGCAGACGCAGGAATCTTTGATTGCGAAGACAGCACACGTGCCGCCAGCTGCGACGCCGACATTTCAAGACTGAAAAATACAACAGCGCCTTTGTAATTTTTATTTGCGCGTCCATACGCAATGGCGTTTGCTGCATTAAAAGCGATGTTCATTGCCAGTGTTGTTTTTCCCATCGCAGGACGTCCTGCGATAATAATTAAGTCAGAATGATGCAGTCCACTAATAGACTTGTCTAATACATTTAATCCGGTTGTCAGACCTGATAATTGTCCGTCTGCCTTGTATGCAATTTCAGCTTCGCTTAATGCGGCCTGTAATGCCGTAGAAATGGACGTTACATCGCGTTCAGAAGATCCGGCTGTTGCCATATCGAATAACTTTTGTTCTGCTAATTCTATTTGGCGTGCAACAGGATTGTCCAAGTCTTCTATAAATGCTTTGTCTGTAATATCTTGCCCCAGTGCAATTAAATCGCGACGTAATGCGTGTTCGTAAACGATTTTGCCGTATTGATCTACGTTCACCACTGTTGCGCCTGCGCTGGACAACTGGGTCAGGTAATCAACACCGCCAACGGATTCCAAGACGCCTTGTTGGTCCAGATAGTTTTTTGCGGTAATAATATCAAATGGAATACCCGCAGCAAATTGTCTTTCGGCCAGTTTGTATATTTCTTGGTGTGCGGGGTGCGAAAAGTGTTCAGATTTCAAGAATTCAGACACGCGTTCTAACGCACGATTGTTCATTAATACCGCAGCCAAGACGGCTTGTTCTGCTTCTAGATTGGTTGGCAAAGTTTTGGGGGTAAAATCCATGTCTAATTCCTTCTTTGGTTCAATAGTATATGAAAAAAATGCTTTTTCAACGCCTTTTTTATCAGGATATAAAATATTAAAGATTCCAATCGTTGATTCCGATGGAAATCCGGCGTGGCCTGAAATGTTTCCGTCGGAAAAAATAGACGAGATGAAAACAATTGTTGGTGCGCGTCATTTTTCGGCGCAAATGATGTTAGATTTTGTTCCGCCCCAGCGTGTACGTCTGGATCCTGGGGGGCTGTTGTTTTATGATTGTGAATTCGAACCTCGGAACGCCAGATTAGGAGATAATACCGTTACGGGTTGCACGTTATATTGGGATCCTTCGACGGGGCGAAGTCGTCGTGATGGCAGTGCGTGCGTTTTATTATACCGTGATGACAAAACACGTCATATGTTTGTGCATGATATTTTATATCTGACTGTTTCTGATACAGAACAATATCCGCTGTCCAGTCAGTGCGATAAAGTACTGGATTTTATGCTTCTCAGGAACTTATCAGTCATAACAATAGAAACAAATGGTATTGGCGGTGGTCTGCCCGAGATTTTACGTGACTGTGCGCTGCGTCGGGGTGTCAGATTACACATAAATCGCATTTCTAATAATCGTGCAAAATCAGAACGAATTCTGGGTGCGATTGAACCTGTTTTAACAACAGGACGACTGCATGCGCATATTCGAATTAAACAAACGCCTTTATTGGCCGAGATGTTGGGGTGGTCGCCAGTTGCTGTTAATACACACGATGACGGATTAGATGCTGTTGCAGGTGCGATTGCGCAAACACCAACACCTGTCCGCCCCAGTGGATGTGTAATCAAGCCAATATCTGCGAACACTAAATTTACAATTTAACATTATAAAAAAAGGATAAAATATGCAAAACAACTTGCAACAATTATATAAACGTGCAATGGAAAATCGTGCGCCGTGGACAAGTCGTTGGGACAGTGCGCGTCGTTATACGATGCCGACAGATGACGAAGACGTTGCGACAATGTTTGATGCGACTGCGTCTGATGCGGCGGATAATTTGGCAGCGTCTATTTATACATTGTTGACACCGCCTGAATCTTTGTGGTTACAGTTGGTCCCAGAAAGTGATTTGTCCCCAGATGCAGAATATGCGACACGTGTATTGCGTGCCCATTTAAATGATTCTAATTTTTATACCACGATACATCAGTGTTATATGGATTTAGTTGTTTTGGGTACGGCGTGTTTGTTTATGGGGCAGAATCCTGTTGGTGCGTCTTCTGCGTTTAATTTCAGTGCGATACCAATGTCAGATATTGCGATTTTGCCAAACGCGGTATTTCATACAACATCAATGACTGCGCGCGAAGTTATGGAAAAGTATCCAACTTGGACACCGCCTGCATCATTACGAGATACAATCCAGCGTGATTCAGAAACACAATTAAAACTGGTACAAAGTCTGGTTGGAACAGATTTTGTTGCATGGCTGGATGTTGGTGGCGATATTGAAAACAATATTGTATCTCGTGGTACATTTGAAACGAATCCTTATATTGTTTTTCGTTGGTCTGTTGCCAGTGGAGAATTATACGGACGCAGTCCGGTACTGCGTGCATTGCCTGATATAAAAACGGTGAACAAGGTTGTAGAGTTGGTTTTAAAAAATGCAACAATTGCGGTATCGGGTATCTGGCAGGCAGACGATGACGGTGTTATAAACTTGCATAACATAAATTTGACACCTGGGGCAATAATTCCCAAGGCAGTAGGCTCATCTGGTTTAACACCGCTATCTTGTGGTGCTGATTTTGATGTATCGCAAATAGTATTAAAAGATTTGCGCGACAGAATCAGACATACATTACTGGCGGACCGTTTGGGTATGTTAAGTGAAAAAGAAATGACGGCCACAGAAATCGTTGCACGCAATGCAGATATGATGCGCATATTGGGTGCGACGTATGGTCGTCTGTTGCATGAATTTATCAGACCTTTGTGCGACAGGGGATTACAGATATTGTCATCACGTGGCCTGATTGAACCAATTCGTTTAAACAGTGACGCAGAATTAAAATATATTGCACCAATTGCACAAATGACACAGACAGATTCTATTCTTGGGGGGATATAATGACAGATACAGAAATTGCATTTGCGCGTACGTTTTCAGGTCTGTATGGCGAACAAGTATTATCATATTTACACCATATAACAACGGAACGTGTTTTGGGGCCAAACGCGTCTGAATCAGAATTGCGTTTTCTAGAAGCGCAACGTTTCTTGGTGCGCCAGATTGAAAATATGATATTGCGCGGACGGGGGGACAAGAAATGACAAACGACAAAAACGCAGTGCAAAACATCTTGGCGTTTTTGCACGACAGCTGGTTTTTGATTGTTTTTATTGGCGGGTTAATCTATTGGGTTGCCCGCCAAGATTTTTCGGTTGCGGAACTTACACGTGTGGATGCGCGCATAACATCACTGGAAAATCGTACCACAATACTGGAAACCGGCATTGCGCGAATTCAAATAAAAATAGATGATATCAAAGAAGACCTGAACCTGATAAAGGGCGCAGTTATCAAATAACGTGTATCAATTTTATGCTTCAAAAAAACAACACCGTTTTTTACGGTGTTGTTTTATCACGATTTAATGTGATTTTTGCGAATTTTTCATTGCTATTGATTTTAATGTGTTTTCTGTTTTTTGCGCCAAAGTTACCTTTGTCTCTGTGTGAACTTTTTCCGCCGCATCCAATAAAAATTCTTTTTGTTTCACCGTCTTGGCGTATATAAAGGCATTTTTGCCAAAACTGTCCCTTGCGTTCACATCAGCGCCGGCATCGATAAGTGCTTTTGTTTGTTCTGGGGTTTTTGCATTTATTAATGCCGTGGTGAAATAATTGCTTTTTGCGTTCACATCAGCCCCGGCTTTGATAAGTACTTTTGTTTGTTCTGGGGTTTCAGCATACATCAATGCTGTCCAGCCGTTATTGTTTTTCGCGTTGACATCTGCCCTTGCATCAATAAGTACTTTTGTCTGTTCTGGGGTTTTAGCGTACATTAATGCGGTACCGCCAAAACGGTCTCTTGCATTGACGTCAGCCCTGGCATCGATAAGTACTTTTGTTTGTTCTGGGGTCTCAGCATATATCAAAGCGGTTTTACCATAGTCGTCCCTTGCATTGACGTCAGCCCTGGCATCGATAAGTACTTTTGTTTGTTCTGGTGTTTTGGCATACATCAAAGCAGTTTTGTTTAATATGTCTTTTGCGTTGACATCAGCCCCTGCATCAATAAGTACTTTTGTCTGTTCCGGGGTTTTTGCATACATTAATGCGGTAGTGCCACAACAATCCCTTGTATTGACATCAGCCCCGGCATCAATAAGAATCTTTGTTTGTTCCGGGGTCTCGGCATACATCAAAGCTGTCATATTATATTCATCCTTTGTGTTTGCATCTGCCCCCGCGGCAAGCAGACGGGCGGTCTCGATTGCAGATTTTGCCTTTATCAATTTTTGGTTCAGATCGTTCATAATAATTCCTTTTTTATCACGGCTTAGCGCGTTTTTTGCGGAAATTTCATTATTATTGATTTTATTAATGTGTTTTCTGGTTTTTGCGCAAAAGTTGCCTTTGTTTCTGTGCAAAACTTTTTCATCTCGTTCGATAACGATTCTTTTTGTTCTGGTATACTGGCATATGTCAATGCTGTCCTGCCATCATCGTCTTTTGCATTTACATCAGCCCCGGCATCGATAAGAACTTTTGTTTGTTCTGCGTTTTTTGCATACATCAAAACGGTTTTTCCACAGGCGTGCCTTGCATTAACGTCCGCCCCAGCTTTAATAAGAACTTTTGTTTGTTCTGTGTTTTCTGCATACATTAAAGCGGTCTTTCCACAGGCG
>JAZQRR010000027.1:0-104041 GCA_045629645.1 Candidatus Enterousia sp. | reverse complement strand
CATTCTTCCATCAGGTTGGATTCAATTCTGTATCTTGTTCACCATTCCGCGTGCCAATCGCACGTTTGGCAGCTGCACAGGCAGCGGTACGGTTCCCAAGAAAGAACTAAAAACAAAAAAATCCCCCATTTGGGGGATTTTTTATATCCAACTTTATGTTTTACCACACATCTGAAAAATCCCCCGTTTGGGGGATTTATGGTTATTTTCTGTTCTTTCTGAATTCATCCAGTGATACAACGCGCCCGGGATCTGGGACGGTGTCTGGGCGTTCTTCCAATGGTAATTCCATATCATTATCAGCCGATGCGGGTTGAGATTTCGGTTGAAATGATAACATAAAGTCAACAGATGGGTCCTTGAATTCAACCAAGGCTGAAAATGGTACGCGTATAAAAAATGGACGTCCATCAAATGTTAACTGTACACCAAATTCTTTGTCAGATACATGCAAATTGTTATATGAATACTGCAACACAATCGTCATAATATCCGGATAACGTATGCGCAAGAAATCAGGCAAAACAACCCCTGCATCACGCGTACGAAATGTGATAAAAAAGTGCGTCCCATCACCCAGACCATTAAACTGGGCATGAATCAATGCGTCTTTGACAACAGACTTTAATGCATTGTCTAGTAATGTTTGATAATCTATACGTGCCATATCTTTTACCCCGTGCATACTATATTACTTATTTGACCATCAAGGCAAGTAACAAATACTGCGTTTGATATATCTTTAAAATTTTCCTTGTCCAGACCAGTCGCCCAAACCTGAGCATTAGTATCACCCAACGCTGTAAATAATGCAGAACGCGCAAAACTGTCCAAATGAGCAACCGCTTCGTCCAATAAAATCACACAATCGTGCGATGTCTTGGTGTGTATCAATTTTGCATGCGCCAATATCAAGTCAATCAATATCGTTTTTTGCTGACCTGTACTGGTTAAATGTACGGGCAAACCCAGTTCTTGATTAAAAACACCAAAATCTGATTTATGTGGACCGTCAATAACCATTTTATCACCAACCAATCCCCGATTCGCACGCAGATAATTAATATAAGCACGTTCAACATCGCCAGCAGACATACCATTTATTAACATCTGTTCAATATACCCCGATACAGAAACCGCACAGCGTGCCAAAAAATAATTTAATTCGCCCGCGTACTGAATTCTGGCCGCAGCAACCGCAACAGCGGTACCAGCAATCTGGGAATCCAATGCGTCCAACCAATAAGAATCAGCAGACGCCTTTAACGCACAGGCACGTTCACTTAATAATTTAGACAGACGCGCCGTACGCCCAGCGTGCGCAGAATCAAAACTGGATGCCAATCTGTCAAAAAACGCACGACGCTCGGACACACTGTCCACAAACAGACGGTCTTCACGTGGGGTTAACCAAATGACACGCATATGTCGCGACAAGTCCGACAATGATGCCGCGTCCCCATCTATTCTGGCACGACGATTAATATCGCCCGCAGAAAAGTTTACAGATATTTCTGTGTCATCAGATAAATTCGCATGAACACAAAAACCACCATCCCCAGAAAAACACGCAATATCAGACATAGATGCACCACGCATACCGCGTTCACCAGACAACATAGACACCGCTTCGATAATTGCGGTTTTGCCGGCACCATTGGGGCCAGTAATTATGACGTTGCGCATACCATTTGTAACAACGCGCCCCATTTTATGATTTCTGAAATTCGTCAGTGTCAGTGTGTTTATCATGAAAAACATCTTACTAAAATAACAGCATGCCCGCAAATAAAAAACACCCGAACAATCGGGTGTTTTATAGGTGGAGGCCTGGGTCGGAATCGAACCGGCATCCAAGGATTTGCAGTCCTCTGCATAACCACTCTGCCACCAGGCCCTAAACAGCAGGCCTATATTACGCAAAAAATAATTGTATTTCAACATAAAAATAGTATTATTATAAATAAATTATACACGAGAGAGAATTTTATGAGAAAAATTATACTGACATTATTATGCGCAATGCCACTGAACGCCTGGGCTGCAATCGAAAACTGTATGACCAGAACAGATGTACCTGGTACAGAATTAAATTTACAAGAAGTTATCGAATTGGGTTTGTGCAGAAATCCACAGACCGCTTCAGCGTATCTGTCGTACGAAGCAGCAAGACTGTCCAAAAACGCAGGTTATGCAGATTATTTACCCAGCCTTAATGTTGGCGCAAATGCAAATCTGCCGTACAGAAATGAACAATGGGGCGATTGGTCATATGGCGCATCTTTGTCGGCATCTTATTTAATATTTGACTTTGGAAAACGATTGGCGGATTTAAATCAAGCAGCGGCAGCATGGCGCGCATCTGGTTTTGATTATGACGAAAGTGTGCAAAATTATATATACGGAATTATCGGTTCTTATTACACTTTGCTGAACGCAGATGCAGATGTCAAGTCGGCAAAAATGCTGCGCGATGTTGCAAAAACTGCACGCGATACCGCACAAAAAAAATTCAAAGCAGGCGCTGTCGCCAAGGCTGATGTTCTGAAAGCAGACACAACATTGGCCAGTCGCGATTTAGATTTGGAACGCGCAAAAAATAATCGTGAAATCGCCAAGGGAACATTGCTGACCAAACTGTCGTTCCCAGCAAACCAAAATATCAGTATCGCAGATTTACCATCTGAAATTGGCGCATCCGCTGAAACAAAATCACTGGAAGAATTATTTGAACAGGCACAAAAGACCAGACCAGACTTGTTACGCGCAACCGCAAACAAAGACGCCGCATGGCACCGTCGTAACAGCACTTTTTTAAGCAACCTGCCAACAATATCTGCGTCCGGTTCTGTGTCTTGGAACGATACACCAACAGAAACTTATGGCGCAGGTTCAGACAATATCAGCGGCAGTATCGGAATTCGCGCTTCTATGCCATTGTTCGCAGGTTTCGCAAATCTGTATAACGCACGTGCCGCACAGGCAAACTATGAACGCGCCCAAGAACAAGAACGCGTTACACAAGATAATGCGTCACTGGATATTTTCTCGGCGTATCAAAATTATAAAACTGCACAGACATTGGTCAAACAAACAGAAACACTGTTAAAATCCGCAACAGAAAGCGAACGCGTTACCGCAGGTATGTACAAGGTTGGACGTGCAACCATGTTGGATTGGCAGACCGCACAATCGGAACTGGTGTCGGCAGAAAAACAAAATAATGCCGCAAAATACGATTTATACACAAAACGTGCAGCTGTTGCATTGGCAGTCGGTGAAATCAAAGCAGAATTAGAGGGGGAAGATAAATAATGTCTGGACAGAAAAACAAAAACATAAAAACTGTTACAACACAAAATACACCGCAGAAAAAATCTGTGATTTCACGTATTGGACACTTTATATGGCGTAAAAAATGGTGGATTATATTAATCGCAGCAATTGTTGGTGGGGGATTCTTGTTCTGGGGTACAAAAAAAACAGACAAACACGAATTTATCACCATTAATATTTCCAGAGGAGACCTGCGTCACGTTGTCAGCGCAACCGGCGAAATAAGACCTGTAAATACCGTTAACGTCGGTTCACAAGTATCTGGAACAATCGACAATTTATATGTGGACTTTAATACCAAAGTAAAAAAAGGCGATATTTTATTAACGATTGAACCATCTGTGTTACAGGCATCCGTTGACGAAGCAAAGGCCGCATTGGACAGCGCAACATCACAAAGAAACTTTGCAAAAAACGAATATGAACGAAACAAAATGCTGTTCGAAGGCGATATGATTGCACGCGCAGAAATGGAACAATCTTTGACCGCATACGAACAAGCAGAACAATCTGTTAAACGCATGCAATCACAATATGATCGCGCAGTTACAAATCTGGGATACGCAACAATTTCTTCGCCTGTGGATGGGACAGTCATTTCCAGAAAAGTAGATATTGGACAAACGGTTGCGGCATCTTTTCAAACACCTGACTTGTTTGAAATCGCAGAAGATTTAACAAAAATGCAAATTGAAACCGCTGTATCCGAAGCAGATATCGGCGTCATCAAAGAAGGACAAAATGTAACTTTTTCAGTTGACGCATACCCAACAGAAACTTTTCAAGGAATCGTGCGTCAAATCAGATTATCTCCGACGACAACTTCTAATGTTGTGGTATATACCGTCGTGATTGACGTAGATAATTCTGATTTGCGTTTAATGCCAGGAATGACAGCATTCGTTACAATCATCATTTCAGAACGTGATAATGTATGGAAGGCAACAAACTCTGCATTTTTGGTTCGCAGTTTTAAAAATATTCTGGAAGACGCAAACGGTGCAACACCTGCATCTCATCTGGTTTTGTTGCGCGACGGCGAAGTTGTAATTATTCCGTTCAGCAAGGGTTTATCAACAGCAACAGAAACAGAAATTATATCCGATGAATTAAAACTGGGTGACAAAATCATTGTTGGTAAAACAGGATTAAAGACCGAACAAAAAACAAGCATGAATCCAATGCGTGGTCCCAGACCATAAGAAAAAACCGGCAAATGCCGGTTTTTTTAACGTATATTCTGCTGCCGATTAAATTCCAGCGCATGTTTGATATAGCACATCACCGCATTAACATCCCAGTTGCGGGTAAGCCATTTCATTAATCTACCTTCGGCATCAATCCATGTTTGGTAATTTTGTGGCAGTACCGCAGATATTTTATTTAACTGTGCTGTAACATTGTCTGCCGACAGACCGCCCGCATATCCCATCGGATGCGATTCATATACAGGTGGATACCATTCATCTGGCGCAATACCCGCACCATACGAAGCATCATACAACAAAGAAAATTTTGCGCCTGTATTATGTAACGCATGAATCTTATCTGCAATCTTGGTATTATATGGAAATATAAATTCATGTGTCGGATTATCTTTTATCAACCTTGCAACAGCGTCCGGATTGAAATTACTTGTTCCATCACCGATATTTAATTGCCAACGACGAATCGCAGGCCCCGTACCGTTAAAATTAGGTGTCTTCATCCATTTTTTTATCTCTGGCGGTAATGCCGCACCCGAACACATTGCATCGCACCAATCATAATTAACGTGCATTGCAATATTCATTTGTTTATCACGGGCCGTAACACGTTTCAATAATTCATTAAACCATTCGTTTCTGGGATTGCCTGATGACATTGGTCCAGAACTGGCCTGCATTCCAACCTCTACCAACGGTGATAAACTCAAGACACAAATCATATCGCTTAGCACAATAGATTCGCGCGGATCTGAACATGTTATATGTTTTAATTGCATAACTTTCCCTTTTTATTTATTTTTTGCATTATTTAAACGCAACTGCCCACACGCAGAACCAATGTCTGTACCGCGTTCACGACGAATTCGTGTATGAATACCATTTTTTATCAGCGCATCTTGGAACCGATGTACCGCATTACCAGATGGAGATGCAAACGCACGTTCATCCACAGCGTTCCATGGAATTAAATTTACCATACAATTTTTACCACGCAACAGTTCTGATAACTGGTCTGCATATTCTGGGGTTGCATTATATAAAACTGTTTCCCCGTTTTCATCTTTGCGCCCCAACAAAATATATTCTATCATCAACTGGCGATTATGCAAATCTGTAAAACGCCACGCAGCGTCCATAACCTGACTGATTTTATATTTGTTATTTATCGGCATTATTTGACTGCGCAATTCGTCATTTGGTGCATGCAAAGATATTGCTAAATTGATTGGACGTCCCCAATCTATTAATCTGTTAATACCATCAACAATACCGCACGTAGAAACCGTTATTCTGCGCCAACCAATCCCCATATGAGAATTAGCACGTTCTATAAAATTAATTACATTTTCCGTGTTTTGCAAAGGCTCGCCCGTGCCCATAATAACAATATGGGAAACATCATTATTGTTTGCATCACCATTTGGGCGAATTGGACATTCAGAAAAATTATCATGACGCAATTCCCACTGTGCGACCAAAATCTGGGAAAATATTTCATTTGCTGTCAGATTACGTTTCAGCCCCAACAATGTACTGGCGCAAAACTTGCACCCCATCGCACAGCCTGCCTGGGAACTGACACAAACACTGTTGCCATATGTTGTGCGCATTAAAACACTTTCTATTTGTTCACCATCTTGCAATTCTAATAAAAACTTGGTTGTTTCACCATCTGATGATTCCAATTTTTTTACAATACGAACAGGCAACGTATGCGCAACCAAATTTAATTGCGCACGCAAGTTTTCTGGGATATTTTTCATAGATGCAAAATCTGGTGCGCCACGGTCCAACCATTGGCGAATTTGTTTTGCGCGAAACTTAGGCTGTCCCAATTCAATTATAAACTGTTCCAGTTCTGAATCCGTTAAGTTAAATAAAATCTTTTTCATAATTTATATCTATCGTCGTTTATAACAATGACTGCTTTGCGACGCAGGTGTTTTAACTGCTGGTCCGCCAAGAACATTGCTTGTTTATACATTGCGTTTTGTTTGATTATAGTATCCAGATTTTTATATTCATCTGTTTTTCGAGTACTGCAAATCAACAGAACAGTACCATCTTTGGCCGGAGACCAAGTTAATTCTGGCAAAGATGCAATCTGTTCACGAACCTGAGGCGACAAATCATATTGCATCACTGTAAATTTATGAGGACTGCCACCATATGATTCTGCCATTTCAATCGCACCATCACATGATTTTGGTTTTGTTAACTGCGATACTATTTCCGCAGGAACGTCCATTAAACGTATCATTGTTACTTCGACTGGCAAACCATGTTCGCGTGCTAAATCTGCTTTCTCGGAATTAATATCTTCGGCAGACACATCAACAGTTGGCAAAACAGTACGCGCAACAATTATTTGCCACGCAATTTCTGCACGCAACGCAGAACGCGCCATTTCTAATTCACTGGCAGAGATATCTTCGCCCAGATTCAGTTTCTTTAATTCTGCTTCGACAGTTTTATCGTCTGGCACTGCATTAAAATTATTTGCATATGCAATCTTGATATTATCGTCAATAATGTTTTGCAATGCAACACGACGGTTATCAGTAGATACCTGTCCCTGACGCGCCATTAACTTGGTCCGCAGCGTAACATCTGTGTCTGTTATTGGCGTGCCGTTTATTGACGCAACAATACTGGCACAAAACGCAGGCACAGAAAAAAACACACTTGCACAAACACCTAAGACTTTCAGCAAATTCATTGTTCCTTGTCCTTTTTTTTCTTTAATATTTTTGTCCTTCGATTGCCATACCAAATCTGAATTGAAAAGTTGTTGTTCCAACATAATCTTCTTTGACCGCATTATCACGACGATATTCAACAGATAAATAATAACAAGGATGAGAATAAAACAGACCACCACTATGTCGCTGAAATTCACCATATGTCATATTATATATCGCATTCCAACGTGCAGATAATCTGTCTGTTAATTGAACACCTGCACCAATAACCGCTTCGTTAATATCGTCATAACTTATAAAATCAGGTGTTAAATTCTGAGACCAAATATGACCAATATTAAAGAAATTACGCGCAGTGCCAATATTTACAGTCGATTCCATGTGACGCAATGCAAAGTCCCGATTATCCAAACGAAAACGTGAAGATACACCAAACCATTTCATATTATTATAACTGATACGACCAACATAATCTGACGAGCCATTATGAAAACCACTGTTTAAATCAATCGATGGCCTGTCTGTAAAATCATAAGATTGCCCAAAGAAAAATTCAAATGTATCACCATCTTCGTGAAATGCAGACCAACGCACACCATAATCAGAATATGTTCCATTTTCCCACAAATCATAACCAGAAAAACGATTGTCTGAAAATAATGTGCTGTCTGTTAAGATACTGCCCGCAGAATCATTATTAAATGCCAATTCTTGGTCTTGGATATGACGCATAAATGTTATTCTGGCACGCGGTTCAATAACCTGTGTCCATGTATCAGTTGGCTTGAATAATGGCAGCCCCCATTCCAGATATGCACTGGGCAGAAAACGATTCTTTAATCCAGAATATGTTTGCGTGTTTATCATTTCCGTATTGTCAAAGTGGTATAAATCATAACGCGCAGAAACACTGGCTGTTAATCTGTTACCACCCCACAATGTCCATGGTGTGGTCAGGCGGGCTTCTCCGATCACACGCTGAGACGCAGTTCCATCACCAGAAATCCCCAAAATATCCGCAACAAAATTTGCATATGTTTCACCAAATAATGGTGCAGTTTGATGAACAGCACGTATGTTTGGCAAAATATCACCCGCAGGTGCAGAATATATACCAGAAGCATCACGCAGTTCTTGGAATATGTGCGCATCTGCAACAACATAACTGCTTTGTCCAAATAATTCTAATTTCGCCCCAGAATCCAAATACGGCTGATCATCATAAAAACCATATTTCTGTAAATAAGTCTTGTCAGATGTGCGTTCCAGAAAGACTGTTGCACGCGCATAATCGCCCAATTCTATAACGTCGTCATTGAATATATGCCAACGATTTTTGCCAGCACGATTGTGCGTAAAAGAACCACGTGTACGATATTCAGAATATTCCGCATTCAGACGATGTTCCAACTGAAATAATGGATTTTCTTGGGTCAAATAAGACGCAATTACAGTAACATCATGTCTGTCAGATATCGACCAATAAAAAGGAATATTTATCTGTGTACCCATTTTATTCGTAGATTCAAAATCAGGCATTAAAAAACCTGTCTTGTATTTTACACCAGGATCTGGCATTTCATAATATGGAAACCAAAACACTGGTAAGTTATACGCATACAATACAGGACTGTAAAATTCCAACATACGTGTTTGCATATCGTGTACTATTTTCTTGGAATACACAGTCCACGCATCACCATAACTGTCACAATTTGCACACGCCGTAAATTCTGCATCTTTGGCAATAGTAATATCACCTTCACGTGTAATATTGTCCGATTTTACATAAACATGTTGACCCAACCATATTTGAATATCATCACCAGACAACTGGGTTCCTTGTTGCGATATATAGGTATCAACCAGTGTCATACGCTGTCCAGACCGATTTGTAATTTCTGTATCACCAGATGTTTTTACGGTTTCTGATTTTATATCATATTCAATTTTATCCGCGATAATTGTTCGTGGCTCTTCTATATCAACAGATAACGCATAGGCTGCGCCAGAAAACATACAAAACAAAAAGACCCATTTTATATTTTTCATTTTCTTATCAATGCCACAAATATACCAACAAACAATAAACAAACAAAACCAAATAATATCACCAAATCAGTCATACTGGATACCATATTCGAACCAGACATATATAACGCCATAACACCCGCCATGGCGCCAACTGCAACCGCAGGCGCAAAACTGGTACGACGACGCAATAAACTGGAACGCAATAAAATCGTTGCACACAACAATGCCAAAACAATATTCATCACAGGACTGATAAATCTGTTACTTAATTCTGTTAATATTAATTTATGTTGTTTTTTTGTCTTGGCATCAAAGACAATATTTAACAAATCTTTTGTCGGAATACGACGCACACGAAAAGAACTATTACCACCACTGTCTGAAACATTTAAATCCATATCAAACGTATCAAAAGTCCCCATTACCGTTTGATTTCCCGACGAATGTAATGCGCCATTTGTCATCACCAAAGACAAACCACGTACTGTTGCCACTAACTTTCCTTTTTCTGCAAAAATCATACTGGGCGAATCTGCGTTGCGCATATCTGACAACATAACCTGACTAAGATCATGGTCTGCAACCTTGTCAACATAAACAACCAGACCATCTGAAATTTCTGTAAAAGAACTCTCTTGCAATTTCATATGCGCCATACCATATTTTAAATTCCATTGCATATCATAAAATTTGGTCTGTGTAGATGGCACAACCCACAAATTTAAAAACAGATTTATCAACATTAAAATAACACTGAACTTTAACGCAGGACGCGCAATTTGCCATGGTGATAAACCAGACGCAGCCATAACCGTAACTTCGTTATCAGAAATCATTTTATTATAAACAAACACAACAGAAATAAAACACACAAACGGAATTATTATTGATGCGATAAACGGTATCATTAATGACGTCAAGCCCAGAAAATCGCCAAAATCAATACCATATTTTAACAACAGTTTCATCATGGACATAATCTGCATCATCCATGCCAGACCCGTCAGAATCAACAACAACATTACAAATATTGATACTAGTTGACGCGAAAAATATCTGTTTAAAATACTCATATCAATCGCAGTATAAAATATAACTTTCTACTTTTCAAGGTATAGATACTATATATAAAAAAACCGCCGATTGGCGGTTTTTTTATTACTGTGGCAATGACACCCCAGCAGTTGCCGACGACATCACTTCATCAATAACTTTATCTGCCTTGGTTTTCGCATCCTGATATGCAGACAACACAGCCGTCGCAATTGCATCTGCACCAGACGCCAATGCATTTGGATTAATTACAACTTTTGTCATATCATATTTGCATGTCATGTCAATTATACACATACCGTCCGCAGACAAACCTTTGACATTTGTGTTTGCCAATTGTTCTTGGGCAGTGGCAACTTTGTTCTGCAATTCTGCTGCCTGCGCCATTAAACTTTCCATATCCATTTTATTTCTCCTTTATGTGTAACATTTGCAATGCACGTTCTGGAACCCCCAGTGCCTGGGCCCAAAACTTATTAAATTCCAACAAAGGAATAATTTCATTATTTGCGTGGGTTGCCGCAGATTCTGATGTTGAAAACTTTTGCATATCAGACATCATTGACACAACACGTTTTGTACCAGACATGCTTTCATGCATTTTTGTCATAACAAAACTATATTCACCTGTTGTTTTATCCTGCACAATCGCAGGAAAGAAATTTTCTGTTATAAAAGCCCTGATTTTTGGAACTTCTTGGACAAGGCAACCCAAGTGGGTTGCCCATTGCTTATCTGTCCAAGCCATCTGTTCTGGCTTCATGTTCTACAACCTTATTTCTTGATTTCTTCGCCAGTTTTCTGGTCAATTCCAACCATAGACATACGTGTTTTACCGCGTTTGTCGGCACCCAAGAAACGAACATAAACTGTATCGCCTTCTTTGATTTTTGTATCTTCGATTTTTGCGATACGTTCACCAGTGATTTCAGAAATATGAACCATTGCTTCAAAGCCGTTCATAATTTTTACAAACAAACCGAAATCTTTCATACCAGATACTGTACCTTTGTAAATCTGACCAACTTCTGGTTCTGCAACAATATCCTTGATACGTGCGATTGCCGCATCTGCATCTTCTTTGGATACTGCCATAATTTTGATAGAACCATCATCAGACAAATCAATCTGTGTGTTTGTTTCACGTGTCAACGCCTGAATCACACTGCCACCTTTGCCAATTACATCACGAACCTTGTCTGGGTTGATTTTCATAGCATAACTTTGTGGTGCGTATTCAGAAACGTTGCTGCGTGGCTTTTTGATTGCTTTATCAATCTTGCCCAAGATGTGCATACGTCCATCTTTTGCCTGAGCCAACGCGCGTTCCATATTTTCAAATGTGATAGATGTAATTTTAATATCCATTTGCAATGCTGTAACACCTTGGTCTGTACCTGTTACCTTGAAATCCATATCGCCCAAGTGATCTTCATCACCCAAGATATCGGTCAAAATTGCATAATCATCACCTTCTTTGATTAAGCCCATTGCGATACCTGCAACCGGACGTTTCATTGGAACACCACCGTCCATCATTGCCAATGTTGCGCCACACGTTGTCGCCATTGACGAAGAACCATTTGATTCCAATATGTCGGACACAATACGAATTACATAATCAAATTCGCTGCGTGATGGTACCATCGGATGAACCGCGCGCCACGCCAAGTTACCATGACCAATTTCACGGCGACCAGGAGATTTCAAACCTTTGCATTCACCAACAGAATAACCTGGGAAGTTATAGTTCAAAATAAAGTCGCGTTCTTCGGCACCATCCAAAGATTCAATTGGTAATGCATCTTTGCCACCACCCAATGTCAACGATACCAATGCCTGTGTTTCACCGCGTGTGAACAACGCAGAACCGTGTGCACGTGGCAAGACACCCAATTCAATTTCAATTGGACGAACCGTTTTATTATCACGACCGTCAATACGTGGTTTGCCAGCCAAGATATTACCACGCATAATACGTGCAGTCAGATTTTCAATAACTTCATCTGCCCATGATTCCAATGTTGATGTTGCACGTTCTGTTTCTGGGAACAATTCTGCAATACGTGCCTTGGCCGCTGTATGAATAGAACCCAATGTTTCCAAACGAACCAATTTTTCTTTGATTTGCAACGCATCTTCGATTTGACCTGCAAACTGTTCAAAATCTGATTCCATTGCGATTTGTTCTGCTGTTTTTTCTGGTGTTTCCCAGCGTTCTTTGCCAGCCTTGTCTGCCAATTCGTTAATCGCGGCGATAACTGCCTGTTGTGCATCAAAACCAAATTTTACCGCACCCAATACAGTTGCTTCGTCTAATTCCCCGATTTCAGATTCAACCATCAAAACACCATCTTTTGTTGCAGCAACAACCAAATCCATTTCAGATTCTTCGACCGCTTTTTTAGATGGATTCAGGATATATTGACCATCTGCATAGCCAACACGCGCCGCACCAATTGGTCCTTGGAAAGGAACACCAGACAATGCCAATGCCGCACTGGACGCAATCATTGCCAAGATATCAGGCTGATTCTTTTTGTCATATGAAAACACCTGTGCAATAATCTGAACTTTGTTCTTGAACGTTTCTGGGAATAATGGACGAATCGGACGGTCAATCAAACGCGCCGTCAATGTTTCTGCGGTTGACGCCTTGCCTTCGCGTCTATCGCGAGACCCCGGAATACGACCAGCAGACGCAAATTTTTCTTGATAATCAACAGTCAAAGGAAAGAAATCCTGACCTTCGACAGCGGACTTTTCTGCGCAAACAGTTGCCAAAACCATTGTGTCGCCCATTGTTGCTAAAACAGAACCATTTGCCTGTTTCGCCATACGACCTGTTTCCAAACGCAATGTTGTATCACCATATGGAATTTCAACAACAACAGGATTATTTAATTTTGCTTCTTTTTTGAATAAACCAAAAACCATTTGTTTTCTCCATAATTTTAAAGGTTATTTAATGATTGCGAAGAAAAATCATTCGTTTCTGCATCCTGAATACAGACGCACAAAAGAATAATTCGCCTTCGCCCAAGGAATTATAAAACATATTTGACACTTTGCAAATAAAAACAACATAAAAAAAACGCCCAATCGGGCGTTTTACAGACATAATTCACATTATTGCGCTGCTGTCGTCGAAACTGTTGCATCAACAGTTGTTTCGGACGCAGGACGATCCAAACCCGCAATCAATCCTTGCAAGCGCGTCGCACTTTCCGTATCGTTCAACGCAACTGCGATTGTGTACGCAGATTCCAAATCTGTACGCGCAGCATCAATATTACCCAAATTCAAATTCAATGCCGCAGATTTTTCAAAATAACTCATTGCGCTGCTGGACAAAGATTCGCGTTCATCAGATGATGTTGCGCCCTGAATCTGTTCAGAAATAACACGCACCGCAGAAGTATAATCGTTTACCGCATCTGCATATTTGCCCAGTGCAGTATATGCTTCGGCACGATCCGCATAAACAGTCGCATCAACAATACCATCTGGGCGCGCCAATGAATTTGTAAAGTCTGCAACTGCACCTTCCCAATTCTTTAACCATAAATTTAATTTACCACGCTTTGCATACAAATTACGCATTTGCAAAATCGAACTTGGGTTCTTGGTATTTGCGGCCAGCGCATTGTTTATATCCGCCAATGCCGCGCTATAATCTTCCAATCTGGAATTCAACAAATAGCGATCATAATACGCAACTGGGTTTGCAGGATTCTTTGCCAACGCGGCATTAAAATCTGTCATCGCTTCACGATAATTACCCGACTGCATATACGCTTCGCCACGCAAAATATATGTATCAACAGACGCAGCACCACCATCAATCGCCGCAGTCAAATCTGCGATTGCTTCGTCAACTTGACCAACCGTCAATTTTTGTTTGCCTGTTTCATAATAATCTGCGGCTTGTAATAAAACCTCTTCTGTGATTGGTGTCGCAGATACGTTTGACTGCATATTGTGACTGCGTCCCAAGATATAAAACGTCGCCGCAATAAAGAACAAAATAATAAACCAATAGATATAAATTGACACCGACCATGCACCAGAACACGCCTTTTTAGCAGGTTGTGTAATTGTTGGTTTGGATGCCACAGGACGCAAAGTTGCGCCTTTTTTTACAGATGAATTCTTCTTAGCAGATGTTTTTTTCATTACAAAACTCCCTTCCTTGATAATAGAATATTAGAAGTTTTTTAACATTGCGTCAATTGTTTTCTGTGATAACTTACAAATTTTACCAACTGGCAAATCCCCCAGTAAAATATCCCCAAACGAAACCCTGTGCAATTTACGAACCGGACAACCACAAGAACGCAAAACAATTCTAACTTCGTTCTTTTTTCCTTCGCAAATCGTAACACGCAAATTTGAAGAATCTAAAACCGTAATATCCATTGGCGCATAACGAATACCATCAACCGTTACGCCACGACGCGCACGCGCAATTCCCACAGAATCAATACTATCAACCGTCGCAATATATGTGCGTGGTATATGCGACGACGGTAATGTCAGACGACGCGCCAAATCACCATCATTTGTTAATAATAACAGTCCTGTTGTTTTAAAATCTAAACGACCGACATATTTTAAATTTCTGAAACTGTCCGGCAAACAATCATATATTGTTTTACGACCATCTGGGTCGCGTAATGTTGTCATTGTATTTATCGGCTTATGAAACATATATACATCCGTTGTGTTACGTGGCGCAATTTCATTACCGTCCAATGTAACAACATCACCTTCTTCCACAAAATAAACAGGCGTATCAACAACAACACCGTTTACACAGATACGTCCTGCACGAATTAAATCTTCGGCATATCTGCGTGACGCAACAGAAGAATCCGATAAATATTTTGCCAGTCTGATACCCATTATTTCACCACCCGCGCAATCGCAATCGAAGCCGCTAATTCCGCACGTAAAATCGTACGTCCCAAAGATATACCACGCGCACCCGCAGAATCAAGCGCGCTGAATTCGGATTCTGAAAAACCACCTTCGGGCCCAATCATAAGATATTTTACATTATCCACATTTTCCGAAACAGTACCACCATATGCGGCACGTTCATCAGCAAACACAACCGTCGATAAATCAACATCCGAAAACTTTATCGGCGGCAAAATTTTTGGAACACTGTTACGATTAGATTGTTCCGCACTTTCAATAACAATTTTATTCATACGCGTCCAATTTATATGATTTGCATTTGTTCGCTGTGTTATAACAGGCTGAAAACATGCAACCCCCATCTGAGTCGCCATATTCAACAAGTCGTCCGTCCTTTTTATTGACGCAAACATCAAGGTTATATCATTAGAAGGATCTGTGTGTTCTGTTTGCTGTCCAATAATCAACGAGGACAAATCTGGGGACAAAACCGCAGTAAATTCGCGCCCACCACCAAAAACCAAACAAGTGTCTGTTCGCATTACACGTGACAGATAGTGTACAACCTCTCGCGGGGCGGGCAAAACCGTATTAGCCGCCACATTATCTGCAACAAAAATTCGTGGAATATTTTTCATTTTTTATTATTTCCTGATTTATAAAATATCTTTTTTATGATATAATAATATCATTATGGCAGTTAAATTCAACTTTTTATCTATGTCCGGCAAGGGCAAAGGCATCGGCATATTCAAATCTGATGCGTATAAAGAACACGAAAAAACACCTTTGGCGCGCGAATTCTGGTCAATCAGATGGACTATTATAGTATGGTTAATCGCGGCTTTTTTGGTCGCATGCGCATTTCCTGTTGAACAAATATGGCGATACGGCTGGTCCCCTGCAACGAAACAGTGGATATGGATTTACCTGCAACAAGCGCTTAACACATTTGGTGTATCTGTTTTGGCCCAGATTCCGGACTGGTTGGTGCGCTGTATTTTACGTCCTGATATTGCATGCATCACGCCATTATTACCAGTTATTGCATACTATCTGCTGTCAGACGCAACAATGACTGACGAATTTAACCCACATTCCAAAGATAAATTTGATGAAAAATCTTCGCGCAAGGCAACTGTTGGTGACATCAAAAAAATGAAGGCAGACCACAAAAACAACGAAGGTTTATTCGGTGGTTTTATGATGGTTTTGGGATATTTCAAAGACAAACCTTTGAAAATGGATTCTTGCTTGTCCGCATTGTTGTTGGCGCCTGCTGGTACTGGTAAAACACAGGGCGTCGTTATTCCTACTATCTTAGGTTGCGACAACGTTTCAATGATTATAAATGACCCAAAACCAGAATTGGACAGGGACACTTCTGGATATCGCGCAACAGTTGGACCAGTGTTTATATTAAACTGGGCCGCACCTGACGAACCAGAAAACGGAATATATTATCCAGCATGGAATCCATTATCTCCTGAAAACTTGCCAGAAACACTTGAAGAACGCAGTACTTACATCCAAGTTATCGTTAATACTATCATTGAAGAAAACGCCAAAGATCCACACTGGTCAAATACTGCACGTGCGGCATTAACAGGCTTTGTTAACTTTATTGTATCCAAGGTGGAACGCGCCAAGGCAAACGATTATTTCTATAACAGATTAAAAAACAGCACTTTTGACGAACAAGACGCAGTCGTACTGATGGATTATTATATGACAATGTCATCAGATCCGAACGCATACGCTGCAATGTCTGCGCTGCAACGTGGCGAATTGAATATTGATAATTATGTACACGTTGGTACATGGGGCGGTCTGCCAACAGAATGGCATGGCGCAGAAGCATCAATTCCAATGTTCTTGGCGTGGTACGTCGAAGGTCAAATCAAAGTCGCAAATGATATCGAAGAAAGAAAACGTCAAGGCGACCAGATGGTTATGATGGCTGACCCAATGAAAGACTTTTTGAACGGAGCTATAAATGAAGCGCGCCTGTATTCGTACGACAGTGATGCAATTTCCGCGCTGATTAACTTGGCAAACACACCTGACAAGGAACGTGGTTCTATTATGTCAACAATGAACGCAGGATTGAACATTTTCAGACATCCTGCGGTGAACAAACACACCAGACATTCAGATATACATTTCAGCGATATGCGCGGTATGGTGGATCCAACAGACGGAAAAATTAAACCTATTACAATATATCTGTCAATGAACGTTGCTGATGCGCCTGCGTTTAAGCCAATTACCAGTATGTTTATTGAACTGTTGTCAAAGTTCTTGATTGCAAACCCACCAGAAAAGATAAATCACGGTCAAAAATTGGGACCTTATCCTGCGCTGTTTGTATTGGACGAAATGCCAACAATGAATAAACTGGAAGCAATAATCCAAGGTCCTGCCGTTGGTCGTGGACAAAAGGTTTCTTATCTGATTGTGGGTCAGGATATCAGTCAGATTCAAGACAAGTATGGCGATAAAGCTGCTGAAACAATCATCGCAAATACTGCTGCAAAAATCATATTGCGCGTTAACGATTATGCAACCGCAGAAAAGTTCACACGTATGATTGGCAAGAAAAAAACCAAGAAAAAGGAAAAAGGACCAGACGGAAAAGATATCGAAGTAGATAAAGAAGAAGACTTGTTCTCGCCTATGGATTTGATGACATTGCCAGACGCACGACAAATCGTTCTGTACCAAGGACATTACAACAGACCAATCGAAGCGGATGGCGAATGGCACTTCTTGCGCAAGAATAAAATACAAATTGCGATTAACGATAAAGTAAAAATGGAACGTGCATCACCAATTCCAGAATACATGATACCAAAGCATCATAATGCACTGGGATACGAAGGTACACCAAAAGTATATGATGCAAAAACCAAACAAATACGTGAACTAAAAATATAAAAAAACCCGCAAAACGCGGGATTTTTTTATTTACGCAGACCCAGCTTTTTAATCAAGGCTTCGTAATCTTCTACGTTGCGCTTTTTGATATAAGCCAACAATTTTTTACGACGGTTAACCATCAACAACAAACCACGTTTAGAATGATTGTCTTTGTGATTAGCCTTCATATGTTCTGTCAAATTACGGATACGTTCTGTTAAAACAGCAACCTGAGATTCAACGGAACCACCATTGTCTTTATCAGATATTTTATAAGCCTGAATCAATTCAGATTTTTTTGTCTTTGTAATGGACATTGTTTTTTCCTTTGTTTTATATTGTTCTTTGTGGACGCAGCAAACCATCAGAAACCATGCCAATACCAATAAACACCTTACCGGAATAAACACGATATCTGCCAACGCACACATCCGTTCTGATAAAGCCACCATTTTTATAAAAAACAGCGTCCTTATCCGCCAGATTCAAAACCGGAATGTCCCCCAGTCCAAAATCTGTCGATTTCAGGTTATCCCCGAAATTTCCACTATTATTAAATACTTTTTCTAAAAAATCAAGTTTTACCGAATCTTTTATATCAAAACCGTTTGTTCGAACACGACGTATCATATCAACCGTTGCGTACGCACCACACGATTTTGCAATATCACGCGCCAATGAGCGAACATATGTGCCACGACTGCAACAAACACGAAAATTCCACGATTGACCACTTTGTCCCAAATATTCCAGACTGTATATTTCCACCGGACGTGGCGGAATATCCAGCACCCTGCCCTGACGCGCAACATCATACGCACGACGACCAGATACATGAACCGCTGAATACTGTGGTGGTACCTGCATTATACGACCAATAAATTCAGACAAAACAGATTTTACAGTATTTTCATCTGGAATAAAGTTATCACGCTGAATTTCACGACCTGTGATATCCAATGTGTCTGTTTGATAACCAAACTGAAAAGAAAATAAATATTCTTTTTCAGACGGTGCATTTTCTTCAATAAACGGAATCATCTTGGTTGCATCACCAATCGCAATTGGCAACACACCCGTCGCCATCGGATCCAACGTACCGATATGCCCATATTTTTTTGTTCCCAACATACGTGCAATGCGACCACCAGCCGTTCTGGAAAACAGCCCACTATCTTTGTCTAAGATGATCCAGCCCGACGGTGTTTGCATGGTATTATCTGTGTAAATTTCTGCACACAAATCTGTATACGTCTTCCAGAACCATTGTGCGTTTTTGTGGATATATCTGCCAGCCCGCAGGATTTATAATCTTGTAATCAGACGGTATTTGAATACGCGCGCCTTCGTATGTATTAACGGCATAAACCTTGCCGTTTTCTTTATCAATATCGTAACTGTTTGCAACAATAAGCCTTAGCACTTCTGATGTAACAGACGCCGTTCCGCCCGCATAACTGTGCAAGACAAAAACCGGAAATAAACAATCTGCCAGCGTCTGGTTATTAAAATATTGTGATATATATTTATCATATGATTTTCTGTCATAGACAACCGTCATATTATTGCCACAACGATCTTTGTTCATATAAGACTGTATTAAAATACTGTTTTTATCAATCATTTTTCTTATTCCATTTTATCCGAATAAACTTAACTGTGGCGGTAAAGAATCGGACACGCAAGATTTCTGACGTGTTGGTTTTTTATTTTCTGATTGAATCACAGATGATTTTGTTATCGAATTTGATTCCAACGAATTTAAAACACATTCTGCACGCGAAACAACCGATTCGGGCATACCTGCCATTTTTGCAACCTGAATACCATAAGACCGATTCGCAACACCTGCAATAATTTTATGCATAAAAATTATTTCATTATTATGTTCACGAACATCTATTGTCAAACAAGACACGTGTTGTAAACAATCACTGGTCGCCAATGACGTTAATTCATGATAGTGTGTTGCAAACAATGTACGTGGACACATTTCATTTAAAAATTCTAGTACTGCCTGTGCAATCGCCATACCATCATATGTCGCTGTACCACGTCCAATCTCGTCAAATATTATAAAAGACTGTTTGGTTGCACGATTTAAGATATTTGCAGTCTCGCTCATCTCTACCATAAATGTTGATTGGCCCGCCGCCAGATTATCAGATGCACCAACACGACTGAATAACTGATCACAAATACCAATCGTTGCACGCGCAGCAGGAACAAAAGACCCCAAATGAGCCAAAACAACAATTATTGCATTCTGGCGTAAATATGTTGATTTACCCGCCATATTTGGACCTGTTAACAATGCAATCGAATGCGCATTTAAATTACAATCGTTTTTTACAAAATTATCACCACGCGAACGTAATACCGATTCGATAACAGGATGACGACCACCAACAACATCATACGCACAATCGTTAGTTATCGTTGGACACACCCAGTTATATCTGGACGCAACCTGCGACAAAGACAACCAAACGTCCGCATCTGCCAATAAATCTGCAGTCGATAACAAATCGTCTGCAATATCACGAATTTCTGATATAAAAGAATTTATGATTTCGGATTCGATGGCGGCGGCTTTTTCAGCAGCACTGCGCACATCATTATCTAAATCAATCAGGCGCGCGGTCGTAAAGCGCATATTACCAGCCATGGTTTGACGATGAATAAAACCTGATTCTGGTGCCATCAAAGATTCTGCACGCGCAGATGGAACCTCTATAAAATATCCCAAAATATTGTTATATTTTATCTTTAATGTGTTAACAGATGTTTTTGATATATATTCCGCCTGTAATGCCGCGATTGTTTCACGCGCACCACGCGACAGACCACGCATATTATCCAATGACACATCAAAACCATCGCGAATCACATTACCATCACGGAAAAATGTTGGCAATTCATCCGCCAAGGCACGCGCCAACTTATCTGCCAAATCACTGTGTGTACGAATAGACGCAAAACGTGCTGAAAAACCAGCATCAAAACGGGCAGACAAAATCTGGGCGCGTGGTAAAACCATCAGAAAATCATAAACATAACGCATATCACGTGGCGTACCACGTCCAGATAACAATCTGGACAAAGAACGCCCAACATCAGGAACCGTCGATAACATATTAGACACAGAAGACATAACATCTGGATTCGACACAAAGTGTGAAATATGCATCTGACGCGATATTATTTCTGATACATCCCCCGATAAATTACGCAAATAAGAACGCAATTTACGCGCACCTGCGGCCGTATTAGTTTCATCCAAAACATCAATTAAACAAGCACCACCATCATTGATTGGCGCGTCTATCTCCAAACTTTTCCATGTTGCAGAATCAATCAACAACTGGCGTCCAGACTTAAATGTATAAGGCGTGCGAAACGTTATTGTGGCATCACGCTGGGTATTAAATAAATATCCCGCCAACAAACATATTGCACCGTCAACATCCGTGGTTATAGATTCTGCATCAATTGCGCCACCAAAAACACGCGCAACAACCGTACCAATATCACTGCGATGATACAATTTTTCGTAAACAGGCGATGACTTAAACATAGAACGCACAGACATAATATTTTTTTCTTCGGCCGCCGAGAACGGAAATATAACCTCGGCCGGAGAGATGCGAACCAAATCATCAACCAAATCACGTGTTTGACCAACAAAAAATTCACCCGTTGAAATATCACAACCCGCAATATCATACTTACCACCAGATATCGGAGATACAGCAATCAAAAAATTTGAATTTTTTGGGGTTAATAAATTCTCGTCCGTTAGGGTCCCTGATGTCAAAACACGCACAACCTGACGGTCAATGAATTTATGTCCGCGCGCCTTGGCCTGGGCAGGGGTCTCCATCTGTTCAACCAACGCAACCTTGTGCCCTGCACGAACCAAACGCCCAAAATAATTATCTGCCGCATGCCAAGGAATACCACACATTGGTATGCTGACACCGTCCGCATCTGTTCCACGCGCGGTTAAAACCAACCCCAGAACAGAACTTATTATTTTTGCATCTTCAAAGAAAGATTCATAAAAATCCCCCAAACGAAACATCAACAATGCGTCTGGATTTTCAGACTTCATATCCACATATTGTTGCATAACAGGGGTTAATTTACTTTTTTCTGCCACAACCAAATCCGTTTAGTATAAAAAATTAAGCATTTACTTTTAATGTTTCAATTTTCAATTCTGCTTCTTTTAACAACTGTTCGCAATAAGCCTTTAACTTAATACCCTGTTCATACGCCGCGACAGAATCCGCCAACGGCAATTCGCCAGATTCCATTTTTTTGACCAAATCGGTTAATTGCTTGTACGCTTCTTCAAAAGACAACTTTGTTTCATCCATTATTTTCCCCTATGAATATCAGTCTTGATAAGATACAAAATAAAAAATGTGTTTTCAATTAAAAATCCGGCAAATGCCGGATTTTTTTAGAATTCTATTTTACCGTTTGACGCAACCAAGTCCGCCATCATTTCAATTGTGCCACCCGCTTCGCGTACAATTAAATCGCCCGCGGCAATTTCTGCAAAATCCAATGGGTCTGAAACAAACGCATCAAACTTACCCGCAGCAACCCACGCCAAATCCAGCGCAGGACAACCCGTACGACGAACACTGCCAACCAATGGACGCGCATCAGAAGTGTTATATGCAACCGTCAATTCTGACGCATCAGATAAATTAGAAACTTTTATCTTGGCAGAATGGAACGCTGAAAACACATATGCGCCACGTCCTGATTCTGCATAATACAAACGTTCATCAATCGGAGAATAAACCAATGCAATTTTCGTCTCGTCATTAGAGCGTAACGCCAACGATATCGCAAAATGAGGATTTCCACGAACAAAATTAGATGCACCAGACAATGCCAAAACAAATTCGTCACGACCATCGCCCGTACGCGATACGTTCGGCGTTAACAAACCAGCCGATGGACGAACCAACAACAAGTCAGATAATATGCTTTCTTCGATTCTGTTTGCAGCCTTTTGCACAAAATCACGTGCACCCCGCAACGATTGTTGCAGATTTTCCACCTCTCCAAAATCGCGACGCAAACCAGATGCCGTACGTTGTAACGCCATAAACATCTTGTTCAGTTCAGTTGAACCTTTTATCAACAGTTCCATGTCGCAACCCCCATAAAATTCAGGTTAATCTTAAAATTTGAACCCAGCGAACTTGTTGTTAAATTTAGACGCACGTTGACCTTTTTCGCTGACGTTAGAGCGCTGACCAGTCCATGCAGAATGATTCAAATTATCAGTAGATAAAATCATATCTTTCTTAACAGAAGAATAGATTACGATTGTCGAACCATCTGTACGTGTAACGTTGTTCGCGTGGTATTCTGGATGAATTCCTTGTTTCATAATACTTACCTTTTTTTATTTTAGCTCGCGAATTATACAAATATTTTTACAGAAATCAAGCAATAATAATATTTTAATATCTGCCAATGCACCCAAGATAAGAATTTCCTGTCGATTCCAACACATTTATAAACTGAGATGTGCTGTGCCCCGAAAACAGCGCCAATATCGTACCTGTATCAGTCGCCAACATATCCGCAACAGTTGCAATCGAAGAATTCATTTTCTTGAAAAAACCACTGGTCGGACAAATTTCAGCCGCCAGCAGTTGATTTTTTCCTTCTGATTTGGCATTTTGCTTTGATTTTATCACCATTAATTGACATTCCGGAGATATTATCAACTTGTCACAGACAACTGCGTTACCACCCAACAATTCGCCCCACCAGCCAGTAGAACCACAAAATACAGGATAATATATTACAGCATCTGGGTTGGACGCCAGATAATCAGAAATATCCAAATCATCTGTACAAACATCAGGCATAACACCAACTGTGTTATTTATAACCTTGCGCGAGAGCTGATAACACTCATCCCCCTTGGTTGTACGTGGCCAGTAAAGAATCGGAAACTTTTTCATCGCTATGAATTATATCAGATTCGGAACATATAAAAAAGAGCACTTGGTTAAATAAACTGCTTGATTTTTTATTTTTTTAACGATTCGTACCATTTTTTGGCATTGGCACCCAATATTTCCAAGTTTTTCTTCCATTTATCATAGTATTCTGTTGAAATCTGGACACTGAACAATGATTTTACCAGCGCAGGTATAGATATCATAAACATCGCAATAAAGATACCCATCATTATAATCGTAATCACACTGTCGTTACGCAACATCAAGGCATCCATCAAATATTTACTGCCTTGCGATTCGCTGGAATTTAATGCCGTAATCAAATTACTGGCCCCGCCCCAGTCGCCAAACACAGCATTTAAAAACATTATCGCAAAAGATACAAAAACCCCAACCATCGCAATGCCAAGTATTGCAGATATTACATTGTCTATCATTTTGCGAATCGTTGTGCCCGCACCCGCTAATGATATTTTCCAACCAGAAAACAACCACGCCAATAACATCAACGGCAACATAACCAAATCCATGGACAATTTTATAAAGACTTCTAAAAAATACAATGGAACTGGCAGTAACGCCGCAGCAAATAACAACATTATCATCGCACCAATAAAAAACATTGGTACATTTGGAAAAATCGGCGTACCCCACATAATTTTATGCATATAATCATGGTCAAATGCCATATTTAACATCGTCCAACCAACCGTCATCCCCAGACCAGTCAACTGATGCACACCCGCCAATTCACATGTCAAATTATGACGTAGTTTTGGTGAAAACGCACCAGATTCTGCCGCACGCGAATCAACAGACACAGGATCTGCCAACGCAGTCGCAACAACACAAGAATCAAAACTGTCATCATGAACCGCCATACGATTCAAAGACAGACCAATGTTAAATATCGGCTCTATGGCAATATTTGTAATCATACGGGGTAATGGCGCCACCAACAAAGCAGACACAAAACCCAACTTTAAAACATGGATGCCGAATTTTTCCGATATACTCCACGGTTTTTCAACCGAAGAATTCATAAAACTGCTTAACAACGTCCACGCAAACCACACCGCTGTTAAAATTATCGCAAATGGTACAATGGTATGTCCCAGCGCACTGTATATTCTGGGCAACAACCCCGACATTGTTGACATAATGTCAGAAAACATCTGACAAGACCAACAACTGGAAAAAAACTTTAACGCGTCCGCCATATTAACCGGAACAGACGAACGATATATAGAAAAACCGGCAATTACCCCAACCCCAGCAGCACCAGCCAATAAAAAAGGAACCGCCGCACCAGATGCACAGGGTAAAAATGCTAAAAACGCCGTCCAAAATTTTTTTAACCGATTCATTGTTTTTAACTATACCACATTTTGAAACAAATGTGATATAATTGATAAAAATAAATATTTACGAGAGAATGAATTTATTAAAAAAACTGTTTCACAGCCTGATTATCAGTGCAATGTTTATTGCACCATCTGTTGCGTCCGCAGCAGATATTATTGACGCACTGGACCTGTCGCCGTTTGTGCCGTTGGTACTGGATGCGTTGATGATGGTCGCAACAGGTATGTATGAATACTTTGTTGGAAATGGCAATGGAATCATTTATATTTTTGTTTGGTCTTTTCTGGGCATCAGTATTGCACTGTATTTATTAAAACTGTACATTCCAAAATCATGGGCATCTATTTTTGGTATGTCTGGGGTTGATAATAATTTTTCTGGCACGAAAATTTTTGAAAATGTTTTAAAACCTGGACTGCGTGCAGTTATTGCTGCGTTGGCTTTATTACAACTGAAACCCGTATATTTAACGCAATGGCTGATAAATCCGTTTTTAGAATTTGGCGCAATTTATACCAATCATATTGTTGAAAATATAAGTGGCATTAACGTACATACCACACCGGTCGAATGCCCCGAAGACGTTGTACAAAAGGCGTGGATTTCAGAAGATTCTTGTAAATTCCTGACACAACCAGTTGCCGATTTATCACACGCAAATAACCAAGTTATAAAACGTGGATTTAGATTTGTTACAAATGGATTGCGCGGATTAATGACACCGATACTACATGGTGGCGAAGATTTAATGAATATTATAACTGGAATCATTTTGATATTTACGTTTGTTTCTTGCAATATATTTATGGCATTACTAATTATCCAAGGAATATTTAATTTCGGTATGCAAATAATACTGTATCCGTTCTATGTTCTGACATATGTATTCAAACACAGCGACAAATGGTTTGACATATGGCCCGCATTCAGCGGTATAACCAAGGCATTACAGCAACTTATTGTAACAATGATTGCTTGCGCATTTATATTGTCTATAAACGTCGCAATAATCAGGGCGCTGTTTCAATGGAATTCTTCGGTATTTGTGGTCAGCGCAGGCGGATTTGCAAATTCTAATGTGCCACAGGTCGCACAAAACGCAATGGGATTTGGACAACATTCTATTTTATGGTTGTCTGCGATATTAACATTTTATCTGATGTTCAAAATATTTGACCTGACCAAGAAACAACTGAATATGTATGTTGGTTCCGGTATGACAACATTGTATGACAGTGTCATAACCGATTCCAAGACACTGTGGGGTGGCGCACACAATTTGGGAAAACAATTAAAAAACGTATCAGGATGGTTTAAATCAAAATGAACGCATGGATAAACTCTTTGATAGAAGAAAACGTTCAGTGCTGGGGATGCGCGGTGTTTGATAAACTGTTTGAAATAATATCAAACACAGCGGCCGCAGTATATGAAAAGTTTGGTGAAGTTTGCGTCATATTGTTCGCATTTATATTCACCGCGTTCGTATTTAATGCCGTTTATCAAAACTTCAAAAAAGGTGTACCTGATCCTTTTTTACAAAAATCTGTTGTTCGTGTAATCATTACATCTTTTATTGCGTTGACTCTGCTGGGGGCGGGGTTAAGCGTACCCAGATTTATAACAACAGTTACGTTTGAACCTGTGGCAGAAATTACCCTGCAATATTCACAGGCAATGATAAAATCAAACAATGATATCGTTAATGAAAAAGTAGATTATGAACCGTTAAAAATAGAAGAAAACGGATTTTTCCGACCAAAACTACGCGATACAATCATAATGATAATGAAAACAACAATTACACAATTCCAATCTTATATGAAACTGGGGGTTGCGGTAATGGACAATGCTTTTTCATGGAAAGCATTGTTGAGCGTTGGCAGTTTTATAAAACACCTTTTATTATTCTTGATTGGTTTGTATATCGCATGGGGATTTTTAAAAATATTCTTTAAATACTGTTGTTATTTTGCAGACGCGATTGTCGCGATGGCTTTCTTTGCGTTCTTTTTCCCAATATCATTGGTCAGCATACCTTTCTCGGGCGCAGAACATGTTCCAAAATGGATTAGTGGAATGGGGAAAACTGTCGGTGTTAATCAAATAAAAAATCTGATAAACGCAATCGTTACACTGGGGTCCGTCGTACTGACCTATACTGTCATTATGGTAATTATTGCAAAGTTCTTTTCTGCACCCGATGCAAATGTTACAAATTTGATGGATTCAATTACCAGTGGACAAATTTTCGCCGATGATTTAAACACTGATAATTTATATACAATGTCATTGATTGGTTGTGTTGCCTTGGTATATGTACTAAATTATATATTCAATCAGATACCACAAGTTACAAAAATGGTCTTGGGCGCATTTAATGTCGAAGAAAACAACAAATATGGCGAACAATTCGCAAACGATATGATGACGTTGACCAAGAAAGCGTTCGATAATGCTGTAACCGTTGGCAAGACAATTATTAACGGTGGCGAAACCAAAGATAAAACAGAAAAGAAAGATAAATAATGTTGAAAAAAAACCTTATCTTGTTGGGCATAAAAGTGTTGATGTGGTGCATTGCCTTGGGGTTGGGTGTTTGGTATTTATCTTCTGCATTGAATGACGCGGCATTAACATATACCAGCATGGACAACTTTATGGTTGCTATTGGTGTACAAAATGGCGATATTGCGTCTGCAAACGGATGTTTTTTATGTAAATATATTGCAGAACTGTTTTATGTACTGGGTGATGCAACACAAAAATTCTGGACAGCGATGTTGGACAACCTGTGGATACTGATGGTTGTTGGCTTTGGAATATTTTTATTTATACATACAGCACAATATTTGTTTGACGCTGCAAAAAATACAACAAAACTGGATGGCAAAGAAAAAAATCTGGCGTTCAAAGGTTGGTTCGACAAGGTATGGAAACTGGCATTACGCCTGATGATTGTTGGCACATTGATTGGCGCAATTGGTATGGGGGGAACAGGTGCATTAAAGACGGTTACACAAATAACCATTACACCCGTGATGTATGTCGGCGCAGAACTATCAATGGCTGCAACAGGGGTAAATACTGCTGCGAAGTGTTATGCGCCGGAAAAAACATCAGACAAATCAAAAGATATTTTAAACCCGATATTACAACCTTTTATGTGTGTTATGGGAAATATAAACAGCGTTATGCTGGCGGGGGCGGCCGGTGGTTTTGCATTGATGAATTATGCATGGCTGGGGATGGGCGCAGGCGCACTAACATGGATTGCAGGTCTGTGTCTGGTGTTGATGTTTTTATTAATCGGTTTCGATTTAGTGTTTCAAATTCTGACAGTCATATTCAAATTAATATTTGTGATAATATTCTTACCTTTGTTACTGGGCGCAGCAGCATTTGAAGAAGCATGGAAAGTCGCCAAAGAATTGTTTAAACGCGCAATAGATATGCTGGTCCGTGCTGCAGTACAAATAATTGCAATAACACTGAAAGTAATAATAATTTACGCGACTGTTTCATATACGGCAGACACATTTTTCCCTGGACCAAAAGATGGATACAGCGCCATATTACCACCAATGCTGGGACAGGTCCCAGAAAACCCAGATGCACAAACACTGTCTGTGATGAACGTATTTTCAACTTGTGAATCTGTGGCGCTGGTTGATGGGGAAATGGACGCAGAAAAATTTAAAAATTGTTTCACCGCACGCAAGGCCGAAGTGGAAAGAAAATATCCAAATGCTTTTGATTTCTTGGACAATGGATGGGATTTTATATTAATGATGACATGTCTGTTCTTGTTGTACTTCTATGCGCTTAGCCCCAAGGTCGATAAATTACTGGCAGGATTAAAACCAAACAAAGATGATAAATTCTTTGAATACGGCGATTGGTTGCACGATTTAGGCAAACAGGCCTTTAAGGCACCAATAGAACTGACAAAAAAAGTGGTTGATAAAATCGGTAAAAAATAATGAGAATCTTGAAAACTATTTTATCAAAAATTATTATCGCTGTTTTTGCTGTAACAATGGCATCTGGCGCGTTCGCAGCAACTTCTAATCTGCAAGGAAATGCCGATGTGGGTATGCCAAACATTGGGGATTTTGGTTCTTGGACAACAGAAAATAACAGACTACGTTTCTTGTCCAGCTTAAAATACGATTTCGATCAGATGTATGAACACTCGAAAAATCAGCTGGTTGAAAACTATGTCCCAATCGAAGCCAAGGTCGGCTTGGCATTTATGAACGCTTTTTCATTTGTTGCAGACGTTTTGGATAATTCGTTAGTGCGATTTGTAATAATGTTTATTATCGCAGCGTTTGGTTTTTGGATTGCTTTTGAAGCATACACAATCATCAAAGGCGAAAGTAAGGCCAAAGAAAAATTAATAGAAATAGGAAAAAAAGCCTTAATCGTATCTGTATGGATTAGCGTACTGACAATCGGTCCCGCCAAATTGTTTATGACAATAATATCACCAATTATGTTTGTTGGAACATATCTGGCAGATATTATTATGGACGCAATCAGCGCAACAACTGGCGTCAGTCTGCCAGACACATGCAAAGCAATACAAGATTATGCTGTTGCGAATATATCAAAAGACAATTTAATAGACCCCATCAGCGCAGCAAATATTATGTGCGTACCAACCAGACTGTCCGGATTTTGTTATACTGCGATTGCTGTTGGGTGGGGTTGGATAACACACGGTATCGGCAACAGCGCTTTTACTTTTTTATCTGGGGGTGCTTTTGTTGCAGGATTTATATACTTGGCATGGAAATTTGCATTTATTGCGTTTGGTGTTATCGCAGACTTATTCTTGGGGATTATAATGTTGCCTTTTACTGCAATTGCAGAAACTATTGGCAAAACAACGTACACAGGTATCGCAGGAAACATATTTAATGGATTTATAGGTTTGTTCAGCGCAGAATCATTAAAATCGCAAGTAGAACGTTTTATTAATGCCGCATTATACTTTATTTCAATGGCTATAATTATCGCTGTATGCACAGGATTATTATCCACCATTATCACATTTGATACTGTAACTAATACCCCCAGTTTGAACAACAACAGTTTCTGGATAACATCACTGATTGCGGCGCTGACATGGTGGATTGCAAAAACAGCAAATGAACGCGCACAGGATTGGGGTGGAAGAATTTCCCACGAACTGGGCAGTAACCTGCAAAAAGATGTACATCAAATGTATTCCAGTTCCAAAGATACAGTATCAAAATGGTACAAGGCAATCAAAGAAGCAACCAAGAAAAAATAAAAAAACAACCGCCAAACGGCGGTTATTTTATTCATGACGCAAACTGTCAATCGGATTTAATTTTGCCGCCTTCATTGCAGGCATAACACCAGAAGACAATCCAACAATTACAGCAACAGATACAGATAACACAACCGGCCATATGCTGAACGGAACATTATAACCCAATATAAATCTGCCAACGCCCTGGGATAAACCAACACCAATTACCAAACCAATCATCGAACCGATGAAAGATATCAATACAGATTCTGATAAGAACTGAATTATTATCATACGTTCACGCGCACCAATCGCCTTGCGAATACCGATTTCACGCGTGCGTTCGGCCACAGATACTAACATCATATTCATAATGCCAATCGCACCAACCAAAAGCGACACCGCCGCAATCGCAATTAATAACAATTTTAAATATCCCGTTACAGTATTCATTGTTTCCATAATTTGCTTCATATCCATAATCTGGAAATCGTCCGCAATATCATCTTTCAGACGATGACGCTGACGCAATAATGCTGTCATTTGCTCGATAGCCATGGTGTTATCAGAATCTGCAAACAACTTTAATGCAACCATATTTACAGAATTTGGAAAACGTGACCCTTGCAAACGCTTTTTCAATGTTGTTATTGGAATAATTACCATATCATCCTGACTGCCCATGGCAGAATCGCCCTTGGCCTTGGTTACACCGATAATTACAAATGGCGTATTTTGAATACGAATAACCTCGCCCACGGGGTTGGTTGGCAAACCTAATTCCTGGGCTGTTTCTGGCCCAATAACCGCATAGGTTGACGCATTACGAACCGCAGAATTATCAAAAAATGTCCCGTATTCAATTTCAACATTCTGAACCGTTGTATAGTCTGGATATACACCAACCATCGATGTCGCCCAGTTTTTATTACCATAAATTACCTGTGCCGCCCCATTTTGAACAGGAGTTACAGCCATAACATCTGGCAATTTACCAATAAATTCTGCGTCTTGGATTGTTAATGTGTGACGATTTCCCGTGCGTACACCCGCGCTTTGCGCAGCGCCTGCACGTATCATTATGGTATTAGTCCCCAAAGATGAAAACTGGTCTGTGATTTGCTTTTGCACAGTTTCACCAACCGCAACCATTATCACGACAGCCATAACACCAATAATAATACCCAATACAGTCAAAAAAGAACGTATTTTATTCCCACTGATTGATAACCAAGATTCTTTGAAAATATCATTAAATGTCATAAAAAATTCCCCCGCCACGATTATAAATTATGGTCATCACGTGGAATACGACCATCATAATTGATACGACCATCACGAATATGTATTAAACGATTTGCATATTTCGCAATATCAAATTCATGAGTAATCATCACAATCGTTATACCCAAATCTTTATTTAATTGTTTAAAAAATTGCAGAATTTCATTGCCCATTTTACTGTCCAGCGCACCTGTTGGTTCGTCTGCTAAAATTAACTTTGGATCGCCCGCCAATGCACGCGCGATTGCAACACGCTGTTTCATACCACCAGACAACTGCGTTGGCAAATACGATTCAAACTTTTCCAAACCAACACGACGCAACATATCGCGTGCACGACAGACACGTTCTTCCATCGGCATGCCGCGGTACATTAAAGGTAACATAACATTGTCCAGAACACTGCGTTTTGGCAACAAGTTAAACTGCTGAAAAACAAAGCCAATATATTCATTTCTGACAATCGCTAATTCATCCGCTGTCAATCCTGTAACGTCACGACCATACAACTGATACACACCAGATGTCGGTGTATCCAATGCGCCAATTATATTCATACATGTTGATTTTCCAGAACCAGACGGCCCCATAATCGCGACAAATTCGCCAGATTTTATATCAAAATTTATATCAAACAAAACTTGCTGTGCGCCCCCCAATTCCAATGGAAAGCTTTTATTTATATCTTGCAGGGATATAATTGTTTCTGATTTATTTTTCATTGTTACATTCTCTTGTATCGTGGTGAATTATAACACGATAAAAACAGATGCGCAATACGATAAAAAACACCGGCGTTTGCCGGTGTTTTAATCATATGGATTGTCCGATTTTTCATAATCAACAATAATTGGCAAGTGTTCCCACTTTAACGCTGTGGCCAATCCACGACGCAAATAGCGCGTATAAGATTCAGGAATATCTGACGCACCACCAACATTTATTGTAATACGCATTGGATGACGTCCTGTTTGACGTGCAAACTTTATCTTCATCGGACGCTTTAAACGCGACAATGGCGGTTGACGATCTGTAACCAATTTTTCAACAATTCTATTTATCAGACTGGTTGGTGCCTGTGCCATTGATATATCCCACTGTTCATAAATTCTGCGGAACATATTTTGAACGCCGGTTCCTGTCTCGGCCGAAACGGCCAAAATCATTGGCTTTATAATCTGATGAAAAGAATTAGAAAATTGATGTTTTAATTTCAACAGCTTTTCTTCGCGCAATTCTGGTTCAACTAAATCCCATTTGTTCAATGCAACACATAATATCTTGCCTGCATTATATACACGCGCAGCAATACCCAGTGCCTGATTTTCAATGTTTCTGGTGGCATCCACCATCAGTATAACAACATCAGCTTTGTCAATGGCATCCAATGATTTTAATGCAGATAATGTTTCAACATCGTCTGTAACACCCGCCTTGCGACGCAAGCCCGCTGTATCCATTAACACAATATCACGACCATAAAAGTGCGTTGGTATCTTTACCGTATCACGCGTAATCCCAGGAGCATCCATAACAATTTGACGCTTTTCACCCAAAACACGATTCACAAACGTTGATTTTCCAACATTTGGTTGACCTAATATCGCAATTTTAATACGACCATCAGATTGCGTTTCTGTTTGCGTTGGCGCATCACCAGACATATCAATACCAGATACACGGTCCAAAAATTCATAAATTGAATCAAATCCACGCTTGTGTTCTGCGGATATTAAAACAGGTTCTCCAAACCCCAACTTGTAAAAGTCATGACAATTTGACAAACGTTTTTCCGATTCGCTTTTGTTAACCAACAACAATACTGGCGCACGTGTTTTGCGACGTACCAAACGCGCCCAATCCAGGTCTTCATTGGTCAGCCCAACACGACCATCAACCACAAATAAAACAGCATCACTGGATGAAATGGCGTCAATCGCCATATTTGTAGAATCCAGCGCAATCCCAGAACGTGCATTTTCCAGACCAGCCGTATCATACAAGGTGTACGGACGATTGCGAAAAACACCACTGATTGTGTCGCGCGTAACCCCAGGTCGGTCATGCACCAACGCATCACGCGTACCTGTCAAAGCGTTAAATAATGTGGACTTTCCCGTATTAGGGCGTCCGGCAATAGTTATCTTTATCATTTTTTTTCCGTTGATTTTTTCTAATTATAAAGCAAAAATATAAATAATCAAATAAAGGGCGAAACTATGAAGAAAAAAATTAAAAATGCATTTACACGTATTCGCAATATTATCATTAACCCCAGACGCTATTTTACAAAAATTGTCGCAGATGGCAATCTGGAAGAATCTATGTTACGGGCATTTCTATACGGTTTACTGGGCGGAATTTTGGTACTAATTATCCGCTTGATTGGTGGCGCAACAATTACATTTGGTTCTATTTTCACAGCAATTATTATTGTTCCGGTATTGGCGGTAACATTGTTGTTTGTTATGGGCGGTCTGATGATGCTGGTATCTGAAATAACAGGCGGGGAACGCGACTGGGAAATCGCCATTAAAGGATTGGCATCTATATTCTTTATATATCCTGTGATATTGGTTTTAAATGCACTGGCGTTTAATTGCACATCTATGTGGACAATCAGTTTGCTGGTTGATGCGTATGTATTATTCTTGTTTTATAATATATCTTTGTATTGTATGCGCGGCAAACGGTCTGCGGTAATTATGGTAATTGCAATATTGGCGTTATTTATTGCAACAGTATATGCAACAGATTACAGAATAGGATGGTTTATGTTGAAAAACACCGGTGCAACACTGGCATGTTTGGTTTAAAAAAAATACCGGCATTTGCCGGTGTTTTTTTTATTTTATATATTTAATTTTTCCCTCATTTCACACAGTACTGGTGTCGATACCCCCAATGTCTTGGCACGTTCTATCAAACCACACAATGCAAATATACCTTCGACGGTACCAGATGGTGTTTCGCCGCGGGCAATCGATACCCCGCCCGAGAAATTACGACTGGTTGGACTGGTGGCCGATAAAAACAAATCACCAACACCACATAATCCCAAGAACGTTCTGACATCCGCACCAGATGCCAACCCCAAATCAACAATTTCATTCCATGCGCGCGTAAAAATCAACGCACGTTCATTTTCACCACTGGCCGCAATCGTGTTATAACCAGATATCAAAGACGCTGCATTTTTACCAATACCACAAATCTCTGTACCTATGACGTCATTGCTGGGAACCAAATATAACTTGCTTAACGCAATCTGCCCCGCAGAAATCGCAACAAAAGACCCCGCCAACGTAGAACCTGTTGGACAACCACGTGCAACCTCGGCCGCGAATTGAGGACCCGATAACACACCACAATTTTTACATTGTGGTAATGTTTCACGCAAAACTTCTGACATAAACTTACCACTTGAACATTCTGCGCCCTTGGTACAAATGATTATCGGCTGATCTTTGTAAAATTTTGCTGCGTTGGTTAACGTTGAACGAAAATAAGCAGCAGGTGTCACAACCAACCATGTATCCATATCAGCCAAAACAGACATTTCTTGTGATATATTAATAGATTCTGGAAATTCTATATCTTCAAATTGTTTATATTCACCATCATAAGACCATAATGTAACTTCATTTCCACTGTTTGCAGAAACAATCGACAGCGCCGTTCCCCACGCACCTGCGCCAATAACTCCTACTTTCATTTTAGCTTCCTTAGTTTTTTTTCAATTTCAGGGACAACTATTAATCCATCATCAGATAAATCAATTGCACGTATGTATGCCGCCCTAGCCTTGTCAACATCGCCTTTGACTGCGTACATATCCCCAATGTGCATAAACAGTTCAGAATGAGTAACCGAAACCTCGCCAACACGAGATAATAAATCCAATGCCGCATCTACACCTTCACGGACAGCAACAACAACCCCCAATGTGTCCCACGCCAAAATATCCGCAGGATTTTGCGTAACCAATGTCATTGCATATTTATAGGCATTTTCAATCTCGCGGTTTTGTGCCGCCCAAATTTTTGCCTGTAATGACACAATCTCGGCATCTGGCAACAATATATCCGATGCCGTACGGATATCAGATTGCGCCGCATCAAAATCACCAAAAGCATAATGAATTTGCGCCCTGCTTTTGATAAAAAACGCCCTGCCCGCTTCGTCCAAAACATCAGAAGATAACGCACGATGTATAACCGCCAATGCCGCAGAACGATCACCAATACGTATATAATGCCCAACCAACTTGTTTATTGCAGGTACAAACAATGGACGCTGGGATAATGCACGCTTTAACAGTGTAATATCACCTGTCTTTTCAAACGTACGCAGTGATGCAAACAAATAAAAAGGACTGGTTTGTTCAATGCGTTCAAAAAAACGCATTCCATCACCAGATTTATTAAAGAAATATTGCCCCAAATAATAATCAACAACATTATTTGTCTGGGCAAGTTCTGGCGCAATTATCTGTGCAAAACGCAACATTAAAACCGCCATATCAGAATACATTAATACCTGTGTATGAGATACAGTTTGAATCAAACTGAACGCCAAAGAATTCTCATACCCGCTGAACAATGACCAATCAGGAATATTTTCATAATCAGATAAAAACATACCCGCAGGACGTGATGTAAAATTATTGTATAATAATTCTGCCAGTTCCGTCTTGCCGTGATGACGATAAAAAGACATTATGTATAAATAATCATTTATATTCATAAAATCCGACGTAACCATCGCAAAATGCTTTGCCGCTTCGTCCGCATTACCCAACTGGGCATAAATTTGACCACGCACAAAAGACTTCCATGATTCGTTGGTTGACAACCCATCAATATACTTAAATGTATTCGTACGCCAATCATTTGCAATCGCAGACCAAATTCGCAAAGGCGCAGTTAATACAGACATATCTTTTTTGTGACGCGCATGAAATTCTGACCACTGTTTATTTTGAACCAAATGCGCATCATAAATAAAACGCGCAGATATCCCCTTGTCTTCTTTCAAGACAGAAACATCCGATGGCATTTTACCAGATAAAAAATCTGCCAAAATACGCGCATTGTAAACAACTGGATATTCAACATCTGACAAAGACGCCGTAAAACGAACTGCGTTATCAAAGTCATTTGAATAAATCGCATGCTGTGCCGCCAAAAAAGAACCATACTTTGTTTCTGGGACCTTATAAGATATACCACCCTGCCCCGTAACCGACACAGAATTATATAAAAACACACCAGCAATCGCCAAAACAGAAAACAAACTGATGCCAATAAATAAACTTTCTATTTTCTTCATGATTATGTTAGAATAACGCTTATGAGCAATAATGTCAAATTTGAACAATATGAAAAACTGTTGCGCGACTGGTCCGAAAGGATGAATTTAGTCGCCCCCAGCACGTTAAACGATATAAAAAATCGCCACTTTGCCGATTCGGCACAACTGGCGGATATTTTGCCGACAAACGTAAATATAATCGATCTGGGCAGTGGCGCTGGATTTCCTGGGGTTGTCTTGGCAATATTAGGATGGAACGTAACCTGTATCGAATCCATTGGAAAAAAAGTTGCTTTTCTGACCGCCGTAAAAGAACAACTGGGATTAAACAATTTAAACATTTATCACGGCCGTGTTGAAAACTTTGTCAAAGAAAACAAACTTGATAAAACAAAAACAGTATTCACTGCGCGCGCATTTGCATCTCTGACAAAAATAATGGATTATGTTGCAAAAACAAAATGCCGGCTTTTTCTATTAAAAGGCCGGGAAATAGAAACCGAAATCACCGAAGCAAAACACAAATACAAATTTGATTATGAATTAATTCCGTCTAAAACCGGTGATGGTTTTATAATAATCGTAAAAAACATATAAAAACACCGGTAAATACCGGTATTTTTTACAGAAAATCACACACATTATCAGTTTTGTTTAATTTCACATGAAATAAACCAACAAACATTTGTTAATACTGCATTTTATTAACAAAAAAATTAAAATCTTGACTGAATCGGAACGTTTTTATATTCTGAGAAACGAACCAAAAGACGTGAAGGTAGGAAATGGTAAAAATTATCGCATTTGCAAATCAAAAAGGCGGTGTTGGCAAAACAACCACCGCAATTAACATCGGCGCTTCTTTGGCAGCAATAAAAAAACGCGTTCTGTTGATTGATCTGGATCCACAAGGCAATGCAGGCACCGGTCTGGGCTTTGTCCGCGCATCGCACAAACAAAGCATTTATGGCGTAATTATGGGAACCGCTAATATCGCAGACAACATACTAACGACCGCTGTACCAAATATGCATATACTTCCATCATCTCAGGCATTGGCCGGCGCTGATATTGATTTACTGGACATGGAAAATCGCGAATACCGTTTACGTGACGCATTAAAACAAATTTCTGAACATTATGATTATATACTGCTGGATTGTCCGCCGGCGTTGGGATATCTTACAATAAACGCACTGACTGCCGCAGACAGTGTCATAATACCATTACAATGCGAATTCTTTGCGCTGGAAGGGGTACAACAATTAACCGACACTATTGCAATAGTAAAGGAAAAATGGAACCCCCAGTTGGACATTTTGGGCGTACTGCTGACAATGTACGAACGCAGATACAACGTTACGCGCGCCGTTGATGACGATGTTCGCAACGTGTTTGGCAACAAAGTATTTACAACTGTTGTCCCCAGAAACGTCCGTGTTTCCGAAGCTCCCAGCCACGGAAAACCGGCACTTTTCTATGACTTTAACTCGTCTGGCGCCCAGGCTTATCTGCGCGTTGCAACAGAAGTAATAAACAGAACCGAAGGTGGCATAAATGGCAAGTAAATTTGGTTTAGGACGGGGGCTGGCAGATTTGCAGGCCGCACGCGGATCAATTCCAGATATTTCATTATTAACCCCAAACGAACGCATCGTTGTAAAACAAATACCACTGGCACAAATCGGAACAAATCCAGACCAGCCTCGCAAAAATTTTACTGCTGACGAATTAAACGAACTGGCAACTTCTATAAAAGAAAAAGGGGTTTTACAACCGATTCTGCTGCGTACGGCGCAAAACAAGCCATACATATACGAAATTGTTGCTGGCGAACGACGCTTTCGCGCGTCTAAGATTGCCGGTTTAACAGAAATACCTGCGCTGGTAAAAAACATAGATAACAATAACGCAATGGAAATTGCATTGATTGAAAACGTACAGCGCGAAAATCTGACACCAATAGAAGAGGCTGACGCGTATAAAAACCTGATGGAATGTTGTGATTATGAATTGCCAGACGTTGCCAGACTGATTGGTAAATCGGAAAGTTATATTCGAAATATGCTGCGCCTGACCACATTGCCAGAATCCGTACAAAATCTGGTTAACGAAGGGCGTATATCCGCATCACACGCACGCACAATCGCAGTTGCAGAAAATCCAGAAGAATTGGCACATAAAATCATAGCAAATAATTTAAGCGTGGCCGATACTGACAAAATGGTAAAGTCCGCACCACGTGCACAAAACACCAGAAAACACATACAAAAAACTATCGACAGCGCCGCCGTTCATGACATAGAAAAGAAGATTTCGCAATCGTTGGGCGTAAAAGCAAAATTATCCGAACGACGCGGTGGAGCAGGGCAAATTACATTGTCTTTTGCGACACGCACACAATTATTTGAACTGGTTGAAAAATTAACAAAATAAAAAATATCAAAAAAGCCGGTAAATGCCGGCAATTTTTATGTTTTTATCAACAATTTAATTTAAATAAAAAAAACACCGGTATTTACCGGTGTTTTTATATATTTTTCAACAATTATTATTTAACTGTTGTTGTGGCGTTACGATTCCATTTCCAGACTTCTTCGCCAGAACCCTGAACCAATGGACGTTCTTTGCCATAAGAGATTGTAGAGATACGTTTTGCATCAATACCATCTTTTACCAAAACCTGTTTCGCAGCGTTTGCACGACGTGCACCCAATGCCAAGTTGTATTCTGTTGAACCACGTTCGTCGCAGTTACCAGCAATTTGGATCTTTACATCTTCGTGATTTTTCATATACAAAGACTGACCCAACAGGTTATTTTCTGCATCTTCTGAGATTTCAGCAGAATTAAAACCAAAGAATACACGTTGGTCGTTCAAATCAGCAGGTTCAACAATAGAACCACCGCAAGCTGCCAACAGGCCTGCAACACCTGCCAACAAAGCAAAGTTTTTTATTTTCATGAAAATACTCCCTTGAGTTTCTGTTACTCGTGCTGTATTGTACAATAAAATAGTTGAAAAATCAAGGAAACAAAAATTATGCCTTATCAAGAATTAAAGGATTTAGAACTGGCTGGTGTAAAATGGGAATTGGCAGAAATACCATTAACAACAAAAACACCACAACAAAATAAATCTGTTCCTGAACAAAAAACAAACAACGGATTAAATGAAATACTAAAAACACAGGCAAGTTTAGTGCCTCCAATCGCACCTGTACAAACCATTTCCATTGAAACAGTTCGCGCAATGGCCAGCAGACCAACAGATACAAACGCTTTATTACGTATGATAACAGAATTCAATCACCCATTGCGTTCCAATGCCACAAATACTGTTTTGCCGCATATCGGAAACGGAAAACTGATGATTCTGACCGATATCCCCAGCAGTGATGATGACGCATCTGGAAACATTTTGTCCGGCAACGCAGGAGATTTAATGGACAAAATGCTGAACGCAATCGGTTTAAACCGTGATAATGTATCAATTATTCCTATGATTTTCTGGCGCACCCCAGGTGGCAGAACACCATCGCGCGAAGAATTAGATATGACAAGACCTTTTATAGAACAAGCAATAAAACTGATAAAACCGACAGTTATATTATCTCTTGGAACGTTACCTGCAACAGAAATGCTGAATATCAATCTGGCAAAGTCACACGGTATTCCCAAGACAATGGAAAACGGCGCCATTTTCGTGCCAATATTCCATCCGAATTATCTGATTTTAAAACCAACCGCAAAGCGAGACGTATGGAACGCATTACAAAATGTTCAAAATATCTTGAAAACTGGCGAATTATAGTTAATAATTTCTGAGTATTGTAAAAAAGGAGCCTACAATTAAACCAACATTTAATCGTGATAATCGTCGCGACGCAGGTCCGCGTATAAACAACCGGATTTTTGCAAAATCAGTTCAAGTTATTAGTGCCGATGGCCAAAATCTGGGCGTAATGCCAACATCACAAGCATTGCAAATGGCAATGGATGACGGGTTGGACTTGGTGGAAATGAACGCAAACGGACCAGTGCCCATTACCAAAATTATGGATTATGGTAAATTCAAATACGAACAGAAAAAACGCGCATCCGAAGCACGCAAAAACCAAAAAACAATCGAATTAAAAGAAGTTTGGGTAAAACCTTTTATCGAAGAAAATGATTTGAATATTAAAATGAAAAAGGTTTTTGAATTCTTGAATGACGGAAATAAAGTTAAAATTTCTGTTATGACCAGGGGTTCCAAAAAAGTATTAGCACGCGGAAAAGATGCAATCCCAGAATTGTTCGCACGCGTTATGGAATTAGTTGGTGATAAAGGAACAATGGAATCTAAGTCTAAACCAGACGAAAGAACAAAATCTATTATCGTTGCACCAGCAAAATAAAAAAATACTTTAATAAAAAAAATCCGCCATTTTGGCGGATTTTGTTTAATACATTGTTTGTAACACGTGTTTGTTCTTATCCAAATTAGACAACATTTTTCCACTGCCACATGCAACGCATGCCAACGGATTATCAACCAAGAAAACTGGCAAACCCGTCGCAGCACGAATCGCAACATCTAAACCACGCAACAACGAGCCGCCGCCTGTCATTGCAATACCTAAATCTGCAATATCTGCCGATAATTCTGGCGGTGTTAATTCCAATGCCTGACGTACAGTATTAACAATCTTGGATACTGTTTGCGCCAACGCCTGAGCAATCTGAGATTCTGTAACAACCGCTTCGCGTGGGGTACCTGACAATAAATCACGCCCCTTGATTTTCATTGTTAATTCTGTTGTTTTATCCTTGGGCATAATAGCGGTACCAATACGCTTTTTTATTTCTTCGGCTGTATTTTCACCAATTAACAAATTCTTGTTCTTGCGAACAAAGTCAATAATATCAACGTCCATCTGGTCGCCCGCAGTACGAACAGCATTAGAATACACAATACCGCCCAGCGACATAACCGCAACCTCGGTCGTGCCACCACCAATATCTAAAACCATTGAACCCACAGGTTTTTCAACCGGCAACCCTGCGCCAATCGCCGCAGCCGTTGATTCTTCAACAATATAAACCTTGCGCGCACCTGCCGCATCAGCGGCCTCTTGTATAGCGCGACGTTCCACCTGTGTCGCACACGATGGCACACATATAATAATTAATGGCGCTGCCAATGGACTGCGATGATGAACCTTGCGAATAAAGTATTTTATCATTTCTTCGGCAACTTCAAAGTCCGCAATAACACCATCACGCAACGGACGTACCGCAGATATCGTCCCAGGAGTACGACCAAACATTTGTTTAGCCTCGGTCCCGACAGCCAATATTTCCTTGCGACCCATCAAACGATTCTCAGCAACAGCAACAACGGAGGGTTCATTTAAAACAATTCCACGACCCTTGACGTATATCAACGTATTTGCCGTACCCAAGTCAATCGCCATATCCGCAGAGAAAAATTTCATTAACCAATTATACATCTTTTAACCCCATAAAAATTTCATTTTTTTGCACTATAAATCACGATATTTAAAAAATCAAGAAAACCCAACAAATTTATTTGATTTATCAGATATTATGGTATTATATGCCCATTATGCGAGACACAATAAAAAAACATTTAGATTTTAAAACAAAAGATTCAGACCCCAGCGCAAGATGCGCTTATTTCTTGATACGCGTAAAACCGGTAAAAGATATTGAAAAACCACGTTATGGGTTGGTCGTAACAAAAAAGACTTTTAAACACGCCGTTGACAGAAATCGTGCAAAAAGACTGTTACGCGATTGGATTGCTTTTAATGACAAGTTCCTGAGACCTGATTGGGATTATATATTTATCGCACGCAGAACAATACTGGACGCAGACAGAACATCCGGACGCGTCGCAATGAAAAAAGCACTGGGATTCATACGTAAACAGGAAATAAATGCCTGAGAAAAAATCATTGTTTAGAAAAATAGCAGTGTTGTTGGTGAACTGTTACCAATGCGCAATATCACCCGTCATTGGGGGCAGGGCAGCATGCCGTTTTACACCAACTTGCAGCGAATATACCAAACAAGCAATTATGAAATATGGTGTGTTCTGTGGCACTTGGTTGGGAATAAAAAGAATATGCCGTTGCAGACCTGCCGGCGGTTTCGGTTATGACCCTGTGCCTTGACAAAGCACATGAATATGATACAATTTGTGTTATATGCGAAATGAAAATATTAAAATAAGGATAAAAAATGTCTTTTCGTGCAACCGTTGAGTCTATGTCAAAAATCATGGATGATATGGGTATTACAGAGTTGGAATTAGAACGTCAGTTCTTGTTCGGCGTATATCGTAAACATATTCATTTATCAAAACAACAGGTCGTCGCAGCAACCGCTGCCACAACACCAGCAAGTAATACAGAATCAAAAATTGAATGCGTAACCAGCACAGAAAAACCACTGTGTGGACACTTGTTAAAATCACCAATGGTTGGTGTTGTTTATTTGGCACCAGAACCAGGTGCAAATTCATTTGTTACAGTCGGTTCATCTGTCAAGACCGGAGATACCGTCGCGTTGGTCGAAGCAATGAAAACATTCAACCCTATCAAATCTGATAAAGATGGTGTCGTCAAAGAAATATTGGTGTCTGACGGTGCCGCTGTTGAGTTTGATCAACCTCTTGTTATTATCGAATAATTAAAATGTCACAAATAAAAAAAGTATTAATTGCAAATCGTGGTGAAATTGCACTGCGTATAATTCGTGCGTGTCGCGATATGGGTATTCGCACCGTTGCAATATATTCAACCGCTGACAAAGATGCAATGCATGTACAGTTGGCTGACGAATCTGTTTGTATCGGACCGGCACCTGCCAAAGATTCTTATTTGAACGAATCCGCAATCTTAACGGCTGCGTTACTGACAAATTCAGACGCAATTCATCCAGGATATGGCTTTTTGTCAGAACGTGCTGATTTTGCCAGCAAGGTAGAACAACACGGTATGATATGGATTGGACCTGCACCAGAAATGATTACAAAAATGGGCGACAAGGTTAATGCAAAAAAAACTGCTATTGAATGTGGTTTGCCCGTTGTACCTGGTTCTGATGGCGCAGTTGAAACGTTAGATGCGGCATTAGAAACAGCAAAACAAATCGGATATCCTGTTATGTTAAAAGCGTCCGCCGGTGGCGGTGGACGTGGTATGCGTCCTGTGATGACAGAAAACGATATGGCCGAAGCGTTCCAGTTAACAAAAAACGAAGCACAATCTGCATTCGGTGATGGAACACTGTATATGGAAAAACTGCTGACACACCCCAGACATATAGAATTCCAAGTTCTGGGCGATAAACATGGCAACGTTGTTATTTTCGGCGAACGTGATTGTTCTTTACAAAGACGTAATCAAAAAGTCATGGAAGAATGCCCCGCCGCAATATTATCCCAAAAACAACGCGACGATATGATTGAAATCTGTAAAAACGCCGCAAAAAAAATGGGATATACAAATGCAGGAACATTTGAATTTATGTTCGAAGACGGTGAATTTTATTTCTTGGAAATGAACACCAGATTACAAGTTGAACATCCTGTAACAGAAATGGTATACGGAATCGACTTGGTTCGCGAACAAATCAGAATTGCTGCGGGTGAAAAACTGGGATACACCCAATCAAATATTATACCAAACGGACACGCAATCGAATTTAGAATCAATGCAGAAGACCCAGAAACATTTATGCCAAACCCTGGGAAAATTACATTGTATGCGCCATCGGGTGGACTGGGGGTACGCGTTGATAGTGCTGTGTACACAGGATACACAATCCCACCAACATACGATTCAATGATTGCAAAATTAATTGTACATGCACAAAACAGACCCGCATGTATAATGCGTGCAACACGCGCATTGGACGAATTTGTTATCGAAGGCGTAAAAACAACAATACCTTTGCAACGAAAACTGTTGGCAAACAAAGATGTCAAACAATTAAACTTTGATAATAAATGGTTGGAAAAATTCTTGAAGTAATACAAAAACCGGTAATTTACCGGTTTTTATTTTTTTATACAACACTTGACTAGACAGACAATCGTGCTAAGATGCGCTTTGCACATAAAAAATAAGAGCGTAAAAAATGCATGAAAAAAAAGATATTAATGTATATATAAAATCTGATCTGGGCGATGTTCTGGGTCATGCCAAACTGAAAAAAAGAATATCAGAAACACTGGCACAAGAATTAATTGATGCAGGAAAACAATATAAATTTGATAAAACCTGTTGTTATACGAACGGCATAAATATATATCGTGATACACATACAATAGAAACAGAATATGGTCCTGCAACAGAACAACAACTGATAATAGATACAAAAAAACCAGTCAAAATGCCATGCATATCAAACGACTTACCAATTGATATTATATCACAAGACCAATGCGCAAAAATGTGCAGTAACTGTATATCTGCCGGCAGATGTACTGATGCACAAATAATAAATACAATTGGAATAAAATTATTTCCTGAGATGTATATAAAAATAAAATAGTCATAATATGATTGAAAAACTGTCACAGATATTTTTTTTGCGTAACCAATATAATTCTGATACAACACCGTTTGGACCAGAAATATCAACAGATGCAGCACATGAATTATTAGAAAAAATCGGACAAATCACACCAACAAACAATATATGCTATGGCGATAAAATCGATGTTGTAATCAATACCGTATATCAAGTATCAAAACACGACAAAACATATCAAAGCATAATGGATGTGTATATCGATAAACCAAAGTGCATGCACTGTAATAACACAAAAAGACAAACAACAAATATGACCCCAGCCCAATGCTTTCAAACGTGTTTAAGAAATATGCAAAATGGAAAATGTTGTAACAGTTTTATGTCTGAGACATTTGGGCAAACTTTGTTTCCTGATAAATATGCAAACATATATGAACAAATAATAAAGGTAAAATAACAAATATAAGCCAAAAAAATCTAAATAACGCGCGCACATATTTATTATTTGCATTTAGATTTTTCTTTGTTATAATCACTTGGCTTTATGGGTGGTTAGCTCAGTTGGTTAGAGCGTTACGTTGACATCGTAAAGGTCGTTGGTTCGAGTCCAATACCACCCACCATAATAAAAACACAGGATGTCGTTTTTATTGGACGAAGAACCAACAGTGTTGGTTCGACAACCAGCAAAAGCGATACGGGGGTATCGCGGTCGGCACCGCCGATTTGCGCCTGTGCGGTCGCAAGACCAGTCCAATACCACCCACCACTTTTAATTACAGGATAAAATTAATTATGATGATACGAATGCAAATTTAATCATAGAAATAATCAACGGGAATCGGTGGACGCCCCCGTTGGCGTCTATTTTTTTTAAACACAGGCAAAGGACACAGTAAAAATGGCAAAAAAATATTTAATTACATCTGCATTACCGTATGTTAACAACAATTTGCATATTGGACATTTGGTTGGATGCTGGTTACCATCGGATGTTTATGCGCGCTTTTGTCGCGCAATGGGGCGTGATGTTTTATATGTTTGCGGGGCTGATGAACACGGTACAACCAGCGAAGTCGGTGCCAGAAAAGAAAATATGCCCGTGGAAGAATATGTTGATAAATACCGTCAGGCACACGAACAATCTGTTCGCGACTTTAATTTGTCATTTGATATATATGGCCGTACACATACACAAAAACACCAGGATTTAATCCAAGCGTTATTCTTGCGTCTGGAACAAGAAAATATGATTGTTGAAAAAGCATCTATGCAACCATATTCAATTAACGAAAATATGTTTCTGGCAGACCGATATGTTATCGGCACTTGCCCAAAATGCGGTTTTGACGGAGCATATGGTAACGAATGCGGAAAATGTGGCGCAACACTGGAACCAGAACAATTAATAAACCCACACAGTGCAGTCGATCCAACATCTCCTGTTGAAATGCGCGAAACAAAACACTTGTATTTCAAAACCAGCGCCATGCAGGATAAATTACGCGCATGGATTGATTCACGCGTCGGATGGTCAAAAACCGCATTGGCAATCGCAAATAAATGGCTGGAAGAAGGTTTGCACGACAGCCCCATCACACGCGATTTAAAATGGGGGATTCCTGTTAATAAACCAGGTTATGAAAACAAAGTATTCTATGTTTGGTTCGATGCGCCATGGGGATATGTTTCAATATCTCAGGCGGCAAATGAAAACTGGGCCGATTGGTGGCATGGTGGTGACGATGTAAAATATGCCCAATTTATGGCCAAAGATAATGTATCGTTCCATTCTATATTTTTCCCCGCCCAAGAATTGGCGATGAACGACAACTGGAAAACAGTTGATATATTAAAGGGATTTAATTTCTTGAATTTTAATGGTGCCAAGATTTCAAAATCAACAGGTAACGGAATATTCTTGAACGAGGCAATCAATGATGCACCCGCGGATTGCTGGCGTTATGCACTGATGGCAAGCGCACCAGAAACAGATGATACAGATTTTACAGTTGCACGTTTCGCAGATATTGTAAATAAAGACCTGAACGGAATGCTTGGAAATTTCGTATCACGCGTTTGCAAATTAACCCAGAAAAATTTTGGTAACAACGTTCCAAACGCTGGTGAAAAAAATCCAGAACTGGAATCACAAATCAATGAAAAAATATCTGAATTAACATCTGCATTGGAAGCATGTGAATTCCGTAAATCAATCGCGGCACTGCGCGGTTTATACGCAATTGCAAATGAATATATGACCAAAATGGAACCATGGGCAATGATTAAAAATGGCGATATAGCGGGGGCAGGGGCTGTATTAAATGAATGTATGCAAATGATTGATTTGTTTGCACGCGTGTCTGCACCAATAATCCCAAGTGCCGCAGAAAAAATGCAAAATGTTTTTGTAAATGCACATGATTTGTCTTGGCCAAAATCATACGAACATCGTATTAACGATGGTGATGAATTTATCGTGCCGGAAAACTTGTTCAATCGTATCGATGATGCCAAGATTGCAGAACTGACCGAAAAGCACACACCAAAACAAGTCGATAATTCACCAAAACTGACCGTTGCAGAAATTGTTGATGTAAAAAATCACCCAGAACGCGATAATTTGCATATTCTGTCTGTGAACACGGGCAGCGACGAAAATATTCAAATCGTATGTGGCGCACCAAATGTACGTGTTGGTTTACGTGGGGTTTTGGCACCGGTTGGCGCAAAATTACCAGGTGTAAAAAAACCATTGGCCCAGCGCACTGTTGCAGGTATAGAATCGTTCGGCATGATGTGCAGTGGCGCAGAAATCGGCGTAAATGACGATGACACACAAATTATTGAATTAGACGCATCTTATAATATCGGGGATGAATACAAATGATAAATAATTCAATACGGGTAATTCGCGTTGTTGGAACGTATGAAATAAACAAAAAAAATCCAGAAACAGTTCTAAGTACTGTTATATCATGCGCAAACTGTAAAAAGAATTGCAGAAATGCAAAACGATGCACGGTTGTTCGTGGTATCACGCATATCTTTTCAAATGCAAGATATCATTATAAATGCAAAAAACCCGTATTAAATATTGAACTGACAACAAAAAAAATAAATGACGCGTTGCGCCTGATACAAAAAGCACGTGAAGCATCTTATCAAATGTAATAAAAATGTCCGGATTGCGCGTTGTTTTGTTATCTTGTTGTGCGCCGTGTTCTGCCGGGGCAATCAGGCAATTGGCCGAAAAACAAATCGATAATATCGATGACTTTATTGTGCTGTTTTATAACCCAAATATTTTCCCAGAATCTGAATACACCAAACGTATGCATGAACAGATAAAATACTGTGAAAGTTTGGGCGCAAAATATGCAGTACTGGAATATGACCATGACGCATGGCGTGACGCTGTCCGCGGATTTGAAAATGAACCTGAACGTGGCGCACGATGCAGTTTATGTTTTGAATACAGATTTCGTCGTGCTGTACAATTTGCCCGCGAAAATGGATATAACGCAATTGCCAGTGTTCTGGGGGTTTCACGACATAAAAATCAAACTCAGGTAGATACCGCTGCTGAAAACGTGTGTAAAAATATTCAATACATACCCATCAAATGGGATGAAAATTTGCGTGTACAAATAAACCGCGAATCTGATTTTTATCGCCAAAATTATTGTGGTTGCGAATTCAGTGTACGCAAAGTATAATCACAATATATTTAATAAAAAGGTATGATATGTCATCTATATTTGTATTCCCTGGTCAAGGTGCCCAAGTCGTTGGTATGGGTAAAGAATTATACGAAACAAATGCGGCTGCACGTGCCGTATTTGACGAAGTTGATGCCGCACTGGGTGAAAAACTATCAGATGTTATTTTTAATGGCCCAATGGAAAATTTAACATTAACTGCTAATGTTCAGCCGGCAATCATGGCAACATCTATTGCAATGTTGCGCGCCAGTGGCGCAAAAATACCAGAATATGTTGCAGGACACAGTTTGGGTGAATACACCGCATTATGTGCCGCAGGCGCATTGTCGGTTGGCGATGCCGCAAAATTATTACGTGTACGCGGTAATGCAATGCAAAATGCCGTACCGGTGGGACAAGGTTTGACAGCCGTTATTCTGGGGATGGATATTGACGATGTTCGTAAAATATGCGACACAACCGGTTGCGATGTCGCAAATGACAACAGCACAGGTCAGGTCGTAATTTCTGGTGAAAAAAACGCAGTTGAAACAGCCATGACAATGGCCAAAGAAGCAGGTGCAAAACGCGCAATGCCTTTGGCGTTATCTGTCCCTGTACATTGCAGAATCCAACAGCCTGCGGCCGAAGCAATGGCACATGCACTGGAAAGCGTACAAATTAATACTCCTTTGGTTCCATTGATTTCAAATAAAACATGTACACCACTTAGTGATGTGAACGAAATCAAAGATGCGCTGGTTTATCAAATGACACACGGTGTACGCTGGCGCGAAAGTGTATTAAATATGGCAGAAATGGGTATTACAGAAATGATAGAAGTTGGACCAGGGTCTGTTTTAACAGGACTGTGTTCACGTATCACCGACAAAATAACAGCAAAGAAATTGGAGATATAATATGTTTGATTTAACAGGTAAAGTCGCACTTATCACAGGCGCAACAGGCGGTATCGGTATTCAAATTGCAAAAAAAATGAAGGAAGCAGGGGCAACAGTTGTTGTGTCCGGCAGAAATACTGCAAAAATGGACGCAGAATTTGGCGATGAATATATTAAAATACCTTGTGATTTATCCGCCGAAGGTGGTGCTGTTGAACTGGTTATGGAAACTATTGATAAAGCCGGCAAAATTGATATTCTTATCAACAACGCTGGTATCACAAAAGATACATTATTAATGCGCATGACAGATGAACAATTTGATGATGTTATGAATACTAATCTGCGTTCATGCTTTAAAATGTGCCGTGCTGTTATAATGCCTATGATGAAGAATCGTTTCGGACGTATTATTAATATGGCATCTATTATTGGTGCAATCGGTGGCCCAGGTCAGGCAAACTATGCCGCAAGTAAAGGCGGTATGATTGCAATGACAAAGTCAATCGCAGCAGAAGTTGCATCACGCGGAATAACTGCAAACGCAATCGCACCAGGATTTATAAAAACACCAATGACAGATGTTTTACCAGAAGAATTAAAGAAAAACTATCTGGCACAAATACCAGCCGGACGTTTCGGCGAACCAGAAGATATTGCAAACGCATGTGTTTTCTTGGCTTCAAACGAAGCATCTTATATCAATGGTCAAGTTTTACACGTTAATGGTGGTATGGGAAGATTTTAATGCAAAAGTATAATGTCATTGTTATTGGTGGTGGACATGCCGGTGTAGAAGCGGCAGCAGCAGCGGCACGTCGTGGCGCAACAACTTTGTTGTTAACACAGGCAGAATCTGATTTGGGCGCATTGTCTTGCAACCCAAGTATTGGTGGCCCCGGGAAATCACAAATGGTTGCAGAAATAACTGCACTGGGTGGGGTTATGGGACGCGCAGCAGACCGTTCTGGGATACACTGGCGCACACTGAACGCAACACACGGTGCCGCAACACAGGCATTGCGCGCGCAAATAGACAGAAATTTATACCATAATGCCGTTGTTGATATTCTGGGCGAATACAATAATCTAGATGTCGTGTTTGAAGCAGTTAAAACTTTTGATATAGAAAACAAAATCATCAATGACAAATATTGTGCAGACGCAATTGTTCTGACAACAGGAACCTTTTTGGAAGGCGTTGTTACACGTGGTAATGAAAAAATCCCATCCGGACGCCTGCAAGACGATGGAACATACCAAGAAAACGACAAAAATATATCGGGCGTTTTGCAAAAGGCAGGATTTAAAATACTGCGATTAAAGACAGGAACGCCTGCACGTATCAAACGTGAATCTATTGACTTTTCTGTGTGTGAAATTCAACCCGGTGATACGCCACATGATTGGTTCGCAGATGGTGATAAAAATAACAAATATGACAGCGTTTGTTATATAACACATACAACACAGGAAACACACGATATTATTCGTGAAAATATAAAAAATGCACCGATGTATAACGGCGATATTCGTGGCACAGGACCACGATATTGCCCAAGTCTGGAAGACAAAGTTATGCGTTTCCCTGAACATTCTTCTCATCATGTGTTCTTGGAACCCGAAGGTTGGAACAGTGATTTAATTTATCCAAATGGGATATCAACCAGCTTTGGCGCAGACGTGCAAGACAAATGGATTCGTTCAATACCTGGACTGGAAAACGCAGAAATTGTTCGATATGGATATGCAATAGAATACGACGCAATTGATGCGCGCGCACTGAACGATAAACTGCAAAGCAAAGATTTACCTTATATGTTCTTTGCAGGACAAATAAACGGCACTTCGGGATACGAAGAAGCCGCCGCCCAAGGTCTGGTCGCGGGGGCAAATGCGGCAGCATACGCATTGGGAACAGAAACACTGAATCTGGACCGAACAAATGCCATGATTGGTGTCTTGATTGACGATATCACAACATTGGGGGTTGATGAACCTTATCGTATGTTTACATCACGCGCAGAATACAGATTAAGTCTGCGCGCAGATAATGCGATTGCGCGACTGGGAAAAATCGGGGTTGATTTAGCTCTGTGCACACAACAATGGTTTGAAAAAATATACAATATCAAAAAAGATATTATCGAACAAAACGATAAATTTTATGCTGGATATATTGCACGAAATGAACGTGAAATCGCCGCATACAAACGTGATGCAGATTTAAAAATACCACACGATTTTCAATATACTGGGTTGCCTGGGTTAACAAATGAATTGATTGAAAAACTGACTGCAACACGCCCAGAAAATATCGCAGACCTGTCACGAATATCTGGTATGACACCCGCAGGTATTATGGTCGTAATGCGCAAGATAAAGGCATAAAAAAAGTATAAGAAACCTAACAAAAAACTTGACGTTTGTTGTTTTTGTGTAATTATATTTGCAATATAAAAAAAAGGACAAATATATGCACAATCAATATAAGAAAAATAAAAAGAAACAAAAAAAATTAATACAAGAATCTAAACAAAAAGAAATATTATCTTTGTTTTGTTCTTTATTACGTGTGTTTGGCGCGAAAAAAATAAACGATAGTACTTTTGAAACACACGATTATGTTGTACGTTTAACAGACAAAAATGAAATCATAATAGAAACAACCTCAAATACTTTAAACCCCTTGGTATTAAAACAAGATTATATGGTTAATATAATAAAAGAAGAATTAAATAAAGCTGTTGCACGTACAGCAATGAAAGAAAGAACAAAATATAATTCATCTATGTTGTCTTATGTACAACAAAACATAAAATAGAGAATAAACCATATTGTGATTTTATCAAATGCAAGTTGTATGAAAACTTTAACAAACTACGCTAAAAAATTACTGGTATTTGCTTTAATCCCGGGTATGACACCCGCGGGTATTATGGTCGTAATGCGCAAGATAAAAGGGTAAAAAAATGAGTAACGTCGAATCAAAATTAAAAACAATTTTATTAGAGAAATACGAGATAAGTATTGAAACACTGGAAGAACATAAAAACAAACAAAATTTTCTTTTTGAAATCGATTTGGATTCCCTGGACACACTTGCACTGTCATTCGATATCGAAAAAGAATTTGGAATCGACCACATAGACGAGGAAGAGTATAGATCTTATTCTTTTTCAGAAATGGTAAAGGCTATAGAAACTCATAATATCAATGGGAATAAATCTAATTTTAACAAATCCAATTCAAGAGCTCGTAAAAACAAGCAAGAAGTTCCTGTTTTTGAACAGATCTTAAAATCAAATTTAAATATTCATGAAGACAAGCGTACAGCTGTTGTTTTAAAACCTGAGGCAAAAGAACACACAAACAAACCAACAATAAAACACCCAGGTTTTTGCATAACTGTTAAAAATCAACCATTCTGTAAATTGATGGAAAGACCGTGCTATATGCCAAAACAAGAAAATAATACAGATAAACCATATTGTGATTTTATCAAATGCAAGTTGTACGAAAACGTTAACAAACTGCGCTAAAAAACTGCTGGTATTTGTTTGTATAATGTTTTATAGTCGTGGCAAATGCCGGTGTAGCTCAGCTGGTAGAGCATCTCATTCGTAATGAGGGGGTCGCAGGTTCAAGTCCTGTCACCGGCACCAGAAATAAAAAAAATCCCCAGACGGGGATTTTTTATCTTTTACAAGATTTCACAACATTATCTTTTATTAAGCTGTAAAGACAATACTTGCATTTTCAAAAAATACGGTGTAGAATCTATCGTGATGAAAACACAAACAATAATTATTATTAAATAAACGGCAACTGCGCTTCTGCGGTGGCTGGGGCGCGTGGCGCCTTTTTTTAATATAAAAAAACGGAGCATTTTGTTATGGCATACCCAAAAACAGATATACGTGCAGATTTTACCGCACTGGAACAGCAGGTGTTGGAATATTGGCGTGAAAATAATACTTTTGGAAAAACCTTGGAAAAAACAAAACAAGGTCAGCCTTTTAATTTCTATGATGGTCCTCCTTTTGCAAACGGTTTGCCACACTGGGGACATTTAGGTGTAACGGTTGTAAAAGATATGATTTCACGTTTCCAGACAATGAACGGACGATTTGTTAATCGTGAACTGGGATGGGATTGTCATGGATTGCCTGCGGAAAATTCTGTTGAAAAAAAGATGGGTAAATCTGCCAAAAATATCGTTGAAGATGATGGTATCGATGCATTCTGTGATATGTGCAGAACAGATGTTATGACATACACAAATGAATGGGATAGATTTATTGAACGTATGGGGCGTTGGGTAAAAATTGGTGATGAATATGGTTATAAAACCATGAATAAAAACTATATGGAATCTATGCTGTGGACATTAAAGTCTTTGTATGAAAAAGGTTTGTTGTACAAAGATTACAGCGTAAACCCATACGACTGGGTAAATGGTACGGTTGTTTCAAATTCCGAAGCATCACAAGACTATCGTGAAATTGTTGATGATGCCGTAACAGTTTGGTTTGAACTGGAAAATGGCGACCGTGTTATCGCATGGACAACAACACCATGGACATTACCTGCAAACAGTGCGTTGGCTGTGAACCCAAATATGGAATATCTGCGTATGCAAGACACTGATGGGGCCGTATATATAATCGCAGCAAGCCGATTAAAGGCATATGAAAAACAATTCGCAAACGCAACAGAAATTGGTCGTGTAAAAGGTTCTGAATTGGCAGGATTACACTATAAACCATTGTTCCCATACTATGCGGGACAGTCTGATTTATTGTTCCAAGTTATACCTGCTGATTATGTATCAGATGGCGATGGTACAGGTATTGTTCACATTGCACCTGCATATGGGGCAGACGACTTTTGGGCAGCAAAAAATATTGATGCAAAATTCCCTGTTTTGTTAAACGTTGATGACTATGGCAACTTTGACAATACTGTTGTTGATTTTGCTGGCGAAAATATATTTGCCGCAACACCACGCATTCTGGATTGGCTGAAACAAAATGGAAAACTGGTCAAAAAAGAACAATATAAACACAGTTATCCATTTGGTGATCGCAGTAAAGAAAAACTGATTTATCGTGCAACAGATTCTTGGTATATCGATGTGCCAAAAATCAAAGACAAACTGTTGGCAAATAACGCCAAGGTTAACTGGACCAGTGCCGGCGAACGTTTCCGTTCGTGGATAGAAGGTGCACGTCCTTGGTCAATTTCACGTAACCGTTTCTGGGGTATGCCATTGCCAATCTGGGAAAAAGATGGTGAATTCAAAGTATTTGGTTCAATCGCAGAACTGGAAGAATTCTTTGGTGTAACCATTTCTGATTTACACCGCCCAACATTGGACAAGTTAACCAAAGATGGTTGGAAACGTATCCCTGATGTTTTGGACTGTTGGGTGGAAAGTGGTTCTATGCCATGGGCATCTTTGCACTATCCTTTTGAAAACGTAGATAGATTTAATGCGTCTTTCCCAGCAGATTATATTATCGAAGGTCAAGACCAAACACGCGGTTGGTTCTATGCGTTGATGGTTCTGGCAACTGCATTGTTTGATAAACCAGCATTTATGTCTGTTTCTGCAAACGGTATGGTTGTTGATGAAAACAAAAAGAAATTTTCTAAATCATTAAGAAACTTTGTTGACCCAACAGAACAAATCGAACAATATGGCGCTGATGCTGTACGCCTGTTTATATTGGGTTCAAACTTTATGAAAGCAGAACCTGTACCTGTTGATAAAGAAGGTAAAGTTTTTGTTGAATCAACAAAAACTGTTCAAACACCACTGTGGAATGCATATCACTTCTTTACACTGTATGCAAACGCAGGAAACGTTGTCGCAAAGAATATAAAAAATCCAGAAAAACCATTGGATAAATATATCTTGGCAGAATTAAATGTTCTGGTTGCGACCGTAAAATCTGCGTTGGACGAATATAAACCAGATGTGGCAATCAAAGAATTTGTTCGTTTCTTGGATATCTTGAATAACTGGTATATCAGACGTGGTCGTGCACGCTTCTGGGACGAAGAACAAGATGCTTTTGATACGCTTTATACAGTACTGACAGGGCTGTGCAAAGCATTGGCACCGTTCGCACCATTTATTTCTGAATATATCTATCGCAATTTAACGGGTAATGAATCTGTGCATCTAACAGATTGGCCGGTTGCTGATGAATTTGATGCGAAAATCGTCGAAGATATGCGCCGCGTACAATCAATCGTGTCAACCGGAAAACAATTGCGCGAACAATACAAACTGCGCAATCGATTGCCATTAAATTCTTTGACTGTGGCGGGCGCAAATATGCCAGAATACGCAGAAATTATCAAAGACGAATTAAATGTTAAATCTGTTAAATTTGATTCTGATATTTCAAATGTTGCAGACAGTTTTGTGTACCTGATTACACCAAAAATTGGTGCACGTTTGGGCGGGGCGTTAAAAGATATTATCCCGGCCGTAAAACGCAATGAATATCAAATCACAGGCGATAAATTATTGGCGGGCGGATACGAACTGAACAGCGATGAATTTGAAAATCGCCTGACGGTTAAAGACGGTATTACCGGGGCCGCACTGCCAGATAATACAGCCGTTGTTGTACTGGATACAGAATTAAACGCAGAACTGATTGCCGAAGGCTTGGCAAATGATGCGTTGCGCTTTATCCAAGACACACGTAAAACAGCAGGCTTGGATGTATCAGACCGAATCGTTTTGACATACAATGCAGACCCTGCGTTGGCAAGCGCAATTGAACAGCATAAAAATCGTATTATGCGTGATGCATTGATTGTTGAAATCGTATCTGGTGATGGTGAATACAATACTGAAATAGATGGATACAATCTGTCATTATCTGTAAAAAAGGTGTAAAAAATGATTTGCTTAAAAACAAAAACATATTGCAGTAATTTCTCTGAACGCTGCTCGCAGCAATCACAACACGGTATGTGCATGTGCCCAGAAGACGAACAATGTGAACACAAAATTCTTGTCTCGGATCCGATGACAGAAGCACAGATTAAATTTATGCATGCAGTTATAGACAAGCAAAATAAACTACTGCTTAAAAAGGACAATGCTAGATAAAATGTCGCTGACACCGCAAAGGTATTTTGAAAACGTTCCGGCCGTAATTGATATGTCAATTCGGTCGGAACTGTATCACACAAACGAATTTAACTTTGCGGTGGCGGTCATTTTATCTGCCCAGGCAACAGATAAAAAAGTAAACGAGGTAACGCCCGAATTATTTCGCGTGGCCCCAACACCACAAAAAATGTTGAAATTGGGAACCGATGGGCTGAAAGAACATATCAAAGTAATTTCGTTCTTTAATAACAAGGCAAAAAATATTATCGCATTGGCCGAACGGCTGGTGACAGAAAATATGACCGATATTTTCCCAGAAAAATATCACAATCGGGACGAATTGATGAAATTGCCAGGCATTGGACAAAAGACCGCAAATGTTGTTTCTAATGTTTTATGGGGCGCACCAAACATTGGTGTTGATACTCATGTTTTCAGAAATGCGCATCGATATGGTTGGGTCGATGAAGCTGATAATACGCCTGAAAAAGTAGAAGCAAAACTGATTAAAAAAATTCCAAAAAAATATCACCCAATTGTAAATCATGTCATGGTTTTACATGGACGATATGTTTGCAAGGCGTTACGCCCAGAATGCAATAATTGTCCCGTTGCAAAATGGTGTAAGTCAACAGATAAAAAGATATAAAAAAAAGCCGGCATTTACCGGCTTTTTTTTAATGTTTTTATTTGTCGCGTATCGTTGCATTACATTTCTTTTCAACCGCAGAAATAACAGCAGATTGTAAGTCCTGTAAATCTGAATCTGACATATTTTCTGTTGGTTGAATTGTTATTGTAAATGCAATTGACTTTTTGCCGTTATTCATATCAAACGCGTCAAACACAACAACATTTGATATACGCCTGTCTGTGCTTTGCGCAACAGATGTTAATTTATCAGCATGGGTATCAACATCAACAATAAACGCAAAATCACGTGTTATTGGTTGATATTCTGATATTACAGGCTGTTTGCTGCCACGTTTTGCCGGCAGATTATCAACATTATCAACAATCGCAATCACAACATTTGTTTTTATACGCAATTTCTTGGCAACAGATGGATGCAATTCACCAAATTCTGCAATTTTCTTTTTGCCTTGGTACAATGCGCCATATCTGTATGGATGTGCCCACATTGGAACATTTTCTGTGGAAACAGTAAATCTTTGTCCTTGCATCAATGCAATCAAATCCGATTTGATATCATAGATATCTATGTTGCGATTACGACCTGTCCAATGTTTTGGAGATGTTGTACCACTGCGAACAATACATAATTGCGTATGCTGGTCTGCAACATTATCACTGTCAAATACTGTTCCGTATTCAAACAAACTTAAATCAGAAAAACCACGTTTTTCATTATTTGATACCGCCGTCAATAAACAAGACAACAGTCCATTTCGCATCGTGTCATAATCAGCAGTAATTGGATTTGCAACTGATATTATTGGTTTGTCAGACAGTATTTTTTCAATTTGACTGTTTCCAAAACCAAATGAACGACATTCATTTAAACCACGTGATACCAACAGATTCTTGATATACATTTCACGACCATCATGAGTTTGCATATCTCCAATCGTGTGCGAACCAACACCCATGATATTATCGTATCCATATATACGCAATAAATCTGCAACAACTGTTTCCGGAATAGAAACATCCACGCGTGAAGAGTGTGGTGTAACAGTCCATACATCTTTTGAATCTTTAATGGTATATCCCAGCGCATTTAAAATATCACGCTGAGTGTCTGGTGCCATTTCAACACCTGTTTTCTTTACAAAATAATCAGGTGTATATTTTATTGCAATATTTGTCGGTGTATCTGAACCCGCAGCAACACCACAAACAATTTCACCACCACACGCAGACATAATTATATCTGCTGCGCACATTGCTGCTATGCCATTTATTGTTGGATCAATACCACGTTCATATCTGTATGATGCATCCGTTGATATCCCCAAACGTTTTGATGTTTTACGAACACATACACTGTCAAAATTTGCAGATTCTAAAATAATATTTTTTGTGTTTTCTGTGGTTGAACCACGCGCACCACCAATAACACCCGCCAATGCTAAAATACCACAGTTATCTGCAATAACAATATCTGTATCAAGTAATTCATGTTCATTACCGAACAAGTCTGTAAACTTTTCACCATTGTTTGCCATACGTACTGTTATATCACCGTCTATTTCATCGGCATCAAAACAATGCATCGGCTGGGCCATATCGTAACAGATATAATTTGTTGCATCCACCGGTGCATTTTTCGGATTAATGCCAATTGCACGCAAACGTGATGCAATCTTTTGATTGCTGGGGGCGACTGTTATGCCGTGAATTTCCAACATCTTATACGCACGGCATTTTTCTGTTTCCAAGTTAACAGAACGTGCGCCAGATATCGTCTTGAATTCTGGGTCTGATGACGCAACATATTCACCCAAACCAGCCGCAGACAAATCACGCGCAATACCACGAACAGATAAATAATCCGGTCTGTTCGGTGTAATACCCGCATCAAAAACTGTCTTGGATTCAAGAACAGGAGAACCAATTACTGTATCTTCTGACAATTCAATGATGCCATTGTGATCATCACCCAAACCCAATTCACGTTCAGAACACATCATGCCGTCAGATAAAACACCACGTAATTTACCAGATGTTATTTCATGCCCTTGGATAATACAACCGGGTACCGCCAATGCAGAAACCAATCCAACACGTACGTTTGGTGCACCGCATACAATCTGACGCAATTTACCAGAACCATCGTCAACCATCAATACATGCAAATGGTCGCTGTTTTCATGCGCCTTGCATTCAACAATTTTTGCGGCAACAGGTGAAATCGGAGATTGCATATCTTCTATTTCCAAACCAATGCGTGTCAATGTATCAGATATATCTTGTGCAGATGCGTCTGTTTTTAAATATTCTTGTAACCAATCAAGTGTCCATTTCATAACTGTACCCCCGTATTAAAATCCTGCGCTGCGTAACCAACGAACATCGTTGTCATAAAACTGACGAATATCGTTCAGACCATACTTTAACATTGCCAATCTGTCCCAACCAAAACCAAACGCAAAACCTTGGTATTCATCAGGATTTATACCGCAATTTCGTAATACATTTGGATGAACCATACCTGCGCCCATCAATTCCAACCATTTTTCATTTTTCCACTTCATATCAATTTCAATACTTGGGTCTGTAAATGGAAAGTACGAAGGACGAATACGTAATTCAATATTTTCAATCCCAAAGAATTTTGATAAAAATGCACGTACATCTGCCAATAAATCCGACATAGTAACATTTTTATCAACATATAAACCTTCGATTTGACCGAACATAGGACTGTGTGTTGCATCCATTTCCTTGCGATAAGTTGTACCAACACCAAACATTTTAATTGGAACACCATCACGTTCCATCGCACGAATTTGAATTGCAGATGTTTGTGTACGTAAAACATTACCATTTGTTAAAAAGAAACTGTCTTGCATATCGCGGGCAGGGTGATGCATTGGGGTGTTTAATGCAGTAAAATTATGCCAATCATCTTCTATTTCTGGGCCCGTGTACATTTTGTAACCAAATGATTCAAGTATTCCTGCAATATCAGACAAACTTTGTGTCAAAGGATGCAAAGTTCCATTGTTTTCTGCGATTGGATTTAATGACACATCTAATTTTTGCTTTTCCAAAGATGCCATTAATACCGCATTTTCAATTTCCGACTGACGCACTTTGAACAATTCACGTAACATTTGGTTTTCTGTATTTAATGCCGCACGCGCATCATTATCCAGATTTTTCATTTCTTTTAAACGCGCAGTCATTGTACCATTTTTACCGAACGTTGCTGTGTACAAGACTTGCAATTCTTCCAGTGTGTTTATATTTTTTATTTGTTCTTGCATAATCATTACCCCAGATTAATTATAAAAATATAAAAGCCGTCATTTGACGGCCTTTATTATTACAAAACAGATACCTGCCGACAAGGTATTATTTAGCTTCGGCAGAAATAAATCGTTTTGCTGTATCAACCAATTTGGTGAAGTTTGCATCGCCTGCATATGCCATTTCGGCCAAGACCTTGCGATCCAATGCAACGCCTGCTTTCTTTAAACCATTCATAAATTGGCTGTATGTCATACCATTTGCGCGTACAGCAGCATTGATACGAACAATCCACAAACCACGAAATTCGCGTTTTTTAACGCGTCTATCGCGATATGCATACTGTCCTGCTTTTTCTGTTTTTTCACGTGCTGCGCGATATGTTGAATGATGACGGCCCAAATAACCTTTGGCGCGCGCCAATATTTTATTATGTTTTTGTTTAACGGTTGTTCCGCGTTTTACTCTTGCCATGACCTGTTACCCCCTTGCTTATTTCAAACCATATGGGGCCAGAATCTTTGCCTGTCCAACCATGTTATCGTTCAAATACTGTGGCTTTGCACCTGCCTTGTTTGCACGAGCAGATTTCTTGCGCAACAGTTTCTTGTGAGAGTTACGTGCAACACGGATTTTACCAGTTGCAGTCATAGACGCACGTTTTTTTAAGTACGACTTTGTTTTTAATTTTGGCATTTTATATCCTCTTGTTTATAGGTATTTTTTCAGTCTGATGGCAATGCCTTGCCACTTTGACTGATGATTATTCTGACATAAATAACAGAAAAATCAAGTTTTTATTGAATATCGTTTTTTTTCAGATTAAAGTTAAACAATATGAGCCAGACAAAAAAATCTTCCAAAATATATCCACTGGTCAAAGCAGCAGCAGCAGCGGCGGTTTTGCCTGTTCTGTTTATATATATAATGATTGCAAAACCAGATTACAGATTAATGAACGCCATGGGGCACGTTGTTGTGCCTGTTGCACAGTGGGTTGGTAATATCGTTACATGGCCAATACGCGCTGTGGGTGGCGCAATTGATAATATCGCAGAAATATCCAGCCTGCGTACAGAAAACGAAGAACTGCGCGCCAGATTAGATGAAGCATTGGCTAATAAGTATGAATGCAATGTCGCAATCAAAGAAAATCAAAAACTGGCACAAGAATTAGACCTGATAAAATCAAAACCACAAGATATAATTATCGCAGATATTATTCATGATAACAGCGCACTGGGGCACAAGACTTTTATTATCAATCGCGGAATAAAAAACGGAATAGAACAAGGTATGGTTGTTACCAGTACAGATATGACATTAGTCGGTATCGTGATTGACGTTGCAACAGATTTTTCACGCGTGCGCGCCCTGACAGATTCGGATACAAATATCGCAGTTCGTGTCGTCGGTTCCGAAGTTTATGGTTTTATGACAGGTAATGGTTCTGCAACACCAACTATGGGATTTTTTAGCGACCCTGAATTTCAACCGTCTGCCGGAATAAAGCTGGTTACCAGTAATATATCTGGAATATTACCCGCAGGATTAATTGTCGGCGAAATGATTGATGAAACAGATGTTAAAATTACACCTGTGTCAAAAATATCACGCGTGATGGTTTTAAAATTTGACGCACAACAAAATAAATATAAATGAAAGATAAAATTGTACATTTTTTAAGAATTTCTTTCCCATTTTTACTGACAATTGGGTTGTGGCGTTTATCTGTGCCTTTTTGGAATCCTGCTGGGATATTGGCGCTGATTCCTGTGTTTTTCTGTTCTTTTGTAAAGCCTGTAAATTGGTTCCCTGTTTTTTCTATTTTTATGTGTCTGGTATTAGATTATAATTTTGAAACTGTATGTTTTTGGATGGCGATGTACTGCCTGTTTTACGCATTGAACGGTTTCCAAAGTATTATTGATATTACACGTATGGATATGGATGGTATTTTTGCATTTGGTATATTTATTGGAACAGGTATAATAATTCAAGTTTTTTCAGATTTTACATTATTAAACTTGTTGCGTGGGGTATGGGTGTTTATCTGGGTATGCGCACTGTATTTGCCGACAACTGCATTAATCAAAAGGATTCATAAATGATTGATACAGAAGTCGCACGCACATTTGACAGACGCAGCGCTTTATTTTTGGGGGCTGGTGCTTTTTTAACTTCTGTATTAGTTATAAGAATGCTACAAATGCAATTATTTAACTATCAAGAATATAAACAAAAAAGTGAAAGAAATTCATTTCGTATTCAAATAAATACACCTGAACGTGGTAAAATAATGTCCAGTAATGGCACACCAATATCACGTGATATGCCAATTTACAGAATTTATATTATCCCAGAAGAAGCAAAAAATATAGAAGAACTTATTCAAACCGTTACAAATGATTTAAAACTGAAACCCAAAAAAGTAAAAAAAATACGCGACAAAATAAAAAAACAAATGAAATTCCAGCCTGTACTGGTCAGTGAAAATACAGACTGGAAAACATTGGCAAAATTACAGGCAAAAAATCTGGCCGGATTACATGTGGAAAGCGGTTTTGCACGTGTCTATGAATTGGGACCTGCTGGGGCGCAAATATTTGGATATGTTGGAACGCCTGATAAACCTGTACATAATGCACCTTTTTTAACAACCGGAATCACAGGACTGGAAAAAAAATTCAACAAACAAATGAAAGGTGATGCCGGACAAACTGTGCTGATTACAAATGCTGTGGGACGTGTTACAGGCGAAGATAAATCACAATTTATACCGTCTGTTATTGGTAATGATTTAAAAACAACTATTAATGATTTTGCCCAACGCACTTTATATGACGCACTGACTGCACACAGGTCTGGCTGTGGTGTGGTGCTGGATATAGAATCTGGTGATATTTTAGCAATGGTTTCAACCCCCAGTTTTGACCCAAATATGTTCTCGCAGGATGATGGTGAAGAATATATAAACAGTCTGCGTCAAGATGTTGCAAAACCTTTTATGAATAAAACAATCGAAGGTTTATATCCACCAGGTTCTACATTTAAAATTGTTGTGGCATTGGCCGCACTGGAAGCGGGCGCAATTACAGAAAAAGAAAAAATATATTGCCCAGGATACTGGGATTATGGCGACAGAAGATATCACTGTTGGGAAGAACATGGACACGGATATGTTGATCTGGCCGGTGCATTAAAACATTCTTGCGATATTTATTTCTATCAAATCGCACTGCGTATTGGTATTGATGCAATCAAAGAAATGGCAATAAAATTAGGTCTGACCGATAAATATATGGATGATATTTTAGCACGTGAAATGGCTGGTATTATGCCAGATAGATATTGGAAGGAAAGAAAAGTTGGTGCACGCTGGTTACATGGTGACACAATTATATCTGGAATCGGCCAGGGTTTTATACTGACAAATTGTTTACAGTTGGCCGTTATGATGGCACGTGCCGCTTCTAATAAAAAAGTTATACCACAATTAATAAAATATGAAAATAAACAAACTTTTGATAAACTGGGGTTGCAAACCAAAAATATCAAGGCTGTTTTACGCGGATTGGAACAGGTTACAAAAAAAGGTGGTACCGCCAGTGGCAGCGCAATTAATGTAAATGGAAAATATATGGGCGGAAAAACAGGAACATCCCAAGTACGCAGTATTTCCAAGGCAGAACGCGCAAAAGGTGTTCTGACAAATGAACAATTAAAGTGGAGTATGCGAAACCATGGACTGTTTGTTGGTTACGCACCAACAGATAACCCAAAATACGCAATTTGCGTTATTACTGAACACTCGGGGTCCAGTGGTCCAGCCGCAAAAACCGCCGCAAAAGTAATGCAAGGATTATTAAAAGAATAAAAATATGGCAAAACAAACACGTGTTTCAAATGCAAATATGATGATGTTCTCGGAAAAACTGGGACGTTTTTCGTGGGGGTTATTTGTGCCTATGTGTATGGTTTTGGCTGTATCTATTTTAATGCTGTATTCTGCTGGTGGTGGTAATTGGAAACCATATGCTTTATCACAACTAAGTAAAATTATTCTGGGGTTTGGTGTATTCTTTTTCGCGGCGTTTACAAATATAAAAACATGGATAAAGTCCGCATATCTGATATATGCGATTGCGCTGGTTATGATTATATTGGTTACATTTGTTGGTCATACCGGTATGGGTGCACAAAGATGGTTAAATCTGGGTTTTATTCATATACAACCATCAGAATTAATTAAAATCGCATTAGTGTTGGCGCTAGCACGATATTTCGCATGGTTTAATTCTGTTGAATTGGGACAATTCAGAAACTATTTAGCACCATTATTATTATTATTGGTGCCGTTTGGTTTAATTGTTGCACAACCTGATTTAGGTACTGCATTGTCGCTGGGGATGATTACAGTTGGTATTTTTTATATTGTTGGTGCAAATAAAAAATGGTTTATTATCGCTGCGATACTGGGGTTAATGGCTGCGCCTGTGGTTTGGTTCGGTGGATTACACGACTATCAACGTGGACGTATTTTAACTTTTTTAAATCCGGACGGCGATATTCATGGCGCAGGATATCAAATTAATCAGGCAAAAATTGCATTTGGCAGTGGCGGTATGACAGGACAAGGTTTTATGCAAGGTTCACAATCACAACAATCTTTCTTGCCCGAAAAACAAACAGATTTTATATTTACAATGTTGGGTGAAGAACTTGGATTTATTGGGGCATTTTGCTTGTTAATAATATATACTTGGATTGTAGTTATGTTGTTTTGGTGTGCAAAAAAGTGCCGAAACAGATTCGGACAATTAATTTGTTTTGGTTTTATGTTGAACTTTTTTGTTTATTATTTTATAAATATCTCCATGGTCTTGGGTTTATTACCAACCGTTGGGGTTCCGTTACCATTAATGTCTTTTGGTGGCAGCAGTTTGCTATCTTTGTTGTTTGCGTTCGGATTGTGTCAAAACCCGTATATTAACAAAGACCAACAATTATCTGCCAAAGGAAGCTAGAACTATGAATCTGTTGATTGTTGAATCTCCATCAAAAGCAAAAACCATTGAAAAATATCTGGGTAATGGATGGCGTGTTATTGCGTCTGTTGGACATGTACGCGATTTAGTTCCAGAAAATGGCAGTGTTGATACAAATAATAATTTCGCAATGAAATGGCAAATTATGCCAGGTAAAGAAAAACAAATAAAATTAATTACAGAAGAATTAAAAAAAGCAGATGCTGTTTATCTGGCAAGCGACCCTGATCGCGAAGGTGAAGCCATTGCATGGCATTTATTAGATATTCTGAAAAATAAAAAGTTATTAAAAGATAAAAAAGTTTATCGTGTCGCATTTCATGAAATTACTAAAAAAGCAGTTCAAACAGCTATTGAAGAACCACGCGAAATTGACACTAATTTAGTTGATGCATATTTGGTAAGACGCGCATTAGATTATTTAATTGGATTTGGTATATCACCATTATTGTGGCGCAGAAATTTAGGAAAATCTGCCGGACGCGTACAATCTGTTGCCGTAAAATTAGTGGTTGACCGTGAAAAAGAAATAGAAGGATTTAAGCCTGTTGAATATTGGTCTTTGGAATCCGTGTGTACGACAGAATCCGCGTCTTTCAAAGCAATGCTGAATAAATTCAATGGAAAAAAACAAGAAAAAATGTCCATTGAAAATAAATATCAGATTGATGATATTTTGACACAAATTGGTACACCTGTAATTGATGCAACTGTCATTAATTTAGACAAGAAAAAAACAACCAGAAAACCAGCAGCACCTTTTACAACATCTACTTTGCAACAGGAAGCGGCACGTAAATTATATTTCGCATCAAAACGTACAATGAGTGCTGCGCAAAAATTATACGAACAAGGTTTAATTACTTATATGCGTACAGACGCAACAAATTTAAATGCAGATGCAGTCAATGAAATTCGTGGCTTTATTGGACGCGAATATGGTGATAACTTTGTTCCAAAAACACCAAATATTTATGCAACAAAATCTAAAAATGCCCAAGAAGCACACGAAGCTATTCGTCCAACGCATTTTGATGCACCCGCTAAAAATTTATCCGGAGACGAAGCAAAATTGTATGAACTGATTTGGAAAAGAACAATTGCGTGTCAAATGTGTAACGCAGAATTTGACTCGGTCGCCGCAGATATAGAAACAGACAATAAAGTCGCCGTATTTCACGCTGTTGGATCAACCAGAACTTTTGACGGATTTATGAAAGTATATACCGAAGATAAAGACGACGAAGACGATAAAAAAGAAGCAAAATTACCACAGATGAACATTGGTGATAAAATAAAAATAACTGAACTGATACCTGAACAACATTTTACACAGGCACCACCCAGATATACAGAAGCATCTTTGGTAAAAAAACTGGAAGAATTGGGAATTGGACGCCCTTCGACATATGCAACTATTATGTCCACTATTGTTGATAGAAATTATGTTGAACAAGACAAACAACGCAGATTCCATCCAACAAATGGTGGTTGGGTTATCGCTTCTTATTTAAATAAATATTTTACAGATTTGGTTGATGTAAACTTTACCGCAAAAACAGAAGACACTTTGGACGATGTTTCAAATGGCAAACAAGATAAATTAACTGCACTGGAAAACTTTTGGAAACCAACCAATGTAATGATTGATGGTGCACGTGGTATTAAAACATCTGATATTATTGACGAGATTAATAATTTTATGAACAAACATTTATTCCCAGATGGAAATAATATTTGTCCGGATTGTGGGGCAAAATTGGGAATAAAATTGTCTAAGTTCGGACCATTTATTGGATGCGAAAAATACCCAACTTGTAAATATACAAAGCAGTTAAATAAAAATGACAAACCGGTACAAGACATGGATTCTGCTGTACAGATAAAATCTGATGTAACAGAATTGGGTGATGGTATTGAATTTAGAATTGGAAAATTTGGTCCTTATGTAACAGATGGTGCAAAAAACGTGGCCGCAAAACAATATACCAGTGAAACAATAAATCTGGAAATTGCACGTGAATTATTGGCAAATGCAAATAAAAAAACCGAACCAGAAAAAATTGGCGAAAATCCAGAAACAAAGAAAATGATTTTCTTTTACCCAACTGGCAGATATGGCGCATATATATCTTCTAATCGTGTTAATGTTTCAGTACGTGAAAAACCTGATTTAGAAACGGCAATTAAATTAATTAACAACAAGGCTAAAAAGAATTAATGGCGGGATTGGACAGAAATTTTACCGATGAACTGCGTGCCAGATTATCTGTGGTTGATGTGGTGGGACGCGTTGTGCCGTTGGTAAAAAAAGGTCAAAATTATTGGGGATGTTGTCCGTTTCATAATGAAAAAACCCCCAGTTTTTCTGTTAACGAAGAAAAAGGATTCTATCATTGTTTTGGTTGTGGTGAACATGGTGATATTATTTCTTTTACAATGAAGCATAATAATATGGACTTCGTCGCAGCAATCACAGAATTAGCAAATCAGGCAGGATTAAAAATGCCTGATTATAAACCCAAGAATCCAGATGCAATAAAACACGAAGAAGCTTTATTTGATATTTGTGAACAAGCGGCTAAAACATATTCTGAAAAATTATTTTCAGAAGATGGCGCGTATGCATTGGAATATATAAGAAAACGCGGTTTTGATGATGATATGATAAAAAAATATCGTATCGGATATGCACCAAAAAACAACATTATCGCAAACAAATTTGCACAATCAAAATACTTGATACAGTCTGGTTTATGTCGCCGCGGCGAATACGGTATGTATGACTTTTTCCGCGACAAATTAATGTTCCCAATATTTAATGCAAACGGTAAAATTGTGGCGTTTTCTGGGCGGTCTTTGGATGGCAGTGAACCAAAATATATAAACACAACAGATACTGATATTTTTCATAAAAGAAAAACTGTTTTTGGTTTGAATTTTGCACGTGATGCAATTCATCGTGCAAATCGCAGTATAATTGTCGAAGGTCAAATTGACGCAATTAAAATGCAAATAAACGGATTCCCAGAAACAGTGGCACCATTAGGTACCGCATTAACCGAAGACCATATCAGTTTATTATGCAAATCAAACAGAAATATTATTTTCTGTTTTGATGGTGATAACGCAGGATTAAAAGCAGCACAGCGTGCATGCAGTATAGTTATGCCTTTTTTACGCGATACATCAGATGTAAAATTTGCGTTTGTGTCAGGGGGAAAAGACCCTGATGAAATATTGAAAACAAGTGGCACAGACGCCATGAAAAAAATTATAGACGATGCATTACCACTGGTTGACTTCTTGTGGCAGGTTACAAATAATAATTTTTTGGTAAAAACACCAGGGGGACGCGCACAAGCAGAAAAATTCTTGAAAAAAGAATTAGAAAAAATTACAGATACTGATTTAAAATCTGAATTTGAAAAAGAATATAATGCCAGAAAATTTAATTCTTGGCATAAATGGAAAAAAACAGATTCTGTTGCAAATATTAAATTGCCTGATATTGACGCAATTACAAAAAATACTTTGATTTATATTGTAAATGCATATCCAGAATTGGCCGAACAATATTTAGATTTCTTGGGTACATTAGAAATTGATTTTGATGGTGTCGCAACAGATTTAAATCTGGATAAACTGGCAGCTGAAAAATATATTGTTTCATTAAAATTGCAACGATATCTGGACAGATTAACTTTGACTAAAAAAGCATTAACTGCACGTTTATTGGACGGCGATGAAACTGTTCGTGAAGAAATAGATAAAATAGATATAAATATAAAATCAGCAAGTGAAAAATTAGAAAAATTAATAAGTATATAAAATAAAAATTACCGGCTTTTTTTAACATTTTTATTAAAAAGACCGGTATTTTTTAACAAATTTACTTTGCCGGTGTTTTTGGTTATTTTGTAAAAAAATACCGATTTTTATCGTTTTTTTATATTATTACTGTTATATTTATGATAAAGTTTTCATTGTAAAAAAGGTTGTTTATGAAAAAAATATATTTTTTGATATTATCTGTCGTGTTATTTGGTTTTATTGCCGCTGTGTATGTTTATAAACATAATCAAAATATTCATACAAATAAACAAAGTACATCTATTCAAAATAAAGATGAAGTAAAAATAGATTATAAATCTCATTCGGTATTCTCATCAACTAGAAGTATGCCTGACGGCTGTCTGTCTGATGATTTTCCTGAATGTTATTCACGAAATTATCTTGAAGTGGAATTAAAAGCAGAAAATACATGCGTTTGTAATGTTGTTTTTGATGGAAAACAATTTACAGAAAATTTTGATATGAATATTCAAATAGAATATAAAGAATTAATTGGAATGAAAAACTTTAATGAAAGTAAATTTCATGAAAATCTGTTTCATACGTACTGTAATTTTGTATGTAATGCATTTAATGAACAAATAAAAAACGGAACTTATGTAGAATCAAAGTAAAAAAAAAACACCGGCATTCGCCGGTATTTTTTAACATATTTATTTGTTTAATTATTAAACAAGAAATGACATATATCGCCATTTTGCATAATATAATCACGACCAACAAGACGCATTTTGCCGGCTTCTTTTACAGCGACTTCACCACCCAATGAAATAAAATCAGACGGAGAAATTACTTCGGCACGGATAAAACCACGTTCAAAATCTGTGTGAATTTTTCCAGCAGCCTGAGGTGCGGTCATACCAACTGTAATTGTCCATGCGTGTGCTTCTTTTGGTCCAATTGTATAATATGTTTGCAAACCCAATGTTTTATAACCTGTTTTTATAACCTGATCCAAACCAGATTCAGATAACCCAAGGTCATCCAAAAACATTTTACGTTCATCAACATCAACAATCTGTGATATTTCCATTTCTATTTTTGATGAAATTATCAATACATCCGCAACACCGCCAAACTTTTGTTTAACCATATCGGAATATTTATTACCAGTTGCAGCAGACGCTTCGTCAACATTGCAGACATATATAACAGGTTTGCTGGTTAATAAATTAAATGGCTTGGAATCAATATCTATGTTTCTGGCTGGAATAGAATTTTCCAGATTCTTTTTGATTTCATTTGCATCTGCCAATAATTTAATTGCTTCTTTGTCCAGACCACGCGCCTTTTTTTCCAGATTTTTTATCTGTTTGTCGATACTTTCAAGGTCTGCCAACATCAGTTCTGTTTCAATCGTTTCAATATCACCCAGTGGGTCAACTCGCCCGTTTACATGGACAATATCATCATTTTCAAAACATCTGACAACATGAATTATTGCGTCCGTTGATAAAATATTCCCCAAAAATTTATTACCCAAACCTTCGCCAGCAGATGCACCTTTGACAAGACCAGCAATATCAACAATTTCCAGTTGTGTCGGTATTAACTTTTGAGAACCAGCAACACGCGCCAATTCATGTAATGTCGCATCCGGTACAACAACACGACCTGTGTTTGGTTCGATTGTACAAAACGGATAATTTTGCGCGTCCGCAGCCGCACTTTGTGTCAAAGCATTAAATAACGTGGATTTTCCAACATTTGGCAAGCCCACAATTCCACAATTGAATCCCATATTAAAATCCTTTATAATACGAATAATATGTCATACATGTGGAATGAATTCAACATAAAAACCTTTCCGGCGGAAACAATTGTTTACCGCGATGGTAAATATTGCCCAGATTTATCGACTATTAACAGTACAACTGTTGATAAAAATTATTGTTTACCAGTACATATTATCTATGTCGGTGAAATAAGTGGCGAAAATAAACTGGATGTCGAAGTTATCGCAGAAAAACAAAATGTTTTTTTGACAGTAAAAATAAAAAATACTACACCGGCAAAATTGAACATTTTTATTAAAAATACCGGTAAAAATTCTGTGGTAAAATCAAACGTTATCTTGGAAAATTTTTCTGAATTAAATTACAAATGTGTCGGTGAACATTTATCAGAAAATACAACAATAATTGTAAAAAACAGATTAATTGCATACAAAAATTCAAAAACAATTTTGCATGGTGATGCAAATATAAAATCAAATTGCCCAGATTGTGTTTCTGATATTGGTTTTGCCGCAATAAATGAAAATAATGCTTTTATTGAATTTATGCCAACACAACGAATTTCATCAATACCAAAATCAGCAGATCACAGTGCTGCCATATACAAACCAACAAATTCACAGATTTTATACTTACGTGAAAGTGGCTTGGGAACACTTGAAATTACAGATGTTATAAAAGAAGCTTTTATAAACGATTTTGATTTATATTAAAAAAACCGCCAATCGGCGGATTTTTTATTTCTTCTTGAAACCCTGTTTCGCTTTGAACTTTGGATTTGCAGGATCAATCAAGATAACTTGTTTACCACGACGGATTTGTTTTACATTACCGCGTTTCTTCCAAGCCTTTAATGAACTTAAAAATTTCATGTCGTTATCCTTTTTACAAGGCGATTATAAACATATTTTTTGAAAAATCAAATAATAATATTATTTATAGTTGTTTTAGTAGGGCCTGTTTAAAGTGTTGAAAACTGTTTTTAGTTTTTTTTAAACAGTTTTTTAACAAAAAAATTCATGTTTTCTGGGCTTTTTTAAAAAATTGTTAAAAATTATCGAAAATAATTAACAGTTAATAAATTTAAAGTTTTTAACACTTTTAACAATTTTTTTGATTTGCTTTTTATGCTTGTTGAAAATTGTTGAAATTGTTATAATTCAAATATTCGGAGAGGGTTATGAAACAACAAGTATTAAAAGCATTGGCAAATCCAGCACAAATATTCTATGTGCCATATTCGTTGGCAGTGTTGAATTTTGTAATACAATTCCTAGCTTTTGTTACAATCTTTGTTGTCAGATTGATTTTTACCGGTGATGATACAAATCCATTATATTTTTTCGCAGGGGTGATTTCTGTACATATGATAATCGCAACTTTTGCAAAAAAAGACCCGCAGTTGGGGCAAATAGTGTCCGCAAAATTAAATTTATTAAAACATAAAGTACCAAGGAAACTAGCAGCATGACAAATGTACATGATTTTTTTGATTATTTTGCAGGAAGTGGATTCCCAATTACTTTGACCGTCATGGTGATGGTTGTTTTGTTTGTTTTTATTATGCTGATGCTGTATGTGCCTGTGCTGGGCAAGAAAATTTTCCCAAAATTTGGATATGCTAAATATTCAAGTTTTTTACCTTTTGATACAGTTTTTGATGATAATTCTATGTCGTTGACAGATGGTACTTTGTTACGTGTTTATCGCGTGGCAGGGGTTCAAACCAGTATGCAAGATAATCAAACACGTGAAAAATTCTTGGATTTGCGTGCACAATTATTTAATCAAATTCGTGATACTGGGGTTATTTTGCGATTCTTTATGGTGCGCGATGAAATAGCAGAACAGACAAAATATGAATTTAATCAGCCAACATTGCAGAAAATATATGATAAATGGCAAGGACAAGGATTAAAAATTTTTACAAATAGTTATTATATTGTTATGTCCGTTTCTGGTGTTGATGCACGTGCAAAATTAAATAAATATGGAAATTATATTGAATCTATGTTGGCTGCTTATAAACCACAAGTGTTGAAAAATAAAACAACAGATAATATGGCGAAATTTTTCGGCAGAATTTTATCTCCTGTTTCAAAACCAGAACCAAAAACAGCAGATAATGATATCGCAAGTTTAACAACTGTTGATGATGTGGAATTTTTGAAAGATGGTTGGGTGAAGTATATCAGTGGCGCACAAAAACAATATTCTGCAATGTTGTCTTTTAAAACTTCTCCGGATTATTTGGATGAAGAATTTTTTGATACTATATCAACAATTCAATGTGAAATGGTTACAATGAACGCTTTTCATATCATGGGGCAGGCCGATATTGAAACAACTTTGCGACAAAGACGTTCAACCGCAGATGAAAAACAAAAATCAACCGAAGAACAAATTAGTGCCGCAGAATCTGTTATGGATGAAAATGTTTCTGGAAATCAGAGTATGGTTAACTATTATCCTTTATTTGTTCTGTATGGTGATTCTGAAAAAGAATTACAAAAATCAATAGATGATTTTAAGAAAATTTCCGCTTCGTTCGGGGTTTCTCCTATTGTAGAAACGTTCGCAGCCAAGGTGTCTTGGTTCGCACAGATTCCAGGGTTTGATGTTTTTCCACGCAGTTTTAAATTGTTATCCAAGACAGCTGCCGTCAGTATTCCAATGTCAACACAGCCACGTGGTGTTGAAAATTCAGATTGGGGGCCAGGACCATTGGTTGTTTTCCCAACTGCCCAAGGTACACCGTATATGTTCCAATTCCATGTTTCTGATGCGCCGGCCGCGGTGGGACATACTTTAACAATCGGTCCAACAGGTGGTGGTAAAACAACTTTGTTCTCGTTCTTGATTGCGCAAAGTTTAAGACATCCTAAGTTAAAAGCTTTTTTCTTTGATAGAAACAAAGGCGCGGAAATATTTACAATGGCGGTGGGCGGTAAGTATATTACTATGCAGGGGAAAGAAAAAAATACAGACCCAATGGCACAGTCTTTCTTGACACACTTAAATCCACTAAAAATGCCAGACAGTGCCGCAAATCGTGCGTTTTTAAGACGCTGGTTCGCAATTATTTCTGGGCAGAATGATGTTGAATCTGCCGATGAAATTGCACGTGCTGTATCTGTTAATTTTGATTATTTATCCGATAAAGACAGATTGTTGAAAAATTTGTGGGAAAGTTGTTTTTCTTCCACAGGAAATATGCGACCCGCGTTAAAAAAGTGGATAGACCCATTACAGTATGGTGATATGTTTAATGAAATAACTGATACTTTGGATTTACAATCCAGATTAACAACGTTTGATTTTACAGATATTTTACAAGATGAAGTTTTAGCGCCAGCAGTTATTTCTTATATCTTACACAGAATTAACAATACGACGGTGGCCGGTGGAAATCCATCGCTGATTATGATTGACGAAACTGCACCAATGCTGGAAAATAAAATGTTCCGTGACAGTTTTATTACTGGTTTACAAGAAGGTAGAAAAAATCGTCAGGCGTATATGGCAGCGTTTCAGCGCGCAAATATTCTGGATAAACTGGGGATTGGTGACGTTGTTCGTGGTCAGGCACAGACAATATTATTCTTTAGAAATCCAGCAGCCGAGGTAAATGATTATGCGCATTGGAATTTAAATCCGTTGGAAATGGCCTTTATTCAAGGCAAGGCGTATCCTAATTTAAAACGTGCATTACTGTTGTCCAGACCTGTAAATAATGAATCTGTTATTTTAAATACAGAATTGGGCGGACTGGGGAATATGTTAAGATTGTTTGAATCTGGACGTTCTTCTGTTTTGTTGGCCGAAGAATTATATAAAATTTATGGTAATAATTTTGTTAATGAATACCTGAAAAAACAAGGCGCAATGGATTAAGGTTTTATCTTGAAAGTTCTGTTGGGAATATTATTTTCTGTTATTGTGTTGCCTGTAATGGCTGATGATTGTTTGCAATTTAAATTTAAACCAAAAATTACAGTAGTACAACCCAAAGCAATAAAAAATATTACTCAACCAGAACAGCCAATGGATTTATGGCATGGTAATGTTATTGCGACTTTTGTTGATAATTATGATATTGTTACAGATATAAAAAAAGTAGATAATGGATATTGTATTGTTCTGAAAAATGTTAATGCAACGGTTGGATATAAAGATTTTTTGGTAAATATTGATATCAGACATACTTTGGATTCTTGTCCGTATAATGCAGTGTTAAAACACGAAGAAATGCATATTAATGCTTATTTATCTGTTATTAATGATTTTATGGGGGATTTAAAACAATCTGTTTTTTCAGCCGCAGATTCTGTTATGCCTGTTTTTGTTAAAAACAAGGATGATATTGATACTGCAATAGATATGATGAATAGTGAATTACAGGCTCATCCAGAAGTTGTATTAGTAAAACAGAAAATCAAAGCAGCAGAAGAAATAAGAAATAAAAAAATAGACCAAAATAATGATGGGGCTGATTTAAAAAAGTGCTTTTTATAACTTAGTTCTGTGTTGTAATTTTTGTATGGGATATTCAATTATATAATATGTTAAAATACCAATTAATACAGATATTATTGTGTATAATATCAAGGTTTGTATTGGAAAAAAATGATACTGAATAGATGTTTTGTTTAATATGATAAATGATATTTGTTGCATGATATATATAGAATACGCATATCTGCCAAAGTAACCAAAAAAGGGCTTGTTAATTAAATTGCTGATATATGATTTCTTTGTGGTAAATGTATAAACTAATACGGTAAATAAACAAATAGTGTATAAGTCGTTTATAAATATTTTTGTAATAAATAAATTAGTAAATAATAAACAAATAACAATTGTTTCAATTATACTGGATTGAATTGTGGTTAAATCAAATTTTTTAATCTTGTCTTGGTGAATACCCAGTAATATTCCAATACATAATCCTGATATTACACGCAATGTAGCAAAATTTATAAATGGGGTGATATATGCAAACATATTAAAGTATCCGCCAGATACATCAATCATTATGATATAACATATTATCATCAGTGGCCAGATTATATATCTGGAAAATCGTTTTGTAAGTTTTAATATAATGTACAGTAGTATGCAAGACCATATAAATGGTGTTATAAACCATAAAATACCTTCGCAGGTAAAAGAATTATGCATACATTCTAATAAAAATATGTTCGTTTTTGTAAAAAAAGCAGGTTCCCATTTCATTACCAGCATTATAATGTTATAGAATAAAAATACTGGGTATATGCGAATAAAACGATTTTTAATGTATTTGAAAATATTTGTATTTTTTGTTGATGTTTTAAACAAAAAAAATCCAGAAATTATTAAAAATAAATCAACTAACAAATATGTTGAACTGGTTGATTGTTCCAAGATTTTATAATAATCTTGGAAACCGTTTGGCAAATTATAATGCAACAGGTGAAATATTACTAAACCAATTGCGGAAACAAATCGAAGAAAATTAATATTAAAATAATGTTTCATATCAAAGTGATTTATATCATATTATATTCATAATATAAAATAAAAAATTGATTTTTATGTGTTTTTATGGTATAATATGTAACACATAGACCGACCGTTATGGGCGGTTTTTTTTTATTTAATTTTTTCCAAAGGGAGTTTTTTTATGTCTAGACAAATACAAATCCGCCGTGGCGACGTGGCGGCAAATGATAACTTTATCGGTGCAATTGGTGAAGTTACAATGGATACAACAAATAATACACTGCGTGTTCATGATGGTGAAACACTTGGTGGAACCGTAATGGCCAAACAAAGTGAAATACCAGATTTATCACCATTTGATTATGTGGTTGCATGGCAAATGCCAACGTCAGAAAATAATTATACTTGGTATCGTAAATATAAAAGTGGCTGGGTTGAAATGGGCGGACGTGCCGTAACCACAGTTGAAAAAACAACAACTTTTTATTTACCAATTGAATTGAAAGACAGTACGAATAATATCTCTTATTCCGTTATCGGGGCATGGAACGACAGTCCGGTTGTGTATCATGTCAGAACATTGGCACAAACAAGAAACAGTGTAACAGTTTGCGGTATTCAACAAACAGGATCTTCAACAAACAGACAGATAGTTTCTTTCTTTTGGCGTATTGCTGCATACGTATAAAAAAACTGGGAAAACCCCAGTTTTTATAAATACATATGAATTAACTATTACCAAAACAAGCGATGATACCATCGGGATATCTTCTGATTTGTTATATTTTCATTTGATAGATTAGTGGTTTCTTTTACCTTGATAGAATGTAATGAAAAATTTGTGTTTGTTGCGAAACCATTTCCACTGATACTGTTTGTAAAATATTTTTTGGCATATTTACGCACATTGTCATTATTTGCCCAAAATGGATATGCGAGACTTACAAAGTCACCAGCTATGCCCAATGATAAAATATCAGATGGGATAATAAATTCTGATTCTGGGTTGTCAATTGTTGTTAAATTACAGTGGGTATTTGTGTGCCATTGTAAGTTACCACCCGCACGATGTATTTTATCAATATCTTTGGGACCCAAATAGCCGGGCTGACCAAACCAGTTCCCAACAATATAAATTGAAAAAGGTATTTTATAATGCTGTAAAGTTGGCAGTATCTGTATGATATCATCCCCACCATCATCAAATCGAAGGACAGCATGTCTGGGGTTGTGTGCGTCATAATCACGAATATGAACAATGTCAAAAGAATTGCGTATGATACGCAACTGACGACGAAAAGTCTTGGCAGAAATCCAATTTTCGTCATCAGTTTTATCACCAATATGATGGTATGTAAAAATCATTTTTCGGTGTTTGGCAATCCAAATTTAACTTTTTTATTCCGTGATTTTATAGTGTGTTCATAAACATTTGATATCTTTTTATAGGTATTATCCAACAAATATGTTTTTTTGCCGGTTAATAATCCAGATATACCAACATGCAAGCGGTCTGTTACAATTGTCTTGGCACGGGCAACCGTTTCAAGCATCAACAAAGATAAAAACTGAACAGAACGGCAATCTGATTGTTCCCAACACCATGAATATAAAGATATATCAATATCGTGTTTATAATCGCCGGCGCTTTCGCAATCGCGTCTGGTAAAATAAGTTGTATTGTTTATTTTAGTTGTGCGTAGTTTATTTAATAATAAATATTCTGGTTCTGTTAAGACCATTTCGCGATTAAGCATATCGTCTGTTAATCTGAACGCCATATCGTGATCCAATATTATGTTTGCAGATGTGTTTTTACTGATTAAATAATCATAACTTTGTTTTTCACGACAGAAGATTGTAAATCTGTCATCAAGAATATTAATTAATTCTTCACAATTATTAAAAGAACTGGGTAATATTACAATCCGTTCTGCGTTTTTAAATATATCCAGAAATTTTATCCAATGCTGTTGATAATCTGATGTCCATATTCCACCACCACCATATACAATATGTTTGTCGTTTTGACCGTTGTATATTTTGTATTCTATGTTATTTTTATCAAAAAAACGCATTGTAGTGTATGCAATCAATGCATCCCCAATATTCCCAGGATTTGGAATATATGTGAATTCAGAAAGTTTTGATAATTCAGATAATAAATTTGTATTATCAATGTTTTGTTCGTTTATTTTTGGAATGCGGAAATTTATATTTTTTCCTTCGTCAAAATGCGTGTTAAAGATATGAATACCAAACAAGAAATGTTCATATCTGTTTCTGCCTGTATGTATGTTATATACGGGGGTTCCAAATATACGAAATACGGTTTTTTCCATCGTTTGTTTCAATGAACATGCACCAAAACAGAACGTTTTTGTTTTCATATATGTTTTATTTTTTATTTGTTTTATTGTTTTATCTATTGTCAGGTCGGTAACACCGTATTTATAGTTTTTCTTTACAAAATCAGAAGCCAGTTTTTGGATTTCTGTGATTGATTTTTTATCATTTGTATTCCAAATAGAAAAATTTAAATATGGAATAAACATATTTTTCCAGAAATTATCGCTTTGTTCATTGCACAAATCATACTTGTTAAAATAATCATATAATTTAAAAGCAATTTTTAAATGGTCAATGGCATAATTATTTGTTTTTTCAAACGTCTTATTCATAATTGACCCAGGACGTCTGCGATAGCAATATAGTTTATCCGTTATAAATGCAATCTTTTTTGCCCATACCATATACGCATTAAAGAAATAAGCGTCTTCGTATTTTAATCCTGTTGGCCAACGTATTTCGTGTTTATCTAAGAATTCACGGCGATATATTTTGTTCCACGAAGATACATCACATTTTCCAATAATTTCGTCAGAAACATCTTGGATACCACTGAATTTTATTCTGTAATATTCATCATCTGAATCTTTTAAATGGTGGTCTGCTTCGTATATAATATTGATACCGCACATTGCAATATCTGCACCAGTTTGTGTAATTGTATTTAACATAACTTCACACATATTTGGTGTATAAAAGTCATCAGAATCACAACACATTATATATGGTGCAGAACTGTTTTCCAGCCCCGTATTACGCGAAGCAGATAAACCAGAATTTTTTTCGTGTTTTACAATTTTTATACGATTATCTTTGGCAGCATATTCTTGGACAATGTCCATTGATTTATCAGAACCGCAATCATCAACACATATTATTTCAATGTCACGCAATGTTTGATTTATCAAAGAATCTAGACATTCTGATATATATTGTTCAACATTATATATTGGAACAATTACAGATATTTTTGGTGTGCGTTTCATTTACTTTATCTCCAATGATGGTAAAGATTTTGGTTTACAGATATTTATTGCGCCAAATAATACAAAGTGTTTTTGATTGTTTTGTATTTTTGTTTTGTAAACTGGTTTTATCAAATTAAAAAATAATCTTTCCAGGCGAACAATGTTTGATTCTGGGTATATTATACGCAGACGGTGGGTCCATTCACGATTGTCAAAGAATTCACATGTGAAATCGCCGTTTTTTATGTGTGCGTCGTATTCGCGGGTAAATTGTTTTTGAAAGTCGCGTTGGGCATCACCATATAAACGATTCAAATTCCATACATAATTAGACCATTTTACATGTGGTACCAATTTATGGGCAGATTTATAATATTTTTTCTGTTGTGAAATATATCTTTCGACTTCGTTCCATTCATCGCAAACACAAAATACCTTGGATGCGGATTTTACAGATGAATTTTCATTGTCACAACGATAGTGCAAGTATGCGTTTGGTGTTAAATAAACACGGTCTGCCATTAACCATACTTTAAAACTGAACGCTAAGTCTTGATAACTGGCCCCTGGGGACTCTAAAAAACGTATGTTATTATTGTTCAGAAATTCGCGTTTGTAAATTGCAGACCATATTGATGGTTGGGTAAAGAATATACTGATGTTTTTGCGTGGGGTTATAATACGATTCAAATCCCATTCTGGCAGTAAATTCTTTTTTACATTTTTTTCGCCATCTGTTGTTGTATATTCGTAAAAATCACTTTTTACAATGTCGGCATTATTTTTTTCTGCGATTGTATACAGTTTTTCAAACATATCAGAATCAACCCAATCGTCTGATTCAACAATACCAATGTATTTACCCGTTGCCGCATCCAGACCGCGGTTCATAGATTTGCCGTAACCTTCGTTTGGTTTATCAATGATTTTTACGCGTTTGTCTTTATCTGCATATGATTTAATTATATCCAATGTAGAATCAGTAGAACCGTCATTAATACATATGATTTCAATGTCTTTTAAAGTCTGATTAACAATGGAATCCAGACATTGATTTAAATACTTTTCAACATTATAACATGGTACAAGGATGGATACTGATGGTTGTTTACTCATTTTTCTGCCTTTTTTATTTATTTATTTATTTATTTTTCTAATGATGCTGGGGTTTTATGAGACCAGGTAACATCTTGTTTTATAACCTGTGCAGGATTTCCAGCAATAGCGGTATATTCTGTATCAAATTTTTTTGCGACAACACTGCCACCGCCAATAATTGTATTTGATGGAATTTGTGCGTTTTTTAATATTCTGACACCTTCGCCAATCCAGCAATTGTTACCGATGCTTACAGGTTGGGTAATATGATTCAAAATTTTACCTGTTTTTTTATCTAGTATCGAGTGCCCGTCAGTTGGCCATATTGAAATAGAATTAGAAAATAAACAATCGTTACCAATGTTTACAGATGCTTTTTCTTCGTTTAATTGGATGTTTACACCAAAACAATGAAAATTACGACCAATAAAAACACTTTGATTATCACCACAACATGCATTTATGTGTAATTTTCGTATTTTGTATACTGTATCTGATATTGTTATATTGGTATTATTTGCATCGATACGAATTGAAAGATTTTCTAGATATATACTTTTTGGAATATGAATTGTGTTGTTGTTTCCGTTGATAAAAATAGAAACCCCTGAAATCGAGTGTTTTAATTTTGTGTTATCAACATATATTTTGTTGTTTGTACCGTTTACGGTATAGCCTGATATACTTTTGTTATATTTTTTGCGTATTGTATGTCGTAATTTTTTACTGGGGATAAAACAACACAAAATGCGAATAATAAAATTATGCATTTATTTTACCCCTTGTTTATATATCGGCAGACGGCCAAACAAAATATGGGTTTTATAGCCGTTTTTGATACGATTTTTATAAATAGGGCTGATGAAAATAACGATTGTGCGCAAGATTTTGTATAAAATATTCTTTGGATATGCAACACAATACAGTTTTAACAATAATCTGTCGTCCAGATAAGAACGTTCTATTCCACTGGATTTTATTATATTTATAACTTCGGATTTAAAACGTTCGCGAAATTCTGATTGGGGGGTACCGTATAATCTGCGTAAATTCCAAATGTAATTCGCAAAGCGAGACATATGTAACATTTTGCGTAAGTATATATTGTTACCAATGTTTTCAGAAAACCATTTGTCTGTATCGTCGTGTACATCGCATACAGCAAAAACCTTGGAATTATTTTTGTCAGAATTATTCGCGTGTTTGCGATAATGTAATACAACATCAGGAATATACACAAAACGTTCTGATGCAATCATTGTTTTTGGTTTGAAACCCATGTCTTGGAAAGATGCGCCAGGGGTCGATGCAAAACGTATGTTTTTATCGTTTAACATTTTACGACTGTACAGGCATGTCCATATACTTGGGTGGCCGTTCCAGATAATTTGTGGTGTTTGTTCTGTTAAACAGTATGCTTTGTTAAAAAACTTCTTGTCCAGACCAATGCCCCATGACGGTGTTTGTGCGCCTGTATCGTTATCAAAAAATACAAATTCAGCCTTGACCAAGTCTGCATTATTTTGTTTCGCGATATTGTATAATTTTTCAAACGCATCAGGTTCAACCCAATCGTCGGATTCAACAATACCAACATATTCACCAGTCGCAGCATCCAGACCACGGTTCATTGATTTGCCATAGCCTTCGTTTTGTTTATCAATAATTACAATACGTTTGTCTTTTTCTGCATATGACTTGATTATATCCAGTGTGGAATCAGTAGAACCATCATTAATACATATTATTTCAATGTCTTTTAAAGTTTGATTTACAACAGAATCCAGACATTGTTCCAGATATTTTTCAACGTTATAACATGGTATTAAGATAGATACTGATGGTGTTTGCATTATTTGATTCCTTTGAATAATTCCAGACAACGGGCAACTGCTTTGTCCATATCATAATATTTATAATCACCCAGACGACCAAAGAAATAAACGTTGCTGTGATTTTTTGCCATCGCTAAATATTTCTGATACAAGGCCGCATTATCGTCATTTGCAATCGGATAGTAACGGTCGTTTTTGCCGTTTTCAAATACTTCTGGATATTCATATGAAACAATTGTTTTTTCCGATTGGTCGTTCAAGAAATATTTGTATTCACCAATGCGGGTAAATTCATAATTGCATGGATAATTTACAACAGCAGCATCTTGGAATTTTGAAAATGGGTATGTTATAAATTCAAAACGTTCGCTGCGATATGGTAACTGACCATGTTTATAATCAAAAAATTCATCAATACTGCCAGACCAGAACAATCTGTCGTATTTCATATTTTTGTTAAATGGTGTTTTTAATTTAACAGTGATGTTTTTGTGATTTAACATCTTTTTTATCATCGCAGTATATCCACCAATTGGAATGCCTTGATATTTGTCTTGGAAATAACGGTCATCGCGTGAGATATACACAGGAACACGTCCAGATACGCTGGGGTCGATTTCATCCGGTTTTTGACCCCACTGTTTTAATGTGTATTCCAAAAATATTTTGTCATAGATGTATTGCGCCAAGAATTGTAAGTCTTTGTCGTCCTTTTTGCGCAATTCCAGAATTGGAACCTTGACATTAATACCAAAATTATCCAGCAATTTTTCTTCGATTTTATTTGCAATGCTGGCAGGGAATAATGCGTGTAATGTGTTTAAGTTAAATGGAATTGGTACAATTTGACCGTCAATTAAACCGCGTACCTTGTGCTGATATGGGTACCATTGACAAAAACGAGAAATAAAATCCCATACTGCTTTGTTAGATGTGTGAAAAATATGTGTGCCATATTTGTGAACGCATATGCCGTCTTGATAAAAATCATAAATGTTTCCGCCAATATGGTTTTTAGAGTCGATTATTGTTACTTGTTCCCCAGCCTCGGCCAATAGGCGGGCCATTGTTGCACCAGATATACCACACCCAACAATTAAATTTTTCATTTCAACCCCTTTCTGCAAATAAAGCAACAATTTAGTTTTTTAGTTTTTACACGTGTTCTTGTGATTGTAAATATTTTATATATTTTTTCAACCTGTTTTTTCTGGATTTTTTTAAGTTGTATGTCTGTGTTGCAATATATTTTTTTTGTTGCTAATATTCCTGTTGAATATTCAAGCAAAGGTTAATTATGTTTCAAAATAAAACTTTTAGAAAAGTGTGGAAAAAGTTTTGGGAACCTATATTGGGTATGGGGTTGATTCAATGGGCAGTGGCTTTGTTGATGGCGGGTCCAATATGGTTTAATTATTTTACGTCCAGAAAAGAAATTTCTAATATTGATGTTTTTTATAAATATCGTAAAAAACCCGCAATATTCGTGTTCTGGCACGGACGCAGTATGATGTTAAGTCCAATTATTTGTCTGGGGGGAATGCAGGCCTATGCAGTGGCAAGTCGGCATAAAGATGGACGTATGATGGCGAAATTACAAAGATTATTTGGTTTGCGTGCAATATATGGTTCTTCGCACAAGGGCGGGGTGTCTGTTTTACGTGAAGGATTACGTGTGTTATCACGTGGGGATTTTGGTATTTGTATGTCACCAGATGGACCAGGGGGACCATCTTTGCGTGTTCAAGACGGGGCTTTATATTTCGCAAAAATGAGTGGCGCGCCAATTATTCCTGTGTGTTATTCTGTGTCGCGTGCGTGGCTGCAAGAAAGATGGGATAGGTATTTGGTTGCATTGCCTTTTTCCAAGATAAAGTGTAATATCGGAAATCCTGTGTTCGTACCACGCAGGGCAACAGATGAAGAATTTCAAAAAATTAAAGAAAATTTAGAAAAATTTATGGTGCAACAAATGCGTGATTTAGATGCAGAGTTTGGATTAAAATCCGCAGAACAAGATTTAACAGCGGTTGAATTTAAACAAAAAAAACGTGATGAACGCGCAGCAAAGAAAAAAGGTAAATCTAGATGAAGACTCCCAGATGGTTTTTGAAAAAAAATCTGTTGGCATTTTTATTAATGCCTGTGTCTTGGGTGTATTTTTGTGTCAGCAAGATTGTTTTTATGTTTCGTAGTATTAATCCGTTGATATCACGACGACCAATCGTTTGTGTCGGTAATATATTTGCTGGTGGGGTCGGAAAAACACCGGTGGTGCGTGCAATCGCTCAGTACTTTGATGCACCAATTGTTATGCGTGGTTATAAAAAAAATGATGAAACTGGCGATGCCGGAGATGAGGCAAATATGCTGGCGCGTAGTGGGTTGGCTGTGCATGTCGGGGACAGAAAGTCTAATGTTATTTTGTTAAATAATCAAAATCAGGAGTTAGGACCAATCATCATGGATGATGGTTTACAAAACCCAACAATAAAAAAAGACGTTTCTATTATGGTGTTTGATCAAGGGTTGGGGTATGGTAATGGATTCTTGTTGCCTGCGGGACCTTTGCGTGCGCCAAAATGTGCAGCAAAAAAAGCAGATGCAATAATTATTATTGCCAGTCCAAAACCAAAAAAGAAATTTAAAACACCAAAAAATGTGCCTGTGTTTTATGCAAAAAATCAAACTGTGTCGCCATATACGGCAGATACAAGGTTGGTTGCGTTCGCAGGAATTGGATATCCTGATAAATTTTTTAGGTCCTTGGACAATGTTGTCGCAACACGTTCTTTCCCTGATCACTATCAATATACCAGTGAAGATTTAAATAAACTGATTTTGTTGGCGCAGAAAAAAAACGCAAAATTAATCACAACAGAAAAAGACTGGGTGCGTCTGCCGCTGGAATTGCGCGATACAATAAAATATGCGCGTTTGGATACAGTTATTGATAATACTTTCTTTGATTGGATAAAGGAGAAATTAAAATGCCAACATTAAAAAAACAAGTTGCTTTGTCGGGTGTTGGAATTCATTCAGGATTGCCAGTTAATATAGTGATAAAACCATCAAAAAATATGGGAATTTTTATGCAACGAACAGATATTGTCGGTGCAGATTTAATTCCTGCAAAATATGATAATGTTGGTGAAACAAAAATGCGTAATACGACAATTGGTCGTACAGATGCAGCACATGTCCAGACAATAGAACATTTGATGGCGGCTTTGTTTATTATGGGGGTTGATAGTGCCGTTGTTGAAATAGATGGGGCCGAAACACCAATACTGGACGGCAGTGCCGCAGAATTTATTGATGCAATTAAATCTGTCGGTGTTACAAGTGGGGGATTGAAAAGAATTGTTGTGAAAAAACCAATCGTTGTTTTTGCATCAGAAGTGTTTAAAACTTTGCCGTTGTTGACGCGTATAAAAATATGGTTGTTTAATAAAATTAATGGGCGCAAGGCAGATGGTTTTGTTAAATTGATTCCAAATGATGGTACACAATTAAAAGTTGATGCAACATTAGTATATTCTGAAAAGATTATAGGAAAACAATCTTGTTCGTATGTTTATGATGAAACAAAAAAATCAATTACCTATTTTATTGAAAACTTTGCACGGGCACGTACTTTTGGTAAATATTCAGAGTGGGAATATTTAAAAAAGCATGGTATGGGACGTGGTGCAAATGAAAATAATGTTATTGCATTAAATGATTCAGGGGACGGTACATTAAATCAGTTGATGTGGTCAGATGAATTTGTTAGACACAAAGTTATTGATGCTGTTGGTGATATGTTTACATCAGGTGGAATTGTTTGCGCAGATTTAATTTCGTACAAAGGTAGTCATGCTTTGAATAATCTGGTGTTGAAAAAGCTGTTCAGCGATGAAAATAATTATGATATAATTGATGCAAAAGTAAAAAATAGAAAAAAGGAAGGAAAAAAATGAAAAAAATGGCATATTTATGCGCTTTGTTGTCTTTGATGGGGTGTGGTGGTTTTATAAAAAATGAAAACGGTAGTCAATATTTGGTACAATTAGATGCAGAACCTGTTGGTTGTACTTATTTGTACAAACTGGAATCAGAAGTGTCAGTATATGATATTGATGATGCGCGCAGATATTTAGAAAATCGTATTGTTGATCAGGCGCATCCTGGGAATTCTTATTGGATAACCAGTCAAAGAACAAAACCAAATCAATGGGTAATATTTGGCCCAGAACGTGCATTTGTGTTGACGGCAAATGTTTATGACTGTCCATATCCAAACAATGTTCGTACCGCGGCAGATGGGGCGGCGACAGTTGTGTCTGTGTCGGAAATTCCTGTTGATTGCAGATATGGAAATTGTGAATAAAAAAAACCGCCGATTGGGCGGTTTTTTTTATACCTTAAATCCTTGCCTTGGTAAAAGTTTTTGTGTTATAATCTGTGTGAATATTCAGAGAGAGAATTTAATTGAATAATAAAACTGTTACCGTTAACCGTAAAAAGTACGCCGTTGGTTTGTTTTGGCAACCAAGCGGGACTGCTTTTTCTGGACGAAATTATGCCAAAGATTTATCTGTTGAAATTGATAAAAGACTGAATTTATACACAGAATATCGCACAATGATTGGGTTGGGTGCGCGAAGATTTGGACATCGGGTCGGAATGAGTGTTGCTGCGACTGATGTTATGGAAAATTTTTCTGAATATACTTCTTTCTTGGCTGTTTTTGCAGTTGGTAAAGGCTTTTATTTGGTTGCGGCCAGAAACGGTGTAATTATAAAAGACGAGTTGTTTATGTCTGAACAGGCGGCTCGTATTGAATATGTTAAATTGTCTGAAATTCCAGATTGGGGCGCGTTTGTTGCACCTGGGGCATGGGGAATGCCACGCGCGATTGAGCGTGATATCGAAGATGTTTTGACAGGGGTCAGTCGTAATACTTTGCATTTAATAAGTCATGTGTCTGCAACTGTATTGTCAATGCTGATGATTTTGTTGTTTTTGTTTGGTTTAGGATTAGTTTTCAGTGATTCTTTGATTCAAACTTTGTCGCCTCGTCCCAAGGTTGCAGAAATTGACCCTGAACTGGTGGCAGAATATAAGCGTCAGATAGAAGAAAAAAACAAAGAATTAGATGCAAAATATGAAATTGAAAAACAGGCACCATTACAGCCGTTGGTTTTGCCTTATGATGTTTTGCCAGATGTAAATTCGCGTGCGTATCAATGTTATCAGGTAATTGCTTTTTTGATGCAGCCAATAACAGGTTGGAATCAGATATTAGTTGATTGTAATGAGGATTTTGCGTCGGTTGAATTTAAACGAAATTTTGGTACGTTGGCCGATTTCTATAATCAGGCAACTGTATTGATGCCTGGGGCTTTTGTGCAAGAAATAACAGATGATATATTGCGTGTTCGTGTGTCTTTGTCTGATTTGCAAACAGTTGCATCTGTTGACGAGCGTGATGTTGATGCGGTTGTGCGTGATGTGCAAACACGTTTTCAATCAATTGACGGTAATGTTGATATAAATACGGTTGTTGATACACTGACAAACGGTGTTGATACTGTATCGTTGAATATTATTGAAGTGGCAGCGCAATCAAAGTTGGTGCCAATGCAATTTATGAAAATATTTGACGATATTGGCGGGGTTTATTTAATTAAATGTACGTGGGATGTTCTGTCTCGCACTTGGAACTATGAGGTGATAATCTATGCAAAATAAAAAAGTATCTTTTTTGTCAGCAGTTTTCTTTGGTTTGATGTTTTGTTCTGTTTCTGCGTATGCGCAAGATTTAGTTGAAGAAACAGCCGTTGTCGATGTTATAACAGAACAAGAACCAGATGTAATCGCAGAAGAAGAGCAGATGGAACAAATGTCTGCGGATGCCGTTGCAGAATATAATCCATCTGGAACTTTGTTTCAGCAAATAACAGATTTAGAACAAGAAAAAGTTTTAATGCAACTGGAAAAAGAACGTGCGCAATTAGATTTGGACTTAGATAGATTGGCGGCAGAAAAAATAAAACTGCATATGGAAATAGATACTTTATCTGGGCGCGCAGAACAGCAACAGCAAGAATTAGAAGCACAGAAAGCAAAGTTAGATGCAGAATTGGCACGATTAGAGGCAGAAAAACAAAGTGCTGTAGAAGCAAAATCCGAAGCGCGTACACAAAATGTAACAACAAAAAAAGCGTCTGAATCTTCTGCGGGGACAGATTTGTCAGACAACTATCGATTGGTCAATGTTATTGGTGCAGGTGCTCAATTACAGGCAACAGTTGAATCTTTGTCTTCGGGACAAACAAAACGTATCAGTGTTGGAAAAAATTTAGACGGTTGGACTGTAAAATCAATATCTTTGGAAGATGGTGTCGTTTTTGTAGGACCTGATGGCGAAACACAAAATTTAAATATCAGTAATGGAAAATAACAATGGCAACAGAACCACTTACGAATTTAAATATTGATAAAAATACATCAATACCGGCAGGTTTGGAGAATTCTGAATCCAAGGATATTATTGATTATTTGTTTTCTAATGGTAATCGTCTGTTGACGGTTAGTGGTGCTGATTTGGAATTGCCACGTGATACACAAAATATTATTGCATATTTTAGTGGTGGCGAAATAATTGTTTCCAGAACACATCGTTATGATGGTCGTGTTTTGGCATTCTTTGATTTGTTGCGTGCACGCGGATGCGTGATGCGGGAACCTTTCTATTCTGATTTAGGTTTAATATCAAATATTTACAAGGCTTATGATAATAAAATCGGTGGTGCAGGGCGTTCGCGTATTGATTTTGATAATCAAATGCAGAAAGATTTTGTTGATATCGTTGCCAAGGCCGCAGCACAAAAAGTATCTGACGTTCATATAGAAGTTGCAGACCAAACAACAATTTATTTCCGTATCGATGGCAGTATGCAGCCTGTGATGGAATATAATTCTCAGTGGGGTGAATCTTTTGTTCGTGCTGCGTTTGCATCGTCTGATATGTCAAATGCAAACTATGCGCAAAATGAATATCAGTCTGCGCAGAAAGACGGACGTACACCATTGCGTGGAACCAAGGATTTATATCTGCCGTCGGGGATTTTGGGCGTACGTATGCAATTTAATCCAATCGCGTTTGGCAGTCGATACGTTGTTATGCGTTTGTTATACGATAACCCATCCGAAGGAATTAAAACAGAACAAGAATTTGGACCATATGAACAGTTGTTGTTGGCACGTATGCGTTCTTTCCCAACAGGTTTAGTTATTGTCGCAGGTCCAACAAGTTCTGGTAAATCAACAACGTTGGTTCGTAATATGTCCTTGATGTTAAAGGAACGAAATTACGAAATTAATATGATAACAGTGGAAAATCCTGTTGAGCAAAAGATTTTTGGCGCGCATCAAATGCCGGTTGTTAATACAACAAACGAAGAACAGCGTGAAGAAAAATATGTAGAAGCATTGGCAGCAGCGTTGCGCAGCGACCCTGATACGTTGATGGTTGGTGAAATTCGTACGTTGGCAGCCGCACAATTAACAGTGCGTGGTGCGTTGTCAGGACATAATGTTTGGACGACTTTGCACGCGAATTCGGCAATGGCGGCGTTGACCAGATTGTTAGATTTGGGAATTGAACCGTTTAAATTAAAAGAAGAAACGTTGATGCGCGGTTTGATTTCTATGCGATTGTTTAAAAAAGTATGCCCTTATTGTCGCGAACCATTATCAAAACACCCAGAACGTGGTTCTTATCATCGTGTTATGGAAGCTTATGGGGATATCGGTATCCGTCAAACTTTCTTGCGCGGGACAGGTTGTGAACATTGTCATGGTACAGGGACATTGGGACGTATCAAGGCAGGTGAAATTATTATTACAAACAGTGAATTCTTGCGTTTGGCATTGTCTGGAAATACAGACGGCGCAGTTCGTTATTGGCTGGAAGAAATGGATGGACGCACATTAAAAGAATCTGCGGTGTCGTTGATGCTGCAAGGTATAATCAGTATCGATGAATTAGAACGTTGGGTCGGACAACTGGATCAGCCAGGGGTGTACTGATATGAAAAAACTGGAATTATTATATGCAAAGTTTGTCTTTCGTACCAATACTGAAAAACGTATGGCGATTTGTCGTAAATTGGCGTCTTTGTTACGTAATGATTTTACATTGATTGATGCGCTGGAACGTTTGGAAATTATCGAATCTAAAAATGGCAAAAAACCAAACGAACCGTATGCGATTGTAATGCGGCAGTGGCAAAAAAATCTTGAAAAAGGGATGAGTTTTTCTGAGGCAACACGTGGTTGGGTGCCACCAGACGAGACTTTGTTGGTAACGTCGGGTAACTTGTCTAATTTGGTTGTGGCACTGGAAAATGTGGGGCGTGTTGTTGATGGTACACAACGTATCAGACGTGCAATGGTTTCTGCGATTGCCTATCCTTTGTTTTTGTTGGCGCTGACGTTTGGTATTATTTTGATGGTTGGTATTTATTTGGTGCCACCATTGCGTGATGTTGCAGGTTCTGATGTTGTATGGCGTGGTACTGCCAGAACCTTGATTTTATTGTCTGATTTTTCAATACGGTATTGGTACACGTTTTTGGTTGTGTTTGCGGTGGCGATTTCTGTTGTGTGGTTAAGTCTGCAAAATTGGTCAGGACGTATACGTACAATCTTTGACAGGTTTCCACCATGGAGTGTTTATAAAATTCAGGTGTCAGTTGGTTTCTTGATGTCGTTGGCGGCGATGATTAGCGCGGGTGTAACATTGCCTGATGCAATACGTATGCTGTCAGATAGTGCGAATAAATATTTGCGTCGAATCTTGGACAAAGCGCTGCGATTTATTGCAAATGGTGATAATCTGGGGGTTGCGTTGTCGAAAACAGGTGCGAATTTTCCAGATGGTGATATTATTGGCGATTTGACAATATATGCAGATATGAACGGTTTTGATGAAAATTTAACTGGTGTCGCAAATGATTATTTGGAAGAATCTGTTCGCAAGATGGAAAAGATATCAAACTTTTTAAATAGTTTGGGTATTTTGTTGGTGTCAGCAATAATTGCGTGGGTTGTATTGGGAACCTTTCAGATGCAAGATCAAATTACCAGTGCGTTATCATAAGAAAAAAATAATAAATTATGTTGACTAATGAAATATAATATATATAATACGAGTACCTTATCGCGGGGTAGAGCAGCCCGGTAGCTCGTCAGGCTCATAACCTGAAGGTCAGTGGTTCAAATCCACTCCCCGCAACCAAAGTTTCAAAACTTGCCAATCAGGGCAAGTTTTTATTTGTTTCCCAATATCTACAAAAAGTTCGAAAGCCAACATTTAGAAAATTGCGATTTTTCGCCACTTTTGAACTTGTTAACAATGTATTTTAAAAATACATTGTGTTTTTCATTATACTTTTTTGAGAAACATTTGTTGTTTGTTGCATATTAATGTCATTGTTAACATTAACTATTATGTTTTGGTCTTTTTGACAATAAAGAACTGGAAGTTCTATTTTATTGTTTTTGTCATAACACACAGTTATTCCATCTTTCTTTTTTTCTACTAAATTTAATGGATATGGTAATTGATTAATACAATAATCATATGAATTCATTACAACCTTTTCTACAACCAAAGAATCTTTTTCAACCAATTTACCTGTGATAGAATTATATTCCCCTGGTGTCTGATTATCCACACATAAATATACATCGTCTACTGTTTCAAAACGATATCTATGATAGGTTACATCATGGCTACAAGCACATAATAATAAAGAAAAACTTATTAATAATAATTTCGAATTCATTATATAAAACTCCAACTTATTTTCTCTATTTTAACGTTTTTGTTTACATAATGTCAATGTAACTATAAACACCGGTCTTGTGACCGGTTGTTTGTTAATTTATTTTCCAAAATTGTGTTACTCGGTAATAATTTTCCCCATTTGAAGAAACTACCGTACTCCAATTCGGATAATCATCGCCTTTTGAACGATTATTTTCCCATTGTAATGGCACCAAATTAGATGAGCTATCGTTACCACCCTTAACAACAGGTTTTTGATGGTCTATTTCCCATCCGAAATCAGATTTACAGTTACCGTATTCTGATTTTTTTATCCAAGCACCAGCATAGTCTTGGCGCCATATATCTGGATTAAAACCATTAACAATTCTGGCTTTTTTCCAAACATTATTTATCGTTTCTGTGTCAAAATTTGCCATTTTTTACTCCTTTCGTTGCGGCATTAATGACACCCTCGTCAAAAAAATATTTGACAAGGCACTACCAAGCGATATAAAGTGAAAGCATACAGATAGCTAAGCACTCTATAATCGCTTAGGATTGACCCGTTTTTTAAACGGGTCTTTCATTTCCGATTCATATATTTTTTAAAAAATTAAATCAAGGACTTTTTATACACCATTAAACCTGCAGAAATCCGCTTGTTTTTGTTGTTACAATTATAAACCCGATTCGCATCCTTAATATAAATTTGGTAAATCTAATTTATCCCTAACAGGTTGTATTTCTCGTCCAATTTCCAATAACTCGGCTCGGGAACTGCACACGCTGCACAACCAAGATTTACAAAACCGTCCACATGGGCGGTTTTTTGTTGGATTATATTTGAATAACTGTGTCTGTGTTTATGTTTTTTATAAACGTTTCATCGTGTGATACAATTAGTATCGCGCCCTTGTATTGATTTAATGCGTCTTCTAGTATAGATATACTTTTTATTTCAAGATTATTGGTTGGTTCATCCAAAATTAATAAGTCTGGTTGGTTGTTGCATCCAAGTATCGATGCCAATGTTGCCTTTAATAATTCCCCGCCAGATAGTGTTCCGACATATTGTTGAGTTGTATTGCCACGAAAACCAAAATTTGCAGCAATTGCATGCGCATCGTGTTTAAGACAATCTGATACAGACATTATGTTTTCAATAATGCTTTTGTTTTTATCCAATACAGATAAGTCTTGGTTTATGTATGCGATTTTACCAAATGTTTTTACACAACCGTGTTGTGGTTTTATTTTGCCACAAATTATCTTTAACAATGTGGATTTCCCAGAACCGTTTTTGCCGGCAAGTCTGATTCTGGATTTGCCGTACATTGTGAAATTAAAATTGCTGAATATTTTTTTGTTATCATAAGAAAATGACAAGTCTGAAATCTTTATTAATTCTTTGCTGTAAAAAGCTTTGTTCGGGACAGGTATTTTTATCGTTTCGTTTCGCAGTTGTGTCGATAACGTTTGTTGCAAAGATATTTGTTCGTCTAGTTTTTTCTGAATAATTGCACGTTTTTTTGCCTCGGTTTCAATGCTTTTTCCTTTTAATGCATTGGCTTGCAGTCTGCTGCGTCTGCTTGTGTTTATTTCTTTTTGTTGTTTTTGTTCGTGGTGCTGGCGGGTGTTTTGCGCAGTATTTATTGTGTCGTTTAATCGGCTGATGTTTTTTTTGGTGTTCGTGTATTTGGAATAAAGATTGTTGGATTCTATTTGCTTTTGTTCCAGATAAAAATCATAATTGCCACCGTAAACTTTTATTTGCCCGTTTTGCAATTCTATTATTTTATCCATTTGTTGTAATAGTTCACGGTCGTGAGAAACAATTACAACGCCGTTTGGATAGATTGTTAATCTGTTGAAAAATATCTTTTTTGCGTCTGTGTCCAGATTGTTTGTTGGTTCGTCCAATAATAATATGTCTGCGTCGGATTCAAATGCACGCATTAATGCAAACATTTGTTGTTCGCCACCACTTTTAGAATCTGATGCGTTTATTTGATTAGATATATATACACTGGCATTGCGATTTATTGTGCCAGAATCAGGTAATAAAGCACCAGACAGTAATCGTAAAAGTGTTGTTTTACCAGAACCGTTATCGCCAATAATCGCAATGTGTTCGTTGTCGTTAAAAGCAACAGAAACACCGTTTAATAAATTGTTGTCGTTATATCCAAAAAATACGTTTGATAAAGAAATTAAAGCCATAAAAAAACCCTTGTTTTATTGTAATCTAACAGTCGCATATTTAATGCAAGTTTTGTTTAAAATATTACAATATTACATATGCATCGGGTTTTTGCCTTTGTTATAAATTATACGATTAAATTGTATTGCAGATATTTGAAAAATCAAGTTTTTTATTTTTTATGAGAAATATAAAATAATGATTATTTCGGTAGATAATACAAGATTATAAAAAATCCCCAATCGGGGATTTTCTTTTACACCATAAACGGCAGGTTTTCAAGTGTGCCTTCGGCAACGCGAACATTTACGTCTATCATCATAAATATAGAGTCCGGACTGCACGGGATATCAGGAGAAAATATATCTGTGCCCAGCAAGTGACTGGTGTTTACTGACAGTTTTGTGATTAAATGGTCGTCGTCCAATAATGTGTATATTGGTCCAATATTATTCGGTGTGTTTGCGCCAACTTCGTGTTCGTTTTGTGGACAACGCAGGCCATCCATAATTGTCTTTACGCGGTTGTCAATGTCAGAACGGGGAACACCAACAATTTCAGGGTGTAACATCTGTATGTCCAGTTCTGCAATTAATTTCAGATTAGGTGTTATAATTGGATTCCAATCAATGCCGCCAACGTGACGTGTGGTAACAGGGCTTTTTGTTGGGTTGGGAACCATATATTGTGTCAGGTTGTTCCATGGACTGTGTTCAACCAATTTTTTTAACTGTGGATGGAATTGCATACGTATATCTGCAATATGTTGTGCACGCTTTTTTGGATTAATAAAAATATCACCGAAATATAATAGTTTAAATTTCATTTTATTCCCCTTTTTCCTTGATAATTATACCAGAAATTGCTATGTTTTACATAGAAAAAACGAAAGGAAATGTAAATGGCAGTAAATAATGAATATACTGGTGATTCCATTAAGGTTTTAAAAGGACTGGAAGCGGTAAAAAAACGTCCTGGGATGTATATTGGTGACGTTGGCGAAGGTGGTGCAGGTTTGCATCATATGATTTACGAAGTTGTTAATAATTCTATTGACGAAGCAATGGCCGGATATGCAGATACTGTGTATGTGTCTTTGAATGCAGATGGCAGTGCAACAATTCGTGATAATGGTCGTGGTATGCCGTTTGATATTAATCATGAAACAGGACGCAGTGCGCTGGAATTGATTATGTGCGAATTGCACGCCGGTGGTAAATTTGATAATGAAACAAACGGTGCCTACAAGGTTTCGGGCGGTTTGCACGGTGTGGGCGTGTCTGTTGTTAATGCGTTGTCAAAGTGGTTAGAAGTGCGTGTGTGGCGCGGTGATAAAGAAGCGTTTATGGCGTTTGCAGATGGTGTGCCAACATGTGATTTGAAAATTACAGAAAATAAATCTGGTATTGAACATGGAACAGAAGTTACTTTCTTGCCGTCAAGTGATACGTTCACAGGTACGGAATTCAGTTTTGATACCATGGAGACTTGGTTGCGTGAACAGTCTTTCTTGAATGCGAACGTTAAAATTATTTTGGAAGATTTGCGTGGCGCAGAAAAGAAAGAACGCGAATTCCACAGCGCAGATGGTTTAAAGGGGTTTGCAACATATTTGGATAAATCAAAAGAATTGTTGAACAAAGAACCAATTCAAATGATAAAGCAACAAGACGATACTTATATTGAAATCGTTTTGCAGTGGACAACCGCTTATACAGAAACTTCTTTGTGTTTTACAAACAATATTCCAAACCGTGATGGTGGAACGCACTTGGCAGGGTTCCGTGCGGGGTTAACACGTGCAATTAATAAATATATTGCAGAAAAAGGTACCAAGAAAGATATTAATCTGTCTGGGGAAGATTTTCGCGAAGGTTTAACAAGTATTGTCAGTGTAAAAATCCCTGATCCAAAGTTTGGTTCCCAAACCAAAGATAAACTGGTGTCCAGTGAAGTCAGACCAATTGTTGAAAGTACTGTGTCCGAGATGTTGTATGAATTCTTGGATGAAAACCCAGCAATTTCTAAGACTATTATAGATAAAATTATAGAAGCCGCGACCGCACGCGAAGCAGCACGCAAGGCACGTGAATTGTCACGTAAGAAAACAGGACCTGAATTGGGTGGTTTGCCTGGAAAATTGGCGGGATGTTCAGAACGAGATCCTGCAAAATGTGAATTGTTTATCGTTGAGGGGGACTCGGCGGGCGGTACAGCAAAACAAGGACGCGACCGCAAAACTCAGGCGATATTACCATTGCGTGGTAAAATCTTGAACGTTGAACGTGTGCGTTTTGATAAAATGTTGGGGTCCGATACAATTGGGGCGCTGATTACAACAATGGGCGCAGGTATCGGAAAAGATGATTTTGATATTGAAAAAATGCGTTATCACAAGGTTATTATCATGACCGACGCGGACGTTGACGGTCAACATATTCAGACTTTGTTGATGACGTTCTTTTATCGTCATATGCCACAGGCAATTGAACGCGGATATATTTATGTTGCAAAACCTCCTCTTTATGGGGTTACACGTGGTAAACAACAAATTTATCTGCAAAATGAACGTGAAATGGACGATTATTTGATGGAACAGTTGGCAACAGATGGTATGATTGAATCAACCAATGGTGTTCAGATTTCTGGCGCAGATTTAAAGCGTTTGTTGGGATTGGTTTTGGATATGCGTAATTGTTTGCAACCGTTAAATCATATTATGCCTTTGCGCTTTATCGAAGCCTTGGCGTTGAACGGTGTGTTCGAAAGCGAAAGTTCAGAAAACTTTATCGCGGTGCAGAAAATGTTGGATGCCCAAGAATTAGAGTTTGAACGTGGCTGGGCAGTATCGGCAAATGATGCAGGTATTGAAATAACCAGAACGTTGCGCAGCGTCAAAGAAACATATGTATTGCCACGCGAAAAAATTAATGGTCCAGAAATTCGCGCATGGCACAGGCTGGATGGACACGATGAACTGATTGAAACATTTAGCAAGCCAACAGTTCTGCGTGTGAAATCAAAGTCTCAAAAAATCTGGGGCGCGTTGGCATTATTAAATACGGCGTTTGAATATGCGAAAAACGGATTAAAGATTCAACGATACAAAGGTTTGGGTGAAATGAACGCCGAACAGTTGTGGGAAACAACAATGGATCCAAATCATCGGTCGTTGTTCCAAGTCAAGGTCGATGATGCCGCCAAAGCAGATGAGGTTGTATCGATGTTGATGGGAGATGTCGTGGAACCAAGACGAGACTTTATCGTCGAAAACGCATTGGATGCAAATTTGGACGTGTAATAAAAAAGGTGCAGGGGAAATCTGCGCCTTTTTTGTTTTTTTTAAATAAATAAAAGGATGGGATAAATGGCGCTTGATACGAAAAAATACTTGCGTGGGCAAATGAATTTTTTGATTAATGCACGGTTGTTGGTTGATGCCTGGGGGGATATGGCGCCTGTAAATAATAAAAGTTTGCCATTTATGAAAAAAAACAGCGTGGTTTTTGTGTTAGAACATGTTTATAAAAAAATGCAAGAAATCCAAAATAAAACACGTGTTGAAAAAATAGAAATACCGTTCGTTCTGTATGGAAAAACAAAAGGCGATCGTGTTGTTTTTGATGCAATAGATGTGCAAACGGATAATTTGCAAGGGGCAGAAGCGGATTTTTCAGCAGATATGTGCAATAAAATGCAAAATTTTATAAATAGTTCCAAGAAAGATGGTTCTGATATTGTGGCACATGGACATTCTCATCCGCAAACAACAGCATATTACAAGATGTTTTCAAGAGGAGATTTAAAAGCGTATGTGAATTTTTGGTTAGATAATTCAGTCTTTTACGAAAAAAAGATAGAATTATGTTCTTGTTTGTTAACGGGTGGAAATTTTAATTTCTTGTTCTTTAATGGTAATGATTTTTATAAACACGAAAATGTGTTGGTTGTAAATGACGAAGGCAAAGTTGTAAAAAAATTGCCTTGTTATCAAAATGAAGATATAATAACGCATCATAATGAATATTCTTGGTAACATAAAGGAAGGTCTATGAGTGAAAAACAACGATTGCAGGCAGAATTAAATATGCTGGAAAAAGAAATGTTAGAATTGTCAGATAATTTATCTGAATCACAGACCGCATACAAACGCGCCAGAATAGATTCTTTGAAACGTCGGATTTCGCAATTGGATACCAAAGCGTTTAATGCTTCGTCCGATAAAATGAAACAAGATATGGCCCAGCGTGATATGTTGGCGGCAATGGCCCAAGGGCAGGGACGTTCATAGTTATGTTCTCGGCGCGGTGGTTTATCAATTTGGACAGACAATTACGTGATTGTGGACAAGGTTCGGATAATCAGTCGTTTGATGAAATTTTAGAAAATTTAAAAAACAGAAAAATTCGTACGCCTGATGATTTTGCGTCTGATTGTGTTTATGTTGTTTTGGCGGGCGGTTTCTCGCAACAGACAGCAAAAAAGATTCATAAAAAAATAATGGATACTTTGCGTGTTTCTGGCGCAGATTTTGATTTGTTAATAAAACTGTTTAATAACAGAAATAAAATAAGTGCCGTTTGTGATATATGGAATAATCGGAATAAATTTTGTTCGGAATATTATCTTTTGTCAGCAACAGATGACAAATTAAAGTATTTGCAATCTTTGCCACATATTGGCAAGATTACAGCAAATCATTTGGCGCGAAATCTGGGGGAAGATGTTGTAAAATATGATATCTGGATTCAGCGTCTAGGGTGCGTCTTTTCTGGGCGATTAGATTTATTTTCAAAAATAAACAATGCAAAATTGTCCCCAGAAATAAAAGCAGCATGCGATGATATGTTTGCGTTTTTGGTCGAACAAACAGGTTTGCCACGCGGATATGTTGATGTTGTTTTATGGAAGGCGTGCCAGCAGAAATTAATTTCTGTGGATGATTACTTGCATAAAACGCCGGTCATGTAACAGTATGTACACTCCCTTTGTTTTATGCGGCGTACTCATCTGACATAAATTAATTTTAATAAAAAGCAGTGTGGATGATTACTTGTATAAAACGCCGGTCATGTAACAAAGGATATTTTTTATGGATGTGAAAATTGAATCATCTTGGAAAAATGCGTTAAGCGCAGAATTTGATAAAGATTATTTTATTAAATTAACTGACTTTGTGCGCAGTGAATATTTGTCTGGTAAAAAAATATTTCCAGATGCAAAAAATATTTTTAATGCGTTTAATTTATGTCCTTTGGAATCGGTCAAGGTTGTTATTATTGGACAAGACCCATATCATGAACCAGGGCAGGCACATGGATTATGTTTTTCTGTTTTGCCGCCAACGCCAAATCCGCCGAGTTTGCAAAATATATACAAAGAAATATTATCTGACATTGGGCGACCGTCGGTTACAAATGGCGATTTGACTTATTGGGCGAATCAGGGGGTGTTATTATTAAATTCTACGTTGACCGTTCAGGCGCATGCCGCTGCATCGCATAGTGGTCGTGGTTGGGAACAGTTTACAGACAGTGTTATTCGTGCATTAAGTTTGCGCGAAAATATTGTTTATTTGTTGTGGGGGTCATATGCGCAGAAAAAAGCAAGCATAGTTGATTGTCAAAAAAATTTGGTCTTGAAAAGTGCACACCCATCGCCGCTGTCTGCGTATCGTGGTTTTTTTGGAAATCATCATTTCAGTAAAACAAATCAATATTTATCAGAACACGGAAAAACACCAATCGAGTGGTAGATATAAAAAAATCCCCATTTCGGGGATTTTTTATTCAATGCAACAATTAACAGCCTTTTTTACCCATGTTTTTAGTTTGGATATTTTTTCGCCGGATGTCTTTGTTGTAACAGGTTGTTTTTTTGCAGCGACTGTTTTTGTTGTCGATGATTTTTTTTCTGATGTGTTGTCGCCTGTTAATATTCCCATATTCAGACCCCAAAACATAGAATATAATTCATAAGACTGATCAAATAATTCGTATGCTGTTTTTTTGTCGCCAGATGATAATGCCTTGGTTCCAACTTCGAATACGCGCATTGATGCCGCCAGCAGGTGTTTAGATATGCACCAAACTTCGCCTTGATAAGAAGGTATGATTTTTAACATTGCGTTTTTGCGCATTTCACGGATGTCGTTAATCAAATCATAAAATTCTGTTTTGCCTGTTTTTGCGCCAGAAAACATTAAATGTTCTTCGATAGAAATCAAGTTCATAATTGCGATTGTTAAATCTTGGTCGCTGGATAAATCTTTTGGGTTTACCTTTTTTGCAGCATCCAATTTTTCAATAAATTCTTGAACGTTTTCTATTTTTTTCATTTGTTATTCCTTGTCTTTATATTATAAACACGCAATCATTGCCCAACTGGCCAGTGCCAATGCAGCCAATGGTAATACAACCTTTTCAAATGGAAAGTGTGCATGACCATTATTTTTTTTCTTCATCCATTGATACAATTTTGATGTCAGAATGAATATCGCTGCGCCGCATAATGTGCCGAATAATACAGGGTCCATCACAAAGCTGCCACAAATTGAAACAGGATTGTATTTGACCGTGCCAATGTATGCAAAACCAATCATCGCAATAGATGCAGCAATTACAATTGTGTCGCGACCACGAAAGTGCCAATTCTTTTTATCCATAAACTTTAATGTCCAGTAACCCAGCAAAGTCAACAATGCCCCAGCCCACAGGCCAACAACACTGTCTGGTACGCCCAAACGACGTGCGATATCCAGACCTGCACCAATCGCAATAGTGCATACAGGACACGCAGGATTTGCAAGTGCGGATGCGGGTAGCATTGCAATTAATGCCAATAAAATTTTTTGCATAATACCTTTCCTTTGATATGTAACCTGTGTATTATCGCTGATTTTCAAAATAAAGTCAACAGGTGTATAAGGGAATAGATATATAAGACAATTATTTTAATAAGGTATAAAATCTTGCGTTTATTAGTGATTGTGTTATCGTGTATGTTATGTGTTGATAAACAAAAAAAGGTTATTTATGTCACAAGATTTTTGTAACGGTTGTGATAAACATTGTAAACTGGGGGCGGAACAAGAACGCCATGGCAGTAAATATACTTATTATTTTCTATACCCAACAATTGATAATAAACGTATTGATGTTTATGTTGATAAATCAGGGGTAAAGTGTAATGCGGTCACAAAACTGAAAGAATATGAATGGAATGATGATGACGACCGTGTTATATGGACACCATTACCAAACAGCTATTTACAAGATGTGTTAAAAGATAAAAGGGTGCTGGCACAAAAAATTTCTGTTATGTGCGACCGTTACATGGCAAGATAAAAAAAGGATAATAAAATGTCATTTACACAGAAAGAAAAACTATGCATTGGCAAAAGTTGTATTTCTGATAACATCACAAGCGGACTAGATTTTGCAAACAAAATCACTTGCCGTGGTTGTGATAAAAATTGTGAGATATATGCAAAAAGAATGCCAACGGAAATTGTTTCTGGTCCGTTGGAAATGATTGCGCCACAATGCCTGGGATGTGAAACAACAACCCGTGTTTCCTATGCCCCAATGATTGGTAAATTATCTGTTTATAAATATATCAACAATATGGGGGAACTGATTACCGTGGGGACAGATGATATCAATCAAACAGAAATGGTAAAATTTGCATATATGGCATCACATTTTTGTGATAGCTATAAAAATCAAAGATAAAAAACAACCCTACCGCCAAAACTATACTAAAAATTAAACCCCGAATAAATCGGGGTTGAATCTTTGGTAGCAGCGGAGGGATTGATTCCGCTGTGCTTCATTCACCTGGGCAAATTCGCGTTGCGAACCGGCATACGCCCGTCTGCCTTTTGCCTGCGGGTCGGACCCTCTGCTGGTTGTCCATCACCACCCCGACGCACAGAATAAAAAAACGACCCATCGGGCCGTTTGTTTATTCTGGTAGCAGCGGAGGGATTCGGAC
>JAZQRR010000026.1:0-63626 GCA_045629645.1 Candidatus Enterousia sp. | reverse complement strand
TTGCCGGCGTTGGCGCAATCGGATCTTTGGCGGGAAATCTGATTATAAACAAAGATAAATATTTCAATAAAGACGGTGAATATAAATCTGTATGCGACTATGAAACAGACAGTCATACAAATTGTATAACATATTTTAATAACACGCCTTTAAGCAAAAAGGACAAAGATATAATGTCTGCACTATCAATCGCATACCTGAAAAAAGTCAAAGGACACGATGCAACGTGCGATAAATCAGACATACACAGCACAAACAAACGTGCATATATCAAATGCGCCAGCACTGATGGCAAATATGATTGGGAAATAAAGTTCACAATTAATGACAGCTTGAAAAGCGCAGATCAAAAGAAAAATATATTCAGCACAGTCTGCAAAATATATACAGGTTCAAATGCATCGGGCAACACATGCAACGCAAACGAAGCCCAATGCAACGAAATCACAAATACAATGTCTGCAATGGATTATACAACAACGTACAATAGTAATAAATGTGAATTAAAATAACAAAGGAAACAAGGCAAAATAAAAAATCCCCAAAACGGGGATTTTTTTATTTTTTCCGACGTAAGCCAGCATTTTTTTATTTTTCCAAGATATCTACAACTTTGACCTTGAACACAACATCTTTACCAGCCAAGTCTGGGACATATTGTGTTGGGAAAGTAATATTAATATCACGTTCTTCCCCTTTGGCCATACCGACGACTTGTTCTTCAAAACCTGGGACAAATTGACCACTGCCCAATGTTAACGGAAAGTTTTCTGCTGTACCACCTGGGAACTGAACCCCATCCAAGAACCCAGCAAAATTAATAACAACTGTATCGCCATTTTTTGCGACATCTGCACCATCACATGCTGCCAAACCTAACATAGAACACACCCCCATAATTGCTGCCATTTTTTTCATTTAAGCTTCCTTTTGGTTAAATATCAGATTATTTATTGTAAACACATCTGAATCCATATTCGCGCATTGTTGCACCTTCGGCTTCGATTCTGTAATCAAAGTAAGGCGTTGGACGCATTGCTTCGAACGAAGGATTGTCATAAACCATAACGATACTATCTGCGTTACGGCCACAAACACGTTTCATTTCAAAATCCGCGACCGCTGCCAAGACAGAACGCGAATCGCCATCAATATCCATACCATCTGCATTTTGCATCAAGCGCAAACGCATTTCACGCAAATCGGTATTCCCCAGCAAAATCTGAACACGCACCATGGCACCTTTGTATTCCTGCCAACGGGTTTCCATACGTGATGTATCCCAACGATTTGAATTTTTTTCTTTTTCCGCAGCTGTTTTTGGCTTGTACGTATCAATATTTGCATATTGATTATTTGCCTGCATAAATCCGCTGGTTCTTTCGTTATACAGTGGCGCATCTGGACCGCCCTGTTCAAAATCAGTCTGGTTATAAGGAACATCCATATCATTGTTAACACATGCGCCCAACGACAGAACGCCCAACAAAGCAAATAAAAGTGATTTTTTCATATTCTATCTCTCTTTTTTTTTAATTTTATCAAATAAACTGTTTTGATTCAAGCCACGATTTATGATAAAATCACATATATGTCTAATGTTGTTCTGGAATCTTTATTAAAACCGTTGGAAGAATTCTACAAACCTTCATTTGTAGAAGAAATTGCTATCAACCACGCAGGCGAAGTTTGGATGCGTTTACATGGCGCACGTGTTCCATGGGTATCATATCAATCCGAAACACTTAGCAAACAATATCTTGTTGACTTGATTCACACTGTTGCAAATATATACGAACGCCCTTTTAACCCGACACATGGTATGCCGGTGGTATATGCGACATTACCTGGCAACCATCGTTTTACTGCGATTGCGGGACCAAACGTTCAATACGACGAACGTGACATCACTGGCGGCGTTGCATTAAACATCCGCGGTGGTGGCGCGCATGAAACCAGTTTTGAAAATTATCATCTGCGTCGTGGGCAACAATTATTAAAGGTAAAACCACGTGAAAACGTTCGTCCAGACGATCCATACGAACGCCTGATGTCCGCCATTAATGATGGCAGCCCTATTCTGGTCAGTGGTGCAACAGCAACCGGTAAAACAACATTTTTGAACCATATGCTGACACTGATTGATCAAAACAGTCGTGTTATCACGGTCGAAGACGCCCGTGAAATTCGTGTTCCGCAAAAGAATCGCGTTCATTTTATATTATCGCGAACAGAACAAACAAACGACATGAATTACGCACGTCTATTAGACTTGGTTGTACGTATGACCCCAGACGTAATTATTGGTGGTGAAATATCAACCGACAACGCATCTGTACTGTGGGAAATGTTGGGTACCGGCCACGATCACTTTTACACTACTATCCACGCCGAAAGTGCCGAGGCTGCATACGCTGCCTTTGCAGACCGGATATTACACACCCAACCTGCATACGACCGAACAGATTTGATAACAGAAATGAAAAAGAAAATCCGCGTTGTACAACTGTCACGCGATGGTTCACTGCGCGCAGTGACCGAGGTTGTTTAAAAAAAAAAGGAGAAAAAATGGACAAAGATGAAATCGTTGTAATAGACAACAACTTTCGTTTTCCCGTTGACAAAGACCAAGAAAGATTGGATCGCGAATATTCCGAACAAAAATTAAAAGAAGCCGAAGAACGCGAAAACGAACGCCTGGAACGTTCATATCAGAAAATGATAAACCGACAAGAAAAATTCAAAAAACTGATGAACGGAATAAAAAACATCTTTAAAAAACAATCACAAACAAAACAACAACAAACAACACAATCAAACGAACGTTAAAAAATCCCCAAAACGGGGATTTTTTTATTTTTCTTTTTTCATCAATTCTCTTATATTCGTTGTCTTTAAAACATCCAAATGCTTTCTTTCTTGTACCACGCGATTTTCTACAGACTCTTTTGCAGATTTAAAATGTTCCAATTTGTGCTTCGTCTGTATTTCTTTATTTTCTATCTGGACTTTTTTTTCAATAATTGGCAACAACTTTTTCACTTTTTTATCCAAAAGATTCAATGTTTTTGCATCAAAAACATTCTTAGAATTGTCAACAGAATTAATAAAAGATTGCAAGGATTTTAATATAGTTAACCTAAGTTTCGGGCTACCATTATATATATATGTATCAAAGTTATTAAAACCACAACCCCGAGTGTCTTCTACGGTACTTCCAATCGCATTTACCATTATCGCAAAGAACGCTTCCATATCTTGGGTTAATTCTGTGTCATTTTCATCATAATAAAAATTAAGTATTCCTCTTGTTTCATATAACGCGGGAATTACCAATGCATCTTTAAGCATAAATTTTTCCCCATAATCTGGAACAACAGGATAATAATGCGACTTATTACCGGTGCGATGAAACACTTCCTTGTACAGTTCTATTGCTTTTTTATCTGTTCGTGCATCTGGATTATCTGCTGGCAAATAAGACTGCACATCCCAATTGCTTGGTGATTCATGTGTCTCATTACCAAACTCACCATAAAAAATTTCGGACGGACGATCGTGCCATTGCGACCATAAAGTGTCAACTATGCCTTCTAATTCCAAGAAAGCTGTATCTATCACTTCTGCATCAGCACCCTTCTTCTCTTGCAGCATTTTTTGTGCTTCTTCGAACTTAATAACACTATCTCTTAATGCGACATCTTCACGCAACAAATCGTCCAGTTTTTTTTCTGCGTCAGGAATTAAAATTGTTTTCAATTTTTCTTCATAATCTTTTCTTTGTTTAAATTTTACACCGAATGAAAGCCCCGCACTTAACAGCGCAATAGCCCCAATAGTTAAAGCCGTAGATTTTTTCATATTTACTCCTTTATAAAAAAACACCGCCCAAGAAAGAGCGGTCGGGGAGTTGGTGTCAGCAAACAAATGCTCCGCGCCTTGCGGCAAACGGCTCCCCGACCAAAAAAAATACGTCAGGGATAATAACGGCACAAACAGCACCGAAACATCAGATAACGATGCATTTGCACCGTGTTTGCGGGCCACCACAGCCCCGAACCCAATCCCTTGGATTCCATATCAGTATAAAACATTTAGACAAAAATGTAAATATATAAATAAAAAAATCCCCAAAACGGGGATTTTTTTATTTTGCAAACAAACGATTATATACCTTATCATTTATCTTGATTGGATATTCGCGCATCAAGAACGAATTATAATCGTCCATCAAACCAGCCGCAGACATTTTTTCTAATTCCTGCTGCAATGCTTGTTTCTTTTTTGCATCAACTTTTGGTTGAACTGCTTTCTTGACCGACAAAACATAGAAAGCATCATTTCCATCCACAATCAAATTTTGCCCTGCTTCATTACGGAACGCTGCAACCAAGACGTTGGCTGGCGCACCAGACGCACGTGAAACACTGACAGACTTTTTGCCCGCCAACTTTTCACCCTTGTTCAAATCAACCAACATTTCATTTGCACGAACATAGGCTTGTTTTTTCTGTTCTGCCTTTTTCCAATCTGCCACCAAAGACTTTTTTACATCTTCAAACTTTGCGGTATGTGCAGGATTAATTTCATCCACACGCAAGAACAAGAAGCCATCTTTGGTTTCAATCATTTCACTTTCCACCCCTGCTTCCATATCAAATATTTTTGCAACGATTGTATCCGACAAAACCTTGTCCACAGGACGTGAATCACGCGCAAAATAGCCCAAATCAACATATTTTGCACCATGTTTCGTTGCAACCTGTTTCATAGAATCGCCTGCGATAATATCGTCTTCCACCTTGACCGCAATATTATACGCCGCATCATATTTATCTGGCTGTGTCATTTCTGCTGGCACCAAGACATAAGAAACACTTCTTGTTTCTGGAACAACCTGCGGATTTTGCGCATAAAACGCCTGTAATTGTTCATCTGTCGGCGCACCAACATTAAATTCAGAATATTTAACAGTCGCATATTCAATATCGCGCAAACCGTATCTGGCATTATACACCGCCATCAACGCAAATTCTGGCACCGGCACAGGCACACCAACAGACCCCAGAACCATTGAACGTAATACCTGACCACGCAGAACATCTGCAAAATCAGCCTCGGAATAGCCCGAATTATATAACACTTCATCAAATTTTTGTTCAGAAAATTCACCATTTTCTTGAAATTCTGTAAAATCACGAATTTCACGCGCGATTCGTTTATCACTGACAACAAAATCTAAATCATTTGCACGGTTCTGCGCCATCTGACGAACAGACAAATCTGTTATCACACGTTGAGCAAACTTATTTTGTGCCGCCGCATCCGTAAATATACTACGCTGCGTTTCGCGATCCATTTTCGCCAATTCACGAGACTTTTCTGCGTTAAACTGTTGTCCGGACACTTCTGCGTCACCAACATACAACAGTGCATTATCACCAACCGCGCCGCCAAAAATCCATTCCGCAGCGCCCCAACCAACGAAAGAAAACGCCAATATTGCAATCAAGAATTTTGCAATTGGTTTTTCAGATGCATTTCTTAAATATTCTAGCATTTGTTCCCCTTTTGCGTTACCATAGCAAAACAATCTGATAAAAAGCAATGAAAAAAGGAGAAATCTAATGAAAATAATTGCTGGCAATTGGAAAATGAACGGTTCTTTTTCTAACTTGAAACAAATGATTGAAGATTTATCACAGTTGGACACAGAAAATACAGTTATTTTATGTGTACCATACACAATGTTAAATACAGATTCTGGCAAAATCGCATTGGGTGCCCAAGATGTCAGCGCACACTCACACGGCGCATATACCGGCGAAGTTTCTGCGCAAATGATTTCGCAAACTGGCGCAAAATACGTAATTGTTGGACACAGCGAATGCCGTCAGTACCACGGTGACACCAACAGTTCTGTCCGCGCCAAGGCCGAACAAGTATTATCAAATGGTCTGACACCAATTATCTGTGTTGGCGAAACAATGGCGGAAAAGCAAGCCGGCAAAACAATGGAAATTATCGAAACTGGCGTACGCGAATCGGTTCCAACAAATGTAACCGGCGATATTATTATTGCATATGAACCACGCTGGGCAATTGGTGCGGGGCTGACACCTACATCCACAGAAATCGCCGAAGCGCACACATTAATTGCAAACACATTGTCAGATATGGGCTTGTCCGGCACACCTGTGTTATATGGCGCATCAGTCAAGGGCAACAACGCAGCCGAAATTATGTCTATTGAAAACGTAGATGGTGTACTGGTTGGTGGCGCATCCTTGAAAAGCGACGATTTCATACCTATAATAACCAGTGTAAAATAGTCTTATAGTATATAAAAAACGGAAAAAACATGAACGATGACAAAGAAGTAAAAATAGAATCAGTATCTGTTGACGATGTAAATACGGTCGAAACACCAGAAAACACATCTAACGAACCAACAGAACTTGAAAAAATGACTGCACAACTGGCTGAAATGAACGACAAATATCTGCGTTTGGCGGCAGAACTGGAAAACACTCGTCGTCGCAGCGCACTGGACGCAGAATCACGCGCACGCAACCGTGCGATGGGCATTGTCGAAAAAATATTACCCGTGATGGATGCGATTGATGCGGCATTAAAACACAATCCTGATGACGCAGGCATAAAATCAATGGCAATGGCGATGGAATCTGCATTTGAACAAATCGGCATTACCAAGATAAATTCAATTGGCGAAACATTAAATCCGATGCACCACAATGCAATTCAGGCAATCGAAGTTCCTGATACAAAATCCAACATTATTGTTGATGAAATGCAATCTGGATATATGTTTGGCGACAATATCTTGCGCACAGCAATGGTTGTTGTTGCAAAATAAAAAACTATATAACAAAACAAAAAATCCCCCATTTGGGGGATTTTTGTTTGGACTTGGTTCCATCAGAACTGACTGCGGAACTTAATCATACCAGTCTGTGAAGTATAATCTTCATGCAATCCCAGATCATAAGATACCGAGAATTCCATACCCTTATACTCAGCAGTCAAACCGATACCGAATTCGCCGCCAAATCTGGACAAGCGTTCGCCACCAACTTTATAAGATCCTGTCCCTGGCATAACAACTGTTGTTTCTGCCTTGTCACTGATAAAGTCATATGTTGCTGCGGCACGCATTTCTGGACGCAATTGCAACGCATTTTCTGTTTCAATTGCAAATGTGTACTTTAATCCAGCAACACCAGACAAGAAGTCAGTGTCAGAACCTTTGATAGTGTTCACACCATTGTTATAAGTATCCTGTGTGATATGCAGATAACGCAATCCTGCTTCTGGTGTGAATCCATATGCCAAATCGTAACCAGTCATCAACTGTGCGCCATATGTATCAACATCATAGTTGCTTTCAATTGCGACACCGAACGGATCTACATTTTCTGTATACTCTGCCATTGTATATGTCAATGTTGCATTTACATACCAATCACTTGGCTTATACTGACCATACACAAACAGTGTATCACTGTTGATATCTGTACTGCGGCTGCCAGAATGTACATCTGTATTGTTATAAGCAAAACCAAAGCCTAATGTATATTTACGATCAATCACCGTATCCATACCCAGCGCAAACCCACGAGTATATCCATGGAAGTTGCTTGCATTTTTGGTTTTGTTGAACAATCCTTGTGCCCAGAAACCAGATTCTTGTGCTGTTTCATCACCACCGGCACGACCGATGTTTGCAACACCACCCGACATACGACCCGAAGTCAATGCCAAAACCTGATTTTGAACAGAAGACGCAACAGATTGTGTAACAGGTTTATCTTCTGGGTTCAATTTTGCTGTTTCTTTTTCAACAAATTCAACATCGCCAGAATTCAACGCTTTTTGCGCCTCTAAAGACACTTTTTGAATATTTGTATTCTTGGAATTTGCCAACCCAGATATTGCACCTGCGGCACGTTCAGACAAACCTGTATCTTTTGCCAAAACATCAACAGACTTTGTTTCAATAATAACGCCATCTGCACCATTGTTTGTTACGGTATATGTTGCCCCTGCATCAATCGCAATATCATTTGCAGAACTGAACATTCTATATGTTCCAACAGAACCAACATTCAGGTTTAATTTACCATTACCACTGACGGCCCCTTGCAACTTCGCATATTTATCCGAATTTAGAACGTCTGCATTAACAGTACCATCAATAACAATTGCACTTTGATTGATATTAGATGTGGCCATATTCAAAACCGCATCCGCACCAATATTCAAGATACCTGTATTACCTGTAATACCACCGCTGATATTTGTTGTACCAGATAAGACATTCACAGTACCCAGATTATAAATATCGTTTTTGGTTCCAGATGCCAATGTATTATCTGCAAATGTATTAACGCCTGCAAAGTTAATTGTACCACCTGCGTCGTTATAGATTGCACCACCATTGATACCTGCAACATTTCCACGGAAAACATTTTCACCAGTAAAGTTAATTGTACCATGGTCTGTTGACAAACTGCCAGTTCCATCAGAACTGCCATAGTTCATATCAACACCATTATAAATCGCACCACCGTTTTTCGCGGCACTGTTTGATACGAACTGTGCATTATTGATATTTACTTCACCATCATAAATAGTCGCAATCGCACCACCATTTACTTTTGCTTCGTTATCATCAAACAACGCACCATCAATATTCAAATATGCATTATCTTTTTTATGATGACGCGCATGAATTGCACCACCAGTTGCACCTGTTTCATTATCGATAAACTTAACATTTTTCAATGTTGCAGTTGCCTTTTGACCAACCATCAAAGCGCCACCACCGTTTGCGTCAGATGCTGCGTCGTATTTTGTTCCAGCAACCTCCACCCCAAATGCAGACTTATTATCTTCAAAAACAGTATCAGTTACTGTTGCATCCAAGTATAATCCCAACGCGCCACCGTCTGCCAGCGCAGAGTTATCTTTAAATGTTGCGCCTGATATTTTTGTACTACCTGTTTTTCCAGACGTAGATACTGCACCATTAGAATATGCAATATTATCTTCAAAAACAGAATTTTCAATTGTCATCTGACCATTGTTTTTGATTGCACCGCCAAAACCATCAACCACATTATTGTCGGCAAATTTTGAACCAACAACAGTCATATTTCCCTTGTTAAATATCGCACCACCTTCATCTGTTGCAGAATTAGCTGTAAAGGCAGCATTATTAACTGTCATAACACCACCGAAATTACCAGCCTTGTCTGTTGCGCCATCATTATAAATTGCACCACCTGATACACCCGCTTTATTACCAGTAAAGATACCTGTAACTGTTACCCCATCACCTTTACCCAGGCCGTTATTTGCATAAAAGGTGTTATAAATCGCACCCCCACTCTTTGCTGCGGTATTATTTTCAAATGTTGCAGCAATATCCAACTTCGCCGCACTGTTGTCTGCATCCGATGCCAAACGTGTACCAATCGCGCCACCATTTGCACCAGAAACATTATTCTTAAACACAGTTGAATCAATTGCAGCAATTGTAGTATTTGAAACCGCCCCCAATGCTAATGCACCACCACCAATCGGCGTACCATCAACAACAGGAACATTATATTCACCATTTTCATCCGCTGCATATTGAGCCGAGTTTCCATCAAAAACAGAATTGGAAATAGCTAAACCGGCGTAAGAAGCAATCGCACCACCATCTAATTCTGCATGATTATCTATGAACTTTGAACCAGATACTTTCAAAAAACCCGCTTTGGTACCACCACCAAAAGCACCGGCAATCCCAGCAACAGTATTACCTGTAAAGACTGAATCTTTTACTTCTAAATTATGTCCAGATGTCGCCCATGCGGCAGCACCATTTCCATCATAAGAATTACCTGTAAAAGCAGATTCTGATATTATCAAATCAGAATTCAAGTTATCTAATCTATACCCACCAGATGAATCACCAGAAATATTCTGGCCCGCAACAACACCATCTACGGGTGCAGGAATATCAGCCATTGCCGGCAAAGTCGCCAACACAGGCAACACACTACAAACCTTTAACAAGTCTGTTAAATACTTATTACTGGACATATTTTCTCCTTTGTTTTCCCACTTTTGGATAATACTATTAGTAACATTAAAAATAAATTAATCAATAAAAAAAGATTCCTAAAACCCTTGAAAATACAAAAAAATTTTTTCATTGCTTTATCCACAAATAACGGATATAATCTCCGCATCAGGTAATATGGCTTTATAAAAAAAACGCCCATTTGGGCGATGAAATAATGCAATTATTTATGTTGTATGGCCACATCAATAATGCGATCGGCGTATGCGATACAAGATTTCTTTAATTCTTGTATTTTTTTATATACATTGCGATACAATGCAGATTCTATAACGTCTTGTGTCAGTTTTTCCTTAGAGAATACAGCAACACCATTAAACACAAAATATTTGCATAGCGCGTATTGAAAATCAGAGCCGAAATCTTGTTCGAAATACTTTTGGCCATGTATTTTGATTACAGCATTGGCGTTTTTTGTATTTGAAAAAGATGCGATATTCTGAATAGAATAATTGTAAAACATCGACAAATACCTGTGCTGGACGTCTTGGAAGTATTTAAATCCGTCCAAAATCGCGGATAGTATCGCCGTTGTAGATGTTTCGTGTGGCAATAAATGTTGGGCAGAGTACGCAGAAACTTCATCCAAACAGCACAGCGATATGTATTCATAAATATTATGACTGTATAACAGTTTGTCGCCGATGAACGCATAATTTTGCGCATGATGCTTTTCATGACGCAGTATAAACGGCTCAAAGTCTTTTAGTTGCTGGATTTTTGTGTACACAATATCGTTCGCACCCAAGCGCAAATCATGTGATAAGGTGTATCTGTGCACTGTAATTGTGTTACTGTCAGGGTGAAATCGTCCACGAACACCACGCAACATTCTGAACGCGTCAATGTTATCTTGGTTTATAACAATATCTTTGTAAACAATCTTTACATTTTGCATAGTGTTTCACCATAGTTTATCAGCCATAATATAACACAGATTTATATTTTGTCAAAGATTAAATAAAATAACGTATTATTTTTATATGTTTTTTTACATAAAAAAACTTTATACTTGCAATATCAAAACAAAAGCCCTATAATGCGCGACGCATTGGGGCATAGTTTAATGGTAGAACTCCGGACTCTGACTCCGTCAGTGTTGGTTCGAATCCAGCTGCCCCAACCAAGATTCAAACGCCCCGTGTGGGCGTTTTAATTTTGGTCTGTGGTGCGATGGAGCGTGCCACGCAACAATATTTGTTGCCTGGTTCGACAATAAGTAAGTGAAAACAAGCATTGTGCGCAGTTTGAACGCTAACGAATGCCCCGCAGCCGGCGCTTCGTGCCGAGCGAGGGAATCCAGCAGCCCCAACCAATATAGACAAACCCGTCAATAAAGGCGAGTTTTATTTTGTTTCTTAATATTTTACCCTGTTAAAAAGCATCTAACAATTGCATAACATTTTCAAATTCTTGTAGTAAAACATAACAAAGGGAAATGCATGAACATAAATATGTAAAATATTGTTAAAAAAATCTGACAGATACAATATAATAGAACGATAAAACAATTATAACCACATTTCACACACCACAAAAGGCACTTCATGACAGGTATAGAATACATAAAAAACGCGGTATTTGAATTACTTAACACCAATTCTAATGGGCACGACGACAAGCATGTATTTCGCGTTTACAATACGGCAATGAAATTTTGTGATCAGATACCATCTGCAAATCGCGATTTGGTGGCTGCCGCTGCATTATTGCATGACTGTGATGATTATAAACTGTTTGGCGAAGAATCAGAACGTCTGATGACAAACACCAAACGCATACTATCTGATTCTGGGTTTGACACACAATTCTGTGAAAACTGTATCAATATTGTAAAAACCATTGGATACAGCAAACGATTAAAAGGTATCGATGCATACGGTATCGAAGGTGCCATTGTATCAGATGCAGATATGTGTGATGCATCTGGATGTACAGGTATATTAAGGTGTATTGAATATCGTTCAGGGACAGGCAAACCATTTTTTGACCCAGATTGCTTTCCCACAGAAATGGATGCAGAAACATACAGACAGTCCAAAGTTGATCCATGTGTAAATCACTTTTTTGTTAAAATATTTCATTTACGCGATATGTGCTTAACCGAACCAGGACGCAAATACGCCGAACAAAAGCACCAGATTATTATTAATTTTCTGCAACATTACTTTGACGAGGTTGATGCCCCCCAGGCATGGAGAGACCTGTTACAAAAATACATATAACCACCAGAATAAAAAAGGACATACAGCATGTTTCATACCGCAGTCAAATCCCAAGAAGAATTCATTAAACACCTGGAAACCAGATTTACCTGGGGACCACTTTTAAAAATAACCAACCTGTGTAACAATTTTTGCCCGCATTGTTGCGAACGCAGTGGCCCGAATTGCGACCCTAAGTTTATTGAATTATCTGATTTAAAACATATTTTACAAGACTTTAAACATATCAAAAACTTTTCTAATGCTGTCACAATTACAGGCGGCGAACCAACGATGGCATACACCGCAAAATCACGCCATTACATCCCACAGTTATTAAAATACTGCGGCAAAAACAAATACGACGTTTATTTTAACACAAATGCCAGATGGACTTTGTCCGACCAGGCAGATATGATTTATTCTGATTTTGAAGAATTTATCAAAAGCAACAAACAAATGTTAGCATTTCGTTTATCTTTGGACAAATATCACACAGATGCACTGAATGCGAACGCGACGTTTGCAAACTGGATTTTGAAAAACAAAACCATAAATCAAAACAGAACACATTTATACATGTGGCACGACAGCCCACAGATATTACAAGAATTCTATACAATCTTGCAAAACAAATTCAACATTACACCACCACAAGAAATAGGCACCATCGGCGGCAACACATGTTGCAAATTCCCAGAATCAAACAAATTGATATGTACCATGCCTTATCAGGGAATTACGAACATGGGGCGCGCCAAAGACAACAAAATCGCGACCAAAGAACCATTTTCAAAAGAAACATTGTACCTTTCGCCCGTTGTCGATCCAAACAACGACATTTGTTTTGACAGCAACGGATACGCGATATTAAATGCGAATGACAACGATACAATAAAAACAGAATATTGCGACAAAAATGGAAAAATAAAAAACATAAATCAAATCAAACAAGAACTCTTTAACATTGCCTATTATTATTATCTAATGGAACAGCAACACTGATACATACAGGTCGTCCATAACGGATGACCAATTTTTTTTTTGCATGAACAAAATCACCACAGACTATTCTGGTGTAACGGTATCGTCTTGCACATACATATATTTTATGTTATGATACCAAAGAATCCAAGTGATTGGAATCGGGGCCTTCATAAGCCCAGAACATTCGGTGCGAAAGCATCGTAATCTTATTATTCGGTGCTTTTTGTACCGTCATCCCCTGATCCATGTCGGGGAGCTGTTGGTGTATAAAATACGGTAATCCGAAAGACCAATGGGATCAACAATGTTCTGATTTATGAACTCCCCGACCACCGATTTCTAGGTGGTCTTATTTTATCTCAGAAAAAAAGGGGGAGAGAAAAATGTTAAAAATAATATCTATTTTAATAATTTTTTTTCATGTTTTTAATTTGTATGCATCAACCACTTTTGGTGAATTTGCTGTCCAAAAATTTCAAGAACAATCATTAGCGTACATTGACAAAGACTTTATTTCTTGGCGTTTAAATAAACATGATGACTCCTATGAACTTAAACAACATTTTATTTGGACATACAAAGAACTTGAAAATATGATGAAAGAAGCAAATTTTACACATGACGATATGATGGCATTCGCCAGCGCATATACGCACAACATAACTGATTCAAAATACTCAAAAGAAAAAGGACAGAAAATATCTAAACCATACGGGGAAGAACAAATCGATTCATCCGCATCTGTATTTGAAATTTATTTTACATGCATAGCAACAACAGAGATATACCCTACACTCAACAGACAAAAATGCCGAGACTTATATTTAAAAGCATACGAATACTCCATAAAAAAATATAATTCCCAATCATCTGTCACCACATACGGCCCATTAAATTTGCCTATAACAACACTCGTTCAACATATGTTTGATATCCCAGCCAATATATGTCGCGCTGGCAAACAGGTCGCAGACATGGACGAAAGCTCAATAGTTCCAGTAAAGATTGTAGAAACAGACAGCATTGCAATCTGTTCTTATTCAGAAAACACAGACAAATACAAATGTATATTAAACAGATTTTTTAATGAATCTTTCAGATGCATTGTAACATGTAAAGGAACTTTTCATAAACAAGGGACAGACTTGATATACGACGGACAATGCGGAGATCAATCTGTCATAATTAAATCACGCCCCTCTAAATTTGACTTCTACATGTCAGAAGAATTCAAAGATATTATATACAACCCAAAAAAAGACGACGACTTAAATTCAATACTAACAGAAATTAAAAGAAAATAAATTTCTATCAAAATACAAACAATCAGTATTATTATCTAATGGAACAGCAACACTGATACATACAGGTCGTCCATAACGGATGACCAATTTTTTTTGCATGAACAAAAGCATCAGATTATTATTAATTTTCTGCAACATTACTTTGATGAGGTTGATGCCCCCCAGGCATGGATAGATTTACTAAAAAAATACGAATAAGCTTACTTGAACAAAACGCCCTGACGGGCGTTTCCTTATTTCTTAGATAATTTATTTTTTATCTTTAATATCGGAATAGAATTAAACAAATAAACCTTGTACGTCGCGGAACCCCTTTGGCATATACGGATTAACGGCACTCCCAGAAAACGCATTTCATACAATGTATCACTGGGTTGATTAAAAACCATATTATGTCTGCGCATATGTTCCGTCATCAGATTCAACACCACGTCATTATCAACAAACGGATACAGAAAATATAATCTGCCCAGATTTTGCACAGCCAATTTTTTCACAAAAGGCATTCCCTGTGATACAGCCCACCATGGGTCCCGATACGCTTTATTTTTCACAGAATCCAACACCGTCTTGCTCTGGAAACCATGACGCATAATTAAACAAGACAATCCAACTTCGTACTTAAAAATCAAGGATGTTTTATCAGGTTGCCGTGTTATTTTTTGCATAAAATCATCAAAAAATTTTGCTGTAAAAACAGGCGCACTAAAACCAATAAACCAAGACTGAATATGCACAGGTCTGTTGGTCGCACTGTTAGAAGTCATACCAACAAAATCCGCCCCAGATTTTTCCAAACCGGACAACGTCAAGGCCAAGTTCCACAATGGTCCATATACAGAATCATTAACAAAATAAACCCAGTCATAATTGTCCAATAAACCATTATGTTTGGCCCATAAATATCCACGCTTATAAGAACCGAAATCATATTCACAATGCCGAACAGCATCAGCATACAATACATTTGGTATTTCAGATATTTTTTCAATTTCTGATTTTGGCAAATCGTTATCTGCGATAAAAACAACATCCCCCAGTTCAGACAACGCCCGAACATAATAAACAACCGTATCATCCACGATATTATCTTTATCAAATCCTGCGAACAAGAACAAACGTCGTAATTGTTTCATTATAACCCCGTATATTACGTCACTTATTGTAATACAGCGCCATAATAATATCAAGATTTTTACAATCCACAAAAAAAGATTATTCTGGTGTAACGGTATCGTCATGAACATACATAACAACGCCATTATACAATATCTTTAATTTATGTGTTGAATCACGCGACATATTTGTTGGAACCGTTGTCATATTTCCCCAGAAATCCGCCACGCCATCACCGTTCATATCAACATTTAATGACGGCGTTGTTTTTTTCACGCCATGTAAATAAACCACATCTTCGCCAACATGCAATTTACGTCCGCATTGCGACGCATCCCACATACCCGTTGGCGAAAACAAACCATCGGGGCATGCCGATATTCCCTGGGCCATACTTTCGTTATACACATATGTTCCACCAACACAATAATGCCCTGCATCACATGGCGCGCATTCAACCCCATCGGCGGGTAAATAGTACCCTGCCCCACAATCATAAGTATTTATTTTAAATACGGCAAACATCTTGGCATCTGATTTGGTGATAAAATCTGGTGCACACAGGTTATTCGCATCCCGGGTTACATAATCAGAATAAACAATCCCCTGGGCATAATTTTCATTAAAAGTATATGTTCCACCGGGACACGAATGTTCAACTGGACACGGCGCGCAACCTGTTCCATTGGCGGGTAAAAAGTACCCCACCCCACAATCATAAGTATTCGCTTGAAACACAGCACGCATAATTGCGACATTATCTGTGACATACAAATCATCAACTGTACAAAAACCAGATGTATTTTCCACAATCAAACCATCGGCATACGCCGATACAGATAAAAACAAACAAAATACAAACAATATCGCCCGCATTATTGTTTAACCGGCCCCGCAATAAATTGTCCCGTACCCTGATTATAGAAAAATTCATTTGTCACCCGGTCATACATACACGGCACACCATACGAGTCCAGAACAGGTATAAAATCTTGGATTAACACACCATCATAACTCCATACTTTATATGAATAATATTTTGAATACGCATTCATTTCGGGAGTATTTCCTCCTGGATTAACTGTTCCTAAAAACAAATTATGTTCAAACACAAAATTATATTTATGATCAACAGTTCTACCCATATTCTCCCCATCCCAATAAACAACACCATCCATGATTTTTAATACATGTCTATTTGTATCTATCACAGACAAATCTATTCGATTAGGATCTGCACCAGATACACTACCCCACCTTACCGCCCACCCTCTACTCCAGGTAAGAGACATATTTGAATCTTCATATTTGTTTGTTGAAAACACCCCCCAATTACGACACTCTTTTGTATTTGTTTGCCTAAAATCAATTTCATACGTATAACTCATGTTCCCACGAATCCCCGTATCAATCCATTGTGTTCCGGTACTTTCCAAATATTCCAATTCAATATAATTACGACGCCATCCGACAAATGTATGACCACGCTTGGTCGGAATATCAGGCACAATTACATCACCACCGTATTCACATGTTGACTGACTGTACAGATTTCCATCAACCATCCATTTTATATCAATCGAATCGGGTACAACTGAAAACGCCACGTTACATAACGCAACCATGGCAAAAACGAAACAAAACAAAAACCTGCGCATAAAAATCCCCCACACAACCAAACAAAAAAGCCACCAATATTCAAGGTGGCTGGAGGTTCACAACAATTTTTCACTCAAAAAATTGTGCCGCTTATTCAATATATTCACGAGCCCTCCAACCTGTTATACGTTGGAGCACTATTAATTTTTACGTCCGTTTTGCCCACAGACGGAGTGATTTTTTTTTTAGGTTGTGACACCCCAAACACCGGAATATCCAATGTTAATTCAATTATATTACATTACAGATAATGAAACAACTGATTTTTATCCTGTTACTGTCCAAACGTTCCTAGTGATTCATAACAGCAATTTGAACATAATAAATTCATACAAACAAAGGAAACCATATGAAACAAATAATTTTATTCACAACAATTTCACTGTGTCTGACATTAATTCAAAACGCAAATGCATGCACCGGCATCACCCTGAAAGCACGCGACAACACAACAATCGTTGCACGAACAATGGATTGGGCAGGATCAGAAAACAACAGTCTGTACACAATCGTTCCACGTGGACATAATCAACAATCGCTGTTACCTGATGGAACAATGGACGGCTTGTCATTTATATCACTTTACGGCTATGCGGGACTGGCGGTTGAACAACCAGAATTTGTCATAGACGGCACAAACGAAGCCGGTTTATCTGCCGCATTATTTTACTTTCCTGAATATGGGAAATACGAAGAATACAACGAAAAAGACAAAGATATTTCATTGGCAGACTTTCAAGTTGTATCTTGGATTCTGTCGCGATTTGCCACAATTGACCAAGTCAAAGCCGCAATTAATGACGTTCGCATAATAAATGTAGACAAACGTTCATCAACGGTACATTGGCGAATAACAGAACCATCCGGCCGTCAGGTTGTTATGGAAATTGTTAACGGTGTTCCAAACTTTTATGAAAATGAAATTGGCGTACTGACAAATTCTCCTGGTTTTCAATGGCATATGACCAATCTGAATAATTACGTAAACTTGCACCCCGGTGGCGCAGGCCCATTAAAATTCGGTCCAATATCATTACGCTCTTTTGGATCTGGGGCCGGGTTTCATGGCCTGCCTGGTGACTTTACACCGCCATCACGCTTTGTTCGCGCAGCATTTCTGAAAACATTTTCACTGCAACAAGATAACGCCATCGACACAATCAGACAAGCGTTTCATATCTTGAACAATTTTGATGTTCCACTGGGGGTTGAATTTGCAGTTGGCGCCGCACCAAACAATATGCCATCTGCAACACAATGGACAATTGCAACCGACTTAAAAAACCGTGTTATTTATTATCACACAATGTACAACCGTACACTGCGCAGTCTGAATATGCAAGACATAGATTTTGCAACAGTACCGTTCCAGTATCATTCACTGGATACCGCAAAACAACAAACAATTATTCCTGTAACAATAAATTAAAAAAATCCCCAAATGGGGATTTTTTTATTTGTCTTCCAGTATTGCAATTCCTGGCAATACGCACCCTTCGATAAATTCCAAGAACGCACCACCACCGGTCGAAACATATGTAATATCATCTTTGACACCACATGCCTCTAATGCGGCAACTGTATCACCACCACCAATAACACTGGTTATCTTGCCATCACGCGTCTGTTTTGCAATCGCATTTGCCAACGCAAACGAACCATAAGACCATGTTGGCATCCATTCCGCCATACCCACAGTACCGTTCCAAATAACAGTACGTGCATTTTCAATCGCCGCAACGTCACGCGCAGTCGTTTCAATCCCCGCATCAATAATAACATCATCGTCTTGGATTTCATCAAAATTCTTGTTTTCGCGCACTGCATCACGTGCAAATTCTTTGGCAACACCTTTGTCCAACGGCAACAAGACCTGACAATTATTTTGTTTTGCATATTCCAGTATTTCCAGTGCCGTTTCTTTTTGATCTGCTTCGAACAAAGAATTACCAACACGCGCACCGCACGCATAATTAAACGTAGTCCCCAGCGCACCACCAATAATCAATGTGTCAGACAATTTTGCCAATGCTTTTAATACACCAATTTTTGTAGAAACCTTGCTGCCTGCAACAATTGATAACAATGGACGTTGCGGATTTTCCATAACCGCTGATAAATGTTCAATTTCATCTGCCAACAATTTACCCGCATAAGATGGCAAAATTTCTGCAACACCAACCGTACTGGCATGCGCACGATGAGAAACCGCAAAAGCATCATTTACAAAAATATCATAACCACGCGCCAAATCTGCTGCGAACGCGGCATCATTTTGTTCTTCACCCGCATAAAAGCGAACATTTTCTAATAAAACAACATCGCCTTCTTGCATCTGTTCCAAGAAATCTTTATCCAAACAATCTGGGATTAATGGAATTTTCATATAATCAGCGATTGGCTGCAATGAATATTCCATATTTCTTTGTCCTTTTGGGCGACCACGATGCGCAACGATTGCGATTTTTGCCCCTGCACTGCGCAGCGCATTTATTGTTGGCATACTCTGATCAATACGGAAAGTGTCTGTTATAACGCCATCAACAATTTGTACGTTAAAATCATCACGCAACAAGACAAACTTGCCACGAACATCGATATTTTCAATTGTGCGAAGTTTCATTTTTTATCCTTCCTTTTACTGGTCCAAACGATTTTCTATAATGCTGATTTATACCATATTTTTCAATTGCCTGTAAATGAGATTTTGTTGGATACCCCGCATTTTTATCCCAACCATACTGCGGGTATTGTTTTGCCAAGTCTGCCATTAATCTATCTCTGGTTTCCTTGGCCACAATGGACGCTGCGGCAACAGACAATGATTTTGCATCACCTTTGACAATCGCGGCACCCGTTATACCATCTGGCACACGATTACCATCCACCAGACAATATTGCACATCACAATCTAATTTATCAACCGCCCGACGCATCGCCAACATAGACGCCCACAGAATATTCATCTCGTCAATCTCGGCTGGGCTACATTCTGCGACCGCCCATATAGTATTTTGTAAAATCCAATCATACGCTGCCGCACGCTGACGCTGTGTCATCTGTTTTGAATCACGAATTATAACCGGAATTTCAATATCGCGTTTCGGGAACACCACCGCCGCCGCAACCACAGGCCCACACAACGGACCGCGTCCAACCTCGTCCACGCCGGCAACCATTTCATAACCAGAATCTATCTCTGGTCCAAAATCAGGAATATCTTTTTTCATCCCCTGCAAGATAGCACAAATGCAAATAAACACAAACTCTTTTTTGTTGACAAAAATATATTTTACAATATACTTTGTCACACTATGAGTACACTATCAGTAAACAAATACAATAATAACGGACAACAAAATATGAGTACACTATCAGTAAACAAATACAATAATAACGGACAACAAAAATCGCCAAATAACAATGGTCATAACGTCCTTGTTATTGTTTTTACCATAATATCTGGATTGGCTATGGGTTATGCAATCAAGACAACAGTTCAATCATTTGACAATGGGTGTAACAAAGAAGGACTTGTTATAGCATTGCTGTTCCTGTTAAATTCGGCATATGCGGCACAACAGGCATACAATATCTATAAATCAAATAAAAACAATAATACAAAAGAACGGTAAAAGATATGCATAAAGATGAAACTTTTTACTTAATCAAAATAAATCAAGACCATTTACAATGGCTTGGACAACAAAAGCAAAAGTCTCAACAGACAATCAAGGGCACAAAATTTGCTCAGGCTGTGTGCGTATTTTCAATTGGCATTGCATCAGCAACACTGTTTATCAAGGATTTTGACAACGATTTATGGATGTATTTACAAGCAGCAAATATCCCATTGGCTGCCTTATTGTTTGTATTAAACCAGTGTATAAAAAATAAAAACAAACAGCAAATAAATGAACTTGATACAGAAATAGAAAAAACAAAAATCAAAATACAAAAAATGCAATCGCAACAAAACAGACGGTAAAAAATATGTCTTTCTCAGAAACAGATTTTGATAAACAATATTTGTATATGTTGGAACGTCATGTCGGACAATATCGAAACTTGATAAACACAACATACCTGGGTCAGGTTTTGTTTGGTACGATACTGGCATTTAATATATGGGCATTGACACGCAACATTGAATACAATACTTTAATGTATTGCCCAGTACACATAATGGGCTCTATGTGTGCGATTTTTTCGGGCGCTACTTTAGAATACATCAAAAAAAAGACCAAAAAAAATAAGCAAGAATTAGAAGAAAAAATAAAATCTGTAATGGATAAAAAAATCAATAACACTCATCAAATTCAAGGCAAAACATTATGATTACTTTTATCTACGAACCTATCGATGAATACGATGAAAAACTGCAAGAACTGAAAGAACAGGAAAAACTTTTAAAATTTTACAATGTTCTGGACAAATATGTACTTAATAGTGCCCATATTATAACTATTGTTGCAACAATTACGCATTCTGCCAGAATAGGCGCGTCATTTTCACAAGATAATTATTCCGATGCGACAACCCCTGCATTATTTTTACTGCTTGCGATTGGTTCAACCATCATTAATATAAACACCCAAAAAGAATATAAAGAAAAGATTGCAAATATAAAAACAAAAATCGAAGATATAAAAACAGATTTGGCATTCATAAAATCAAACAGAAAGAACATGCCAATCATTGACATAACAAAACAACAAAACCAACAACGGTAAACAAATATGAATACAAAACAAGACCCTTTTTCACCGGCTGCATTACAAGATAGATATACAAGACTGGGCAAGCAGTTAAAAGAATCAAAAGACCAAAAATTGATGTTAAACATATCTAACATCTTGTGTTCTGGTGTTTCTTTGCTAACATTGATTGATTTCATTTCATCTGCATATGACGGCAATTTTGAAAATCTGCCCACACACATTGCGATTATTATCTTGACTGCCACAATGATATCACTTAATTGTTCGGCTAAACGTAAAGTTATGAAAAAAATATATACTGACAATCTTGAACATCTACGGACATGGGCAATGCTTAAAAGTCCGCAGACAATCGATATATACAAAGCGGTAATATACAAAGATAAACAAATATAAAAAAATCCCCAAATTGGGGATTTTTTATATCATCATACGTTCTGCAACTTGTTGCTGAACATATTCATCTTCACTGTTATACAGTGGCCAATTGCCATTTGCCAATTCCCCCATCGAAGATAATGGCTGATTTAATCTGGCACGATATAACCATAAATTAGACATTACACGCTTGATATAACTGCGTGTTTCATATGCTGGGAAACTTTCAATATATAATAACGGATCATATGTATAAAAAGACTTTTCAAATTTAACCATTGTACCCATACCCGCATTATACGCCGCCAACATTTTTATAATATTATTTTCGATACTGGGATGTTGTAACAAATCGACAATATATTGTTGTCCCAAGAACATATTATGTTCAGGGTTTGACATATCCATTTGCGATAAATCCATCTTATTTGCACGTGCAACACGCTTTGCAGTACTTGGCATTATCTGCATTACGCCGTTTGCCCCCGCCCATGATGTTGCCGACGTTCTGAAATTACTTTCTTGTTTTGCAATTGCTAATAACAACGCCCTGTCAATAGACCATCCACCCAACGGTTCCCAATCTGGCAACGGATATTGTGCAGAATAAATAATATCGTCATCAATTTCCAAAATTCCCCTGTCTTTGATAAGCCCTGCCGATTGAACAGACACACGTGGCAACGCATATTCAGACGCCACAGAATTAACCGCATGCAAAACCCTGTCTGGCACATTTGGTGTAATTAAATATCTTAAATATTCTTCGGCCCTGTCCTTGCGTCCGATTTGCAATAACGCCAACGCCATTTTTCCGTATCTTGTTTTCATCAGTTGTTCAATATCTTCTTGGGTTGCGTCTGCTTCAAAGAATTCGTATTTTGGCGTCTCGCCCAGCATTGTTGCAGACAATGCGCCATAGAACGCCATCGGATAAGTTGCCGCAATACGCCAATACTTCTTTGCGGTTACCCTGTCCCCCTTGTAATCAGCAGACCGCCCTGCCCAAAATGCTGCCTCGGTCTTGCGGGCATTATTTATTTGTGGCAAATCCAAAATCCGACTGAAATATTTCTGTGCTTCGATATAATTACCATCTTTGAAATACAACAATCCCATGGACCACAACCCATATTCAGAATTTGCATCTGATGCAACAAAACCCCACTTTTTTGCTAATTCAACTTCACCATTTGTGTAATACAAATAAGACAAACGTCCTGCCAATCTGCCATAATCTGATTCCGAGACACTTTTTTTAAAAGATTTTTCTTCTAATATTTGTCTTGCAATCTTGGTAGAACCGGTTCTGATTGCACGTTTAAAATCATTAATTTTTTGATTTGCATTTCCCGAATATTTTTTTGCGGTCCATGTTTCTGACTGGGCTGCCTCAATAGATTCTGAACCACTAATAATATTTGGCACCGATGCCTTGCGCACAACAGTCTTTTTTATTTTGCCCAGTTTTTCCATACGTTTAGCGCCCGGCATATTATAATATTGTTCCATCCACTTTGCGACTTCTGCACCACGCGTACGATAAGAATCAGAAATATAGCGTTGATATAAAACCTCGTTCATTAATAATCTATCCGCAATTTGGTTTTCCACATTGATTGCGGTGTTAATTTTTTCTTTATCTTGCAATTCAAAAATTTGTTTATATAAACTGGCGTCAACATCGGACAATACATTTGGCAAATCCAATGCAACCGCAGCAAACGGCATAAAAACAGCTGTTAAAAATGTGAAAAATTTTTTCATATCTTATCAGAACAGTGAATTTTTTGGCAATTTACAAACGACTGCCATATCATCATCCTCTGGAATTTGATCAATGATTTTTTTAAAATCAGCAACGCGCGAAAACTTGCGATAAACGGACACAAAACGTACAAACGCAATCGGGTCCAAATTCAACAAAGAATCAGACACCATTTGTCCAACCATTGCGCTACTTACCGTATCGTCTGGGGCCTCAGTCTCAAGTCTGCGGTGGATAGAAGTAACTAACTTTTCAATTTGTTCATCCCCAACTTCGCGATTACGACATGCCAACTGGATGCTGCGACGCAGTTTTTCACGATCAAACGCCTCTAACTTTCCGCTATTTTTACGAACCATTAAATCACGCATTTGAATACGTTCAACCGTTGTAAACTTTGCACCACATTGTTCGCAAACACGACGACGACGAATAATCGCGTCTTCGATATCAGGGCGCGAGTCTGCTACACGACTATCTGTTGAATTACAATAAGGGCATCTCATACTGATATAGGTTAGCAATCTAATCCAGACTTATCAAGTATAAATTGTTTTTCATAAAAAATGCTTTTTCATAAAAATCAAGTGCTTTATTTATTTTTTTCTGCGTTGGTAAATTTTTTTAACGATAAAAATATGATAAAATACAAGACAAGAGTTTGCAGAGAGAGATGAAACAATATCTAAATAAAATTTTGCATGGTGATTGTATTGAAATGATGCGCGGAATTCCAGACGCATCTGTTGATGCAGTATTTGCAGACCCTCCTTATAACTTGCAACTGGGCGCAAAAACATTGTATCGCCCCGAAGATCAAACTGCTGCACGTGCTGTACGCGACTCGTGGGATTCTTTTGAATCATCTGCGGCGTATGATGAATTCACACGTGCTTGGTTGGCCGAATGTAAACGCATATTAAAACCGACCGGGGCCATGTGGACAATCGGCAGTTATCATAATATTTTTCGTGTTGGTTCTGCCTTGCAAGATATGGGTTTTTGGATATTAAATGACATCGTATGGGTAAAAACAAATCCGATGCCAAACTTTCGTGGTACCCGTTTTACCAACGCACACGAAACACTTATATGGGCAACACCAACCAAAACAGGAAAATACACATTTAATTATGAAACGATGAAGAAGTTAAATGGAGGAAAACAAATGCGTTCAGACTGGGGGTTAAACATCTGTCTGGGCGAAGAACGCGTAAAAGACAGCAACGGCAAAAGTCTGCACAACACACAAAAACCACTGGATTTATTACATCGCATAATACTGGCATCTACAAAACCCGGAGATATTATACTGGATCCATTTATGGGTTCTGGCACAACTGCTGCGGCTGCACTGGAACTGGGGCGTCAATTTATCGGCATCGAACGTGACGAAAGTTATGTTTCTGCTGCGCGCAATCGTATTGCAAACATCAAACCACTGGATTTATCAGATATCGAAATTGCAAAACCAAAACGCGATGAGATACGCGTTGCCTTTAAAGAATTACTGGATGCAGGCTTATTATACACAGGTCAAACATTGGTCAGTCCACGTGGCGAACGCGTTATGATAACACAAGACGGACAATTAACCCATCAACTATACGGCAAGGCATCTATTCATGTTATGGCTGCAAAAATGCAACGCAGCGTCAGCTTTAACGGTTGGGATTATTGGTCTGCCCAAAAACAAGACGGAACATTGGTACCAATTGACGAATTACGCAAATACATACGACAGATCAAATCAGGTCTGAAACAAGCCGCATAATAAAAATGATCCCCAAAAACACGGGGATTTTTTTATTTCTATAAACATCTAAAACCGTATAAAAAAAGGGGGCTTCATGCCCCCTTTTTTTCATTTTATTACATTGGTATATCTTCACACTTTTCAACCGGCTGTGATTCCTGACAATCCATTTCATCGGTTGCACCAATTCCCAAGAATCCTTTTTTATGAACAGTCTTGCAAGTCTTGGTTACCGTAGAAGTACAGAAATGACAATTTCTGGTTTCACGGTTAAATACAGACCACATTTCACGTGTTCCACCTGGGATTTCTTGTTTAACTTTATCACCTGTCATTGTACTCCACCCCAGTGTCAAAATAGAACTGATAATATTTTCTGCTTCACCTGTTTCACGACCAGATTCCATAACCGCAGTTCCACTGGTTGCGCTACTGCCACGTCCACCTTGGGCCAACAACGCCTTTTCCAAGCCAGAACCAACTTCATAGCTAATGGCATACGGTGGTGCCAATGATGTCTTTTCTTCGCTAACCCCACCAATTGCAGCACCATGATTTGTTGGCAACATTTGACACATATACTGCGCAATATCCGCAGACGCATCCTTGGTTGCCTGCGCCACTTCATCTGTGAACTTTTTGTTATAGTTATCTTGGGCCTGACGCAACGCAGCAGTTGCGATTTGCATTTTGATTGAATTTAACAAATTCGGAAAACGCGCTGTTGTTTTCTTGGATTCTCCTGTAATTTGAGACAAATCACGCCCATTTACACAGAACTGAATTTCTGGGTCCTGTTCTATCATCTGGATAGTACGATTAATTGTACCTGCGATATTATTCAATTCTGCTTCTATGGAAGAAATAATCGCATCTTTATCTGGTACTTTCTCATTAACTTCACGTACATGCGCCAAATAATCTTCAACACCAATTTGTCCTGCTTTTAACAGTTTGCCATTATCAGTCGAACCAAAGGCATCGCCCATTTTGATTGAACCAAATGAAATCATACCTGTTACACGATATACTGTTCCATCTTTTTGCGAACGCAAACTGCCTGTACCGATAATTTCATCTGCGGCAAATTTATTACAATCTGTTGTGCTGCCACAAACTTCTGTCATTTTTGCATCAACCAATGCCTGACACTGATCCAATGCAGAATTATCAATATTCAAATACAATCCCATCAACATTGAATCCAAATCATCCATCGAGAAGTTTGGATTATCTTGTTTACATACGACCAAACTATCTATTGGGCACATATCATGGATATAGTCATAATCCATACCGATACAGTTCTGGAAATTTGCACCACAACGTGTATCTGCTGTAAAACAATCTTTGACTTCTTGCGTACAAACATCGACACGCATTGCCTTTAACTTATCTGTAACATAAGCCCAGATTTGAGGTTCCATTTTCTCACATCTTTCAATTTCAACCTTGCAAAAACTGCGTGCCATATCTGGACGAGCCAAACAGGCATCCATTGATGCGACCCCTTTACCTTCGATATCATCTTTACAAGCTGTCTGGATACAATCGGAAATATCGGTCAAACAAGACTGACGCATTTTTGATTCTGCCGTCAACTCTGCCAACTTAATCGTAGGCGCCGCCTCACGCAAGAAAGCCGGCCAAACTTGGTTACGTACCGCCACGCACTTATCCAAGACACGTTCACAAATTAAACGTTTTGAATCCAAACCTTCCATCGTAGATGCTGCAATACCATAAGTACTGCCTGTATATGCTTTCTGTGCAGATTTTGACATATTTCCACTTGTAAAAACGTCATTTTCTTTTATACCCTGCATATTAACATCTGCGATTGTTGACACGCACTTGGTCCAATCTTTACCACACGCATCATCTGTCAACATACATTTTTTAAATTCAACCATACAAGTACCCAAATCATACTTGTTCGATTCTGCCAAAGAATCTTTTAATGCGGAACGTACTGCTGCTTCGGCACTGGCCAACTGTTTTTCTGCATCCCTACGCTGTGTTGCCAAACTATTTTCAAAACCTTTGCAATCAGACGTAATTTGACGTCCATAAACCTGACGCAAGAAAGTTATATCTTTTTCGCACTTTTCTGGCACCTGCTGCACACACAGATTTTCCGCAGCCTTGTGCAACGCCGCCCCCGTTTTCGAGAAAATATCTTCTTCGCTTTCATCTGCAAAGACATCTTCATCTTCGTCGTAATTTTTTTCAAACAACGCCATCAAACTTTGTCGTTTTTGCTGTTTCTTTTCTTCTTCGGTTAATTCATCAACAGCTATCAGATTTCCATCCGAATCATATTGTCTGGTTCCCTTGAATATAATATCCGCATCCGCACCAGCCTGAACTTTTTCAACCTCTACAGTGCTGACATATTCGGCCTGTTCCAACATTTTTTTAATATCTGCCAGTTGTGTTTCATATTCAGCGTTAAGATCACTGCACGCGCAACTGCCACCGTTTTCATTATCGGAAATACAAAATTGATCCATACACCCATAAAAGGCATCGTAACATTCCTGATCATACAAACCAGTAACATCAACCTTGGTACGCACCTTGGTCCCAGCCTGAATCGCGGACTGTTTTGTAACTTTGGCAGTTGCGGCAAAAACGTCCGGCATTGCCAGCACCCCAACAGCAATCAATCCCAACAAAGATATTTTCTTCCAAGACATCAGGTTCCCTCTCCGTATTAACAAAGATTACATATTAACATCTTCACAGCTTTCAATCTGCTGGCAAAATTCTTTTTCGCCCGCGCCCAAGCCACCTGCCAATCCTGCACCAATTGCACCGATTGCACCGCCGATTGCAGTGCCCCACCCTGGGCTGATCATTGTACCCATTGACGCGCCAGCCGCCAAACCACCCGCGGCAGATTTCAGACCCGCAGACGCCTGTGTTTCACCACCCGTCTCACAAACCTGTTGAATACGGCAAATATGACAATTTCTTAACGAAGGTTCAAACGAAACGCTTTTTATATAACTATAATTCTTATTATCCGCACTGGTATCAGGCGTTTCAACCTTGTACGTTTCCAAACACAAATCACGCGCTGCTTCGATATCTGCCTTGCGTGAGATATCGGCAATTTTTGTTTCCAATGCACGCAATGCACGATTTTCTGCACTGATTTCAGCAATAATTTTTGCAGTTGAAAATACACTATCTCCAATCGAGTTGCCTTTTTGTTTTGCATCAATAACATCCGTCATCGCACTTTTACATGCTAAAACAGTGGTTTCATTTTCAAATTTTATAAAGAAGTTATCAACCGCTGTTTTTGCATTTTTACGAACAGACGTACGCAATTCCGTAATTTTTTCAGAATTCAACTTATTATCAGAACCAACTAACTGTTCATAGGTCAGTGCAGCAACTGTTTCATCAGATGGCAAACAATTCATATCCGTTCCACATGTTTGTCCCAACAAATTACTGAAATGATTAATACATCCCTGCACCATTTTATAATCCATCTGCAACAATGCAGAACTTGTAATCGCAGTAAAAGTGTCCGCAGTTTCATTTTTACATGTTGGGAACAAGTTCTGTGGGCACATACCCATAATAGTTTTTGTTGATTTACCCAAGCATTCTGGCGCCGTAAAGTTTGCCCCACATTTATCACGCAAACAAGCATCAACATCATTTTGACAGAATTGTAAACGCAAGTAACCTAACTTGTCTTTCACAACATCCTTTAACCCTGGGATTTTAGCATCACAATCTTCAATAATAGGACAAACACCAGCCGCTACCTTTATATCACTTAAACAAGTAGAATCTGTTGTTGTCGAACATCCATCTTCTAAACAAAGTTGAATCTGTGCCAAGCACGTCTGACGATAATACTTATCCGCGTACTTATTTGCCTCAACCAAGATATCTTGTGCCTCTTCTTCCCATAAGGCAGCTACATCTTTTCGCACAGACATACATTGATCCAAGACATTGTCGCACGCACGTGCACGTCGTTCCAACAAATCAGCATTTAAACAATTTTCAAAATTTGTTCCGCAACCACCTTTGTCCGCGATACAACCACGATAAGCCAACAAACACTCACCTGTATTATACTTATTTGTTGTATCCAACATAGACAAACGTGCTTGACGCACTGCCGCCTCGGCCGTGCGTTTATTTGCCTGGGCATTTATCTTCTGATCCGCCAAATAAGAATTAAAAGCCTTACAGTCCGAGACAATTTGACGTGTATATAACGCTTGTTCCATTTCTGCCTTGGCATCACCGCATTTTTCTAATTCCGCTGCACAATAACCAGACGCCATTTCATACAAAGCATCGCCAATATCACTGTCCGAATCTAAATCCGATTCCAGCCAATCCTTATAAATATCCCCCGATTTTCTTATACTTTCCGCAAGTTCATTTGTTTCTTTCTCTTTACCAAAAACCAAATCCGCCGTGGCACCCAATTTTTCACGTTCTACACCCTCGGTATATAACTTATCTGCTTCGGCTTGGATATTTTGAATTTCTAAAATCAACGGTTTTGACGCATTTATATTATTAGAACAGGCGCAACGATAACCTTCCGACTCATCCAACAGACAAAATTCATCCATACAGGCACGATACGCATCACGACAATCGCCACCCGATGTCGTTGTCGCAGATTCATCCCCAGCAGTATCAACCGATGTCTTCGCCGCATCAGACACTACCGCCGCCCCCGCACCAAGCATCGCAGTCGTTTTCAACGCAGTCATCGACGGCGCACGCACCCCACTGGCAGACGCACGTTTTACACCGACACGTGCAGAATCATCGCGCGCAGCCGCGCCAGACACACACGGTATCAACGACAACAAAGTCACTAAAATTCCTAGTTTCATTGGGCCCTTCCTACATAATGATATAGCATACTATGAAGATATTTTATCAGATAATCTTGCCCCGTGCAAGCATATAAAAACAACTTGATTTTTATACACAAAAACAATATCATAACACCAGTAAAAACAACCAGCCAAAGGACAAAAATTTATGGCAAAAGACGATGTAATTGTTTTTAGTGGCACAGTCGAAGACAAACTGCCAAACACAATGTTCCGTGTTAAACTGGAAAACGGGCACGAGATTTTGGCGACTGTTTGCGGCAAAATGCGCAAGGCACGCATTTGGGTAAATGTTGGCGAACGCGTACGCGTTGAAATGACCCCTTATGATTTGGACAAGGGTCGCATAACGTTTGTTGAACGCAACAAGACTGGCACAGAAAACGCATAAGAAAATAAAGAACCGCGACTGCGGTTTTTTTATTACAAAAAACTATTCATTTCCCTTGTCTGAACCTTCTTATTTTGATAGAATATATTTATATATTCGGAATGACAAGGATTCTATTATACATTATATCCATTGCATTATGCGTTGGCGGTGCCAACGCTGCTGTTCGTGACAGCAATTCTGTCGCACGCAGCGCAACGACAGACAACGTAAAAAAAATCGTAACACGTTCAACTGAAACCAAGCGTGTTTCCACAGCCCGTGCAGACAGTACTGAAAACAAAGCACGCAGCACAAGCATCAAGAATACATCCAGCGCACGCAGCACCGCCATCCAAACAACAGCTGCACGCAGTGCGATGCAAAATTCAACCGCACGCAGCGCAAAAAACACAACTGCAACAACCACCGCACGCAGCGCCACAAAAAAAACATCATCCGCACGCAGTGCAAAAAACACCGCAAATATTGCTTCGACAATCGCACGCGCTGCATTATCGCCAACCGCATCCAGTGCACTCGGCACCGGATACACCGCATGTCGCGACGCATATTTTACATGTATGGATCAATTTTGTGCATCAAACGACGACACATACCGCAGATGCGTATGTTCTTCGCGTTTAAATGACATAATAACACGTGAAAACGCACTTGGTCAGGCAACAACTCAATTACAAGATTTCAAAGACTTAAATCTGTCTGTCATTGACAAGACCAGTGCCGAAGTAACAGCGATGCTGTCTGCCAGTGCTGGCGAAATCGCACAGGCAAACGCAAAAGACACATCCAACAGTGCCAAACAATTAGCCGGCATCAGCGAAGTTTTATCAAAAACAAAAAGTAATTCGCTGTCCAACCAAGGCACATTAGATATCGCAGGTGATATCAGCGCGATATGGGAAACCGTTGATTTAGCCGGCGGAAACAATATTGCAAACCTGACCGGCGAAGCGTTATACAACGCAGTTCACGCCCAATGTTCCGAAATGGTCAAAGACGTATGTCAATCCGATGCAACACGTACAATGGTTGTTTCTGCATACGGAATGTACATTGAAAACGATTGTTCTTTATTACAAAACAGTCTGGACAAAAAATTAACTGCTGCAAATTCTGACATACGTTCCACAGAACGTGATATGAATCTGGCACGCCTGAACAATTACGACGCCCATAATTCTTTGACAATCAATGAATGCATTGCCCGCGTCAGACAAGACGTTACATCTGATGTTGCATGCGGCACAGATTATGTACACTGTCTGGATATCACAGGAAAATATCTGAACTATACAACTGGCGAACCTATATACACAGCAGATTTCTTTCAGTTGGAAAATATGTTATCTTTATCTGGTGACATATTAAAAAACCCGACCAATCGTATGACCATAAGTAAATTGGATAACATGCGTAAATTCGCATCTACCAGTTTAGACACTTGTCGCGACGTATCAGACACAGTATGGGACGAATTCATACGTCAGGCACTTACAGAAATATATCAGGGACAACATGACAGAATCCGTAATGTCAAAGACGAATGCCTGAACGTTGTGAACACTTGTTATGACGAACAAAACAAATCGTTAAAGGATTTCAGCAAAAATGCCGACGAAACAACATACGGTATGCGTCTGGAATTGTCCGAACAAATGTGTCAGGAAAAATTAAACGCATGCAGCAATTTGTACGGTGGTGGCAGCACAGGCATGGAAAAATTGGTTAACACAATGCACGAAATAACAAATGAAAAAATTGCACAGCAATGTTTTGACGCATTACAGGCATTTGCAAAAAAACAATGTTTTGTTCCCAGCAACGATTCTACACACGCATACCCCTACAGTTGTCGTACATACGCCCCTGGCGAACAGAAATACATGAACGTAGCTGTAAATAACAACATAACATGCCAAGACGTAACAAGTGTTCCAAACATAACAATAACAACCGAAATACCAAGAAGTCCCGTAAAAAAAACCCCAAGCCACTATTCATGTGGATACCAAAAACGATACACCAGTTGTAATACAGGTTTTTATCTGGCAAATATACATCCGGGAACAAATGAATATAAAGGAGAAATTAACCCCGCCGACGGCATATTTGAAGCTTATTATAAATACACAGAATCCAACGGCACAATATGCAGAGGCTGTCCAGGCGGATATGTATGCGTAGGAGGAAAAGATGCTCCAGAATTGGCTATAAAAGCTGATAGCCTGACAAAATATGCTAAATGTGGAGATTACCCTGGCAGTTTATATCAACTGATGGTCAAATACGCGAAACAAATGTGCATCAGACCATCCGAAGCAACAACTGAAAACCCCATATTACCAGAAAGTGTATTACAAGACGTAAACAAAATGATGGATCAAATACGCGCAGATATGTCAAAACAATTATCCGCAGAATGTGAACGTCTTGGCGGTCTGTGGGTTGACACCGAATGGAAAGACATCGGCACAAACCCCGAACATTCCATATCTGACGGACTTCACGATATTAATGGCGATTCATTATATAAATTATTTTACGAGAAAACATCTGCAAACACAAAATGGGGATACTGTAAAGGCCAGGCAAACGAACAAACATATACTATCATATATCAAAATTCTAGTAAGCACTGCGGCGAACATACATGCGAAAAACCAACAGGATCAATGGAACCAACTGTATGCACTTACGGAAAACAGTGCACACTACGTAACAATAATTTTAGCATAACCATACACAGAAGCACCGGTATAAGTGGTGGCAAATTCAATGGTTGGAAACTAAACAACATCATATATCAAGACGGTGCCACAGTAACAAATCTAACCGATATAGATGGGGGACAGGTAACACTAGAAGCAACATGGAAATAAGAGGAAAAAAATAATGAAAAACACACTTTTATATTCGACAATTTTTATTATATGCGCATCAATTACCAATGCAAACGCCAATCAATGGTGGGAACAACCAACCGTATGCAAATTGGACACAACAAAATGTTATTTATCCGGTGGCACTGGAATTGATTTCCAAATCTGGGACACGGACAGTAATTGTCGTGGAATGAAATATATTTGCCCCAACGCATTAAACCCCGTTGGTGAAACTGCAAAATTAATATCTCAGAAAGCCATAGAAAGAAAACAAGGTATCAGTTCAGATTTTGACACAGACCTGTTAGATAATGCCAACGAATGTTTCGGTCGCAGAAAATTAAACAAGGACGGAACAATGGCGATGGTAAATGGCGAATACAAAAACATATGGTGTAACGGGATTCTTGATAACGCTGATGAAGTATTATCAAATGGTGAAATAGTATATAAAAATCAACCAACATGTAAACAGTTGGCAAACGATGGTTACGCAGCTGTACTGAACGGTAAGTGTTACGGAAAATATTATGATTCTGCACGTTATTATATTGAATGTGGCAACAGTGAAATATTGCCAAACCGCTTAATCATTTTAAATGGCGCGGAATACAATCCAAACTCTGACACAACCGTGGCCAGCCAATCTGATGCAGAAAAATTATTTGAAAAAATGTATTCTATTTCACAACAACAAAAATCAAAATATTTTGCCAATTAAAAAAACCGGCGCAACGCCGGTTTTTTTATATACCTAAACGATGGGTTAATTTCATCATAAATACAGATTCATTACCAAAATCATCTGTATGATTTGGGTTCACGCGATAAATAAATCCAAACGCACCATCTGTAAACTCACCAAATTTATGACGATATGTCCCCGAAAAACGTAATTCTCTGGAATCTGGTTTCAGCGACAAATCCGCAACATAAGCATCTGCAATATCCAATACATAACCTGACATTTCATCACCTGTCACACGATAATCTGCATACGCATACTGCAAATCGCCATTAACGATTGCCAGCGGTTGAGAAACTGCAAACTCAAAATTCCCAACATTTGCACCAATCGCAAAAGAATCAGAATAAATATCCCCCAGTCCCAAAATAACATCCCCCGATGCATCTGAAACCGTTCTGGCAAATGTTGCGCGCGCCACAAAATTTACAGATTCAAATAAATTGTATTTAACAACCGCGTCAATAAATGTTGTATCACCGGCCCCCAAATTCAACAGACCACCCGTCTGCGCCCCCAACAAAGTATCTGATTCACGAACAAAACCTATGGACGTTCCAATATTTAACGCGCCGTTTTTCCATGCAATATCCGCACTGCCTCCTTGAATTAATCCCAACTTAGCAGGCATATATTGCGCAGAAATCGCAGGGTCATTTTCCAGCAAACCTTCATCTGTAATCGCCCCAGAAAAAACACGACCACCAAACATCCAGTTTCCATACATATATTTCACATCCGAAGAAATAACATTTGACGCCAATCCTAATATCGGATTTGCCAATCCATCAAAACGCGATTCTCCATCTGTAAAATAACGTTGATAATCCGCACCAAATCCCCAATTTCCATACGCATAACCTAAACTTAAATTATCCAGCCCGTTCATATTATCATCATACGCGCGTTCTGACATTGCCATTGACAATCCGATATTACCAACCATAGTTTGCACATCATTTTCACGACGTGTTTTCAATTCGCCCAATACATCCCCCATATACAAACCGCTTTTATCCGTTGGTCCAATCGCAAATTCGTTTTTCCAAACACGTGGCAAAGTCATCTTGCCATCAACACTTTGTACCACATCATAAAACGGTGCACTGACAGACGCGCCACGCAAATTCAACACAGCAGACGGTCTGAATGTCGTATTAGTTGCAGAACGCCAATACGCATTACCATCTGCAGAAACAATACGATTACCATTATAATAATAAACAGACTTTCCCGGCGTCATTGCACGTTCCAGGTTAATCAAGCCATATCCATACACATCTGCAAAAGCTTTCAAATATTCATCTGCACTTAATGAAGTTTGATAATATTCTGGTGGCAAAGAATATTTTGCCTGCAAATATGCCGCCAGCGTATCTGGTTGGAATGCGGCCCCCGACGCATCTGTCCCCAACAAATAACCATCCGCAGTCAATGCCAACAATTGATAAACCTGTTCGTTTGACATATAATCAAATGCCGCCTGAACCGAAGCCACCGCACCTGCTGCCGCTGCAGTTGCCATTTCTGCGGTTGCACCCGCAGCTGCGAAACACCATGGGTCAACACCACCTGCCCCACTGCCTGCAACACCACATTTACGTGAAGAATACATTGTATCTGTTTCTGCATCAGACCACATTGATAAATACAGCTTGCCAAATTCGCCACCGCCATTACCATAATCTGCAATAGAATCAGCACTGTCGGTACCATTTGATTGCATAACAGCAACGACTGTCATAAAACGCTGATTTAAATTCGCGCCATACAACAACGGTGCATAATTTTCAAATGTTGCATCCAAAACAGACGGCGACTTAACAACATCACCAACTTTTAAAACATATTCACCTGCTGGCATAACCATTATCGGCGAAGAAGATCCATAAGAATTAAATAACAGATTTGCATACGCACCTTGGGATGTCGCATCCAATGAATTTTTTTCATAAACAGCATCTATCTGATTTTTAAAATCTTCGATATCAGCCAATGAGCTTAATGCCAAAAACGCAGGCATATCGCGTATCGTCAAGTAATCATTTTCACGCGCAGGCACAATAACAGAAACGTTTGCGATAACATCTGCGCCATCATTACGCGAATTATACAACGCCTGAAAGTTTTTATAATCAGCATCTACTAATTCTTTTTGCGCATATAAATTACCCGCATCCAACACCAAGACACTATCAGCGCCATTTCCACCAGATGTATTAATATAATACAAACCATCCGTTCCTTGATATATCGCGATATCAGACACATCCGTGCAATTATCCCCAGTGCATTTCGCAACCAACAAATTACTGTTCTGTGCAACATCATAATTTGTACCATTAACCGTAATCACCGGTCTTACAACCGCAGAATCCGTTGCCAAAGACACAAGATAAGATTGTTCATCCAAAACGATTGTATCACCTGCACTAATTTTATTATTTACATCTGTATCTGTTACAGTTCCAACAGCATTCCCTTCGGTTGGATTTTCAACATCCGCCCACTGTTTACCATTTCCTGTTCTGTGAATTGCCAATCTGCCATTTGGCACAAAACCATAAAAGTCGCCATAAGAACGTCCGCCAGATTCCCAACCTGCAACAATCTTGCCCAGCGCACTGTCATACGCCGTTGCGAACGGATTCATTGCAGTACCACTGCCAGACAAATCAAAATTATTTTTTTCTGCCCCCAAAACATTATTTACAGGATTTTCATAATTCAAATATTTATCGACCAAAAAAGTATTTGCATCTGTTGCTGCACTGGCTGCGAACAAAACGCCTTCGGCACGTCCCGCCGACCCTGTTGGGTTTAAACCGTTTGCTGTAATCAGACCGACACGCACAGGTTCACCACCACCTGCGGCATTTCCAACTGGCACAGGGTTATGATTTGTTTTTTCACGAAAGATTGTTTTTCCCATATATCCATTTGCAAACGCAGAATACCCGTGCATCATCAACAAATAATTCTGTACAGGCACCTTGATACCATCGACATAAAAATTATTAGCTGCCTGAACATCTGGTCTGAAATAATCAAAATCCAGCTGACGTAAACCGCCATAGCTGGGATTCCATGTTGTCAAATTATTTTGATACACCGTATCATCTTGGGTCATCGTGCCATCTGCGTTCATATACGCAGGCCCATACGCCACCTTTAACCCCGCAGCTCCTGGCGTAACCGGTCCAGACGGTTCATCTGTGTTTCCGCCGCCACCACCTGCACCACCCGCATCATTATCATTTCCAGGATCAAAAGCATCTGTCAACAAAAACAAGCCCCCTACGACAACGGCGGCCCCTGCCGCCGCCAATGATAGCGTCTGCACTGACGACAGTCCACTGAATAATCCCCCCGCATCCCTGACCTTGTTTTTATTCTTGTACTTTTTAATTTGATTATCGCACTTTGACGCATCCGCCCCATACATCTGCAAAATCTGCGCAGCACGAATATCGTTATTTAACAAAGCCGTACATACAATAGACAACCCAGTTGCATCAACATAATTAACATCAGCCCCATTATTTACCAACAACTGTACCTGCTGTACATCTGCATTTTTTGCCGCAGCCAACAACTGTGCCGCCACCATAAAATCATTAGATGCCGCGAACGACACACAAGGTGCAAAAAACAGTGCAAAAACAAAAGCTTTGATAAATTTCATAACTACATTCTCTTACTTATTACAGATAAATTTTATCATACCCCCCATAACAAGTCCAGAAAAAAACAAAAAAGTCCGCCCTGACAGGACGGACCTTAAACACATAAAAACCTTTTATCGGATACATTGATTGTATTCGATAACTACCCTGGCATAGCCTTCTGCCCTTTGTACCGGCTGTACTGGCTGTACTGGTTGTACTGGCTGCACTGGTTGCACTGGTTGCACTGGTTTTACAGGTCGTACTGGTTGCACTGGTTGCACCGGTTGTACTGGTTGCACTGGTTGTACCGGTTTTACAGGTCGTACTGGTTGCACTGGTGCAGGCTTTGGTTTTACCGGCGCTGGTTTTGGTTTTACTGGCGCTGGTTTTACTGGTGCAACATCATTATAATTCACACTATTGTCATTTATAATAATGATATTACCATTATTTACCGCACCTTCGCCCAAATTAACAACATTACCTGGGACAACATATTTTTGCCCCGGTTTAACAATAACATAACGTAATGTATCAGAACAACAGTCATTGTTATAAGTATTATTTTCTGTACATCCCGTAGTCCCAAACAATGTTACAAAACCAGAACCAACAATGAATGCGTATTTTTTCAAATCATTTTTTTTCATACATTATCCTTTTTTATTACTTCATACCCTCATTATAGACAAACAAGAAGCATTTGTCAATAGTGTTTGTTAAAACTTTTTTATTTTTTCTTTGCGCGCAATTATAATATTTGTTATAATCTTCACCAAGAGAGAAAATGCACACACGTATTCTATATTTTTTACCGATATTAACCATATGTTTTGGGGCCCACGCCGCAACAACTTGTTCGCGTGCGAACTTGACAAAGTGTCTGGATTCCGTATGCGCACTGAATATTTCTGCGAATCCATCTGCACGCTGTCAATATTGTGGCACATCGGACGCCGGCACCCCCCAGACACCCAAAGGAATGCGCAGTGTTAACGTTGGTTCTTCTGCAAAATACAATATTTCAGAAAAAGATTTAAAAAGTGCACCAACCGACCCTGGTGAACGTTATGCTTGGGCAACAAAACAATGTATTACCAAGGTTTCCGGATGTACACCCGACGACGTATCTGATACATACGACAAATTGATTGAACAATCTTGTACTGCGGCCGGCATATCTGCACAATTACAAAAGATTCAAGAAAATATTACAAAAACAAAATCCAAATCCGAATGCGAATCTACAATAACAGCATGCATCATTGCGGACAACAAATGTTTGTCTGACTGGCGTAAATGCGAATCGGACACCGACTTTAACAAACATTTTTCTGATTGCAGCGTACAGATTGGTGGCTGTGACGAACATATATCTGCCCTGCGCGAAACATTGATTGCATCACGCGACACCGCAATCAAGAACGCGGACACAATACTAAAACAGATCGTCGCCACATACGCGGACGCACGCGACAAGAAACTGAAACAAATAATATCTGGCTGCCAAGACAACAGTGCATACAACAATTGTATTGCAACAGTATGTGAAAACAATATGCCAAATAAATGCGCCACTGACTTTGAGTCGGAAAAATCCGCCGCAGCCAGCCTGTGCAAGTTCTATCAATCCGCATGTACAACACTGGACTAGACATAAAAAAAATGCAAACAACACGTCATCTTAAAAGAATATCCGCCAGCATAATAATTATGATATGCGCAGCTTTGCACTGCGACGTGACAAATGCTGCAGCGGTTGTATCACGCGCAAAAAGACCATCTGTTGCAGCACAACGCGCATCAACACAACGCGTTGCGACCGCACAACAAGAACAAATCGCAGAAAACAAAAAAGAAACAGAAACAAAAGCATTTGAACCAGAAATTCATGTTGAAAACAAAGCAAGCCAATTTTCTGAGGCATTGGCAGACAGCTTTGCCAACGAAAACAGCGCCGACACAGAATTGGCAAAAAAAATACGTGAACAACGCGCTGCACTGGACGCACGCGACGCCACCGCAGCTAATTCACAAGCGCAAGAACGCGCATTCAGTAACGGGAAAAATTTATGCGACCAAAATCTTCGTGCATGTATGCAAGAAAAATGCGGAAAGGATTTTTCAAAATGCGCAAACGATACAGACACAACCTGGGGCAGCAAGATGGATAACTGCCGTCTAAAAATCGAATGCACAGGCGAAGAATACAGATTATTCACAACAGAAATCAAGGCCGACCGCGACGCAAACAAACAACTAGCTTTATACAATTCTATTGTTGGTTGCGGAAACGATTATAACAACTGCATAATCGCTGAATGCGGACAAAAGTTTACAAAATGTCTGGGAAAAACCGCTGGTGACGCCGCGGTTGCAAAGTGCAAACAAATTGCAGATTCATGTCAAGAACAAGACAATGGACTGGCCGCGCGCGCAATGGGTGTTTTTGGCACACTTCGTCAAGATGCAGAAAAAACAATTACACGCGATGAAAAACGCCTGTATGAATTACGCGACAAAATGGCAGAAACGTGTAAAACATTGGGTGCAATGTTTGACGAACGCACACTGGATTGCGTCTATACTATAAACTTTTACGCCGGCGACCAAGGCACATTATTTGCATCTAAAAAAGCATACGCAGGCTCATCATTCAGTTGCACACCTGACTGGTTCGGCATTGACGTTACAACATTCAAAGAAAACGCATACCGCCTGACACGCGAACAAACATCTGCATCTTCTGCAATGCTGGGCGCAGGGATGGGCATCGGTGTTGGCGCTTTGACATCAGGCGCAATAGATCGCGCCATTGACCGATCCAAGGCAGAACGTGAACTGGGCGAAAAATTATGCACAACAACCAAGGGTACTTGGAACAAAACAACCAATCTGTGTAAATGTACAGACGGTTATAAATTCAACGACGAAACCGGCTGCCAACGCAAAGATTTTTCCAGTCTGAAAAAGATGGTATCTGATTATAATTGCGAAGAAAACCCCAACACAGACGACTGCAAAAAAATATTAGAAACAATTAATAAAGACCAAGGACAAACATACACAGATTTTAAAAATATAAAATACGACGATTTCAAGGACCTTGATTTAAGCAGTATATTTAAATAAAAAAATAAAAATCCCCGAACGGGGATTTTTTTATTTCCGCATACCCACCAAAACAATATTTCCCCGCCCCCACTTTATCATCCCGAGCAGCAAAAGCCCCGCCTACCATACCGTAGCAAAACAAAAAAAACATCATTATTGCATACAAATAAAAAAAATCCCCAAACTGGGGATTTTTTTTATTCACATGCACCGTGCGATTTTGCCACAGAATAATTTTCCACACACACACTGCCCGACATCTGACACGCAGTTGGAACCAATGTTACCGTTGGCGCACCTGCTGGTTTATAGTTAAATTGCGCTGCATTACACTGATTTCTGTCATAGAATGTCGCACATGTATTTTTCCAAGACTGACAATCCGTAATCAATGCTGTTGGCCCAATAACATCTGGCAAACGTAAATTCCACTTTACATAAAAGTCTTTCAAATTACCAATTGAATAAGACTTGTTCAACCCAACCTGTGCCAAACCATCACCAACACGACAATTAATATTCCCCTGTTCTACCAATGCTGTAATTGCGGTCGCCAAACCACCGGCACCAATACCCGCCGCAGCACCGATACCAATTGATTTACCATAATTAGATTTTTCACCCTGTAACAAATCTAATCCTGACATAATTGGCGCCAACTTATTCAAATCAGCACGAACACTGGTATATGGCACACAACCACTTTGTGCTGTACAATAAATACCGTTCGTTCTGGCTTTTTCTTTATTTAACATGTTAAACGAACAGTTACCAGCAACAATTGTTTCTGCACCGGTTAACGTACCAGCTTTAAATTGATTCGCCAAGAACTCAACACACTGTTGAGCAGTATATCCCTGACCTTGACACTGTGTAAATGGTTCACCTGCTGCCGCAAAACAATCATCTATATTATCATAGCCTGAACATTCCAACTTCGCCTCAAAAGTAGCCCTGATATTAACCCCCGCTTCTTCACATTCCGAAACAGCAGATTCATATTTTGCATAAACATCATACAGCTTCGCAACTTCTTGACATTGTGCTTCACTTATACCAGAACCAACTGTACTCAATTGATTATCCAGATAAGCATTTAATACACCAATATTGCCCGACTTCTTTAACACTTCGAACAATTTCTCGCGATTTTTATCATCAGAACAGTCAAAATTACGATCGCCGTGTCCAGCAATTGCACCAATACCGACACCCAATACGGCACCACCACCAATACCAACAACAGCAGCTGTTGCAGTATCCTTCATCAAACTAAAACCAAACAAATCCTTGTTACAATTAAACGATTCGCCAGCAGGCTTCCAAACTTCGGCCAGTCTGTCATCACCGGCACCACCAAACAACCAGCTGTTTGTAATCTGTTTATCCTTGTTATATGCAGCAACACGGATATAACATGTCGCAGTCGTCGCATCCCAACGCGCATAATGTCCACGCTGTGCATCAACTGCACCATTTGTATTTACAGTTACCCCCAACGGATTCTGTTTTACCAGTGTTCCATCCTGTTGGGAATTATATGCACCAACCTGTTGATTATATTCAGACGTTGTTACCCCAGACGAATTAACCGCTGTAAATGAATTTCCATAAGTATTTCTGTCCAACAACAAACATGTATTTTCGGCCTGATTTGGTGTCAAACCAGTCTTGCGCAAGACAAAATTATAATATTCCGGCTGTACACGACGTGAATTAAAATCAATCCAAACATCCGCCGCAGAACGATAAACATTCGTACAATCACGTCTGACATCTGTTACACATCTATCAACTTGAACAGAACACAGGCGCATACCATTAACAATAGAATTACGAACATCTTCGTTAAACATATCGTTCAAACCATTTGGCAAAGCACCATTATTAATACAATTCATAATATCCGTCATACACATTTCAACCGTATAATCTGAATTACGCGGTTTACCATCTGGACAATCACTAACTGGTTTATCCGGCACAGGTTCAACTGGTGGAATTGGCGACGGCGATGGGGACGGCGCTGGATCTGGGGATGGATTTGGCACCGGAGCATTTGTTCCTTGGGATATATTTCCAACAGAAATTATCGGCAATGTCGGCATACTGGGCATACGCGCAGTTGTTGTTGCACCAGCACCCGCTGTCGTACGCACCGTATTATAAGCGTTACGTCCCGTGGCCTGAACCGCATCCGCAGAAAAGACAAACGCGCAAATTCCAGCAGAAATCGCAGACAAACCAAACAATCTCAATAATCCAGACATAAAAATATCCTCCCTATTTATCTGTTATATTATGCCATAAAACAACAAACAAAAAAAGACTTTTTTAACAATGAAATAAAAAAATAAACATTTATTTTATATTTGACAAACGTTTTGTGTTGTCTATAATAAAAATATGAGTAAAATATTCGAACTTTTTAACAACAATAAACACACCATATCATGGACATTATGGTACTGTTTTTTCGTATGGACAATATCGTATATTTTATTCAACTTTAATATTTTTAACTTACACCAATGGCAAGTATTATTACATGCCCGCCTAAGTGGCTTTGGCGGTTTTATATTCACGATGTTTATCTTTGCAATAATTCCTTTGTACATCGCCACAACAAAACTGGTAATCAAGAAAAAAGAAATGCTGATTAAATTACCAACATTAAAAATTCCGAAATTTTTTATTGACTTGTGGGCACCAGATGAACCATCACAAAAAAACACACCTGCCCCAACAACACCCCCAGAAACAAAAGAAACACAATCTTCTGATTCTGTAAACACTGTCACAATCAACCCCGCAATACCGTTAGAGATACAAAACAGTTTTGCACGCGCATTAAAAAAGACACAATTAATTCACATTGAAACGCCGAAAAACTTGAACGCACAAGACACATTTACAGACACCCCAAACGACCTTGGTGATACAATACCACTGCCAACAGATTTTGATATCCAGTTTGACAATGAAAATACACCCGACACAATGTCAGCGCCTGTGTTTTCAGAAATAAATTTTGACAGCACACCAACACAACCAGAAAATATAACCAACACAATAACAAAATATCTGGACACAAAAAACCAAGAATACAAAACAGAACAAGATGTGATTATAACAAAAAAACACGCCATCATAACACATGACGACAATGACTTTTGGGTAACAGACGAAGACAATTGGTTCGCCAGTGGAAAAACACGTCAATCCCCAATAAAAACGGTCCAAAACATTGCACAGACACACAATGTAACACCTGTTTTATATCTGGAAACAAAAAATATTTTAGACATTGACGATTTAATCAAAAAGTGGGAATCAGACGGCATAACAATCATATCATCCCCAACAGAATTACCAGAATAAAGACATAAAAAAAATCCCCAAACGGGGATTTTTTTATTTGTTATTACGCTAACATTTTTGCAACTTCGTCTGCCAAGTTATCTTCACGTTTTTCAATACCTTCGCCCAACACAAAGCATGCAAAACCAGCCAATTTACCACCAGCTTCTGCAACAACATCTTTTACTGTCTTAGAAGGATCCATAACAAATGGCTGTTCTTCTAATACAGATTCGCCATAATATTTTTTAATACGGCCTTCTACCATCTTTTCAACGATGTTTTCTGGTTTACCAGCTGTTGCACCTGATTCAATAAACACTTTCTTTTCACGTTCAACTGCAACAGGATCAACATCAGCAATTGTCATAAATTCAGGTTTATTTGCTGCAATATGCATTGCAACCTTGGAACCAATTTCATCGATTTTTGCATCGTCACCATTGATTGCAACAGCAACACCAATTTGTCCCATACCTGGAACCAACGCATTATGAATATAAGTAAAGATTTTATCACCATTTACTTTTGCGATACGACGCAAATTCATATTTTCACCAATTGTTGCAATTGTTGCAGCGATATCATCTTTCACAGCATCCATTGTTGCATCAAAATTTCCATCCAATTCAACAGCCTTGGCAGCAACATCTGCAACCAATTTCTGGAATTTTTCATTTTTTGCAACAAAGTCTGTTTCTGCATTTAATTCAACAACGCAACCCATACCATCTGTTTTAACAACAGTAACCAAACCAGACGCTGCAACACGACCTGCTTTTGAAGCCGCCTTGACAATACCCTTTTGACGCAACCAATCTGCAGCAGCTTGGATATCACCGTCATTTTCAATCAATGCTTTTTTACAATCCATCATACCTGCGGATGTTTTTTCGCGCAATTCTTGAATTAATTTTGCTGTAATTTCTGCCATTGTAATTTTCTCCCGTTAATAATTTATTTGCGCAGGGTTACCCCTGCGCGATTAAGACCACAGATATTATTTATCTGCTTTGTCTGCCAATTTGCTGCGACGTTCTGCACGTGCTTCGGATGTCTTAGATTTGATTTTTGCTTCTTTTTCTTTGATATCATCTTCTAATTCATCTGCTGCATCTGCGCGCATATCAGATTCAACTTTTTTACCTGCTGCGCCGCCCAAACGTTTTTCGATACCAGACAAGATTGCATCAACGAACAAATCACAATACAACTGTGTTGCGCGTGCTGCGTCATCATTACCTGGGACAGGATAATCAACCATTTCTGGATTCGCATTTGTATCACAAATAGCGATTGTTGGTATATCCAAATTTTTGGCTTCACGTACGGCATTCATTTCACGTGGCACATCAATAACAACCATCGCCTGTGGGGTACCGTGCATTTCCAAGATACCACCAAAGATACCACGTAATTTTTCAACTTCTTTGGTCATAACGCCGACTTCTTTTTTGGTCAAGCCCAATTTGTCAGCATTCGCAATATCCGCTTCCATTTTCTTTAAGCGACGAATTGACTGAGAAACCGTAGTCCAGTTAGTCAACATACCACCCAACCAACGATTGTTAACATAAAACTGACCACAACGTTCAGCTGCATCTTTAACAATATCTTTGGCCTGATGTTTTGTTGCAACGAACAGAACCTTGCCACCTGCGGCCGCGATTGCTTCCAATGCAACCAAAGAACGATGCAACAACGGTGCTGTTTTGTTCAAGTTAATGATGTGAATTTTATCTTTAACGCCATAAACATATGGTGTCATCAATGGATTCCAGCGACGTGTATGGTGATCAAAATGCACACCAGCTTCCATCAACTGTTTCATTGTAAATGTTGGCAATGCCATGATTTTTTCCTTTGTTTTGTGTTATTATCCTCACCGTCTGCGCCAGACCGGACATACATCCAGACACAAATTTTTGCAGAACGGTTGTGTTCTTCGCACCAAGTGCGTGCCCAGATAATACCGCACACAAACCAGAAAATCAAGTAAAATTATAAAAAAACATCCGTCAATGACGGACATTTTTACTATTTCTTATTTGTATTAACCGTTCCTCTACCATTATTGTTAATAGTACCATTATTATTTTCAATATTTGTAATTTGATCCGAACTTACATCCGCACTTAACGATACCCCAACAGAAGTAGACGTAGAATTTGTAACCTGATTATTATTAACAACCATTGACGTAACATTACTGCGTGTTATATTACCCGCAATAACATTTTCATCTGCAAAATTAATTATCTGTTCCGTAATCAACGGCTCTGCATATTGCGAACAATATTTACCAACGTACTTGGTCGAAGATTCCGAACCGCCTGCCTCAAATCCACCACCCGTACCTGCAACCGTTACATGCGCCGCTGCATTCCATGATGTAGATTCTGAATTAAACGCAGAATCATATCCAACACATGGATAAATTGTCTTGGTTATACGACAAACCTTGGGCCCCGGTTCATAAACCGCAGACATTCTTTCACGCGCAATTTCTGTTTTATGTTTTTCATTTGCAACAACTTCATCAACATAAACGATATTTTCAGCCTCGGCCCCTTCGTTAATTGCATCCAGCATATTTTTATCAAATGTTCCCGCAATTAACACTGAATAATCCGTATATTCCTTGACACCTGTCTGACTTTGTGCCATTTCCACTGGACTTTGATTTTTCTTGACCATTGCGTTACAGAACAATGTGTTCTTATATTGCTCTGACAATGAATTTGCCTTGGAAAACGCATTTGCATATTCCAAATTATAATTAATCATCGCCGTATCAATCAGTGAATCAAACATAATATTCGCATACGGCACCAACAGATTCGGGAATCTGGCCGTATCACGTCCTGCACCACGTGTAATTTGTCCCATATCACGTCCATTTATACACATATTAATTGTCGGATCTGTCATCAATATAGACATTTTTCTGTTCAATTCGCTTTGAATATCTGCGACAACGGTTTGATTAATACGTTCGTAAACATCTTGCCCCTTGCCATCAGCACTATTTACATTATAAGTAACTGTATAACCACCATCTAATACACCATTATCTGTTGGATGCGACATATTAATACTGCCAAACATAACTGTTCCATCAATTAACCAATCACCCGAAGTCTGTTGTTGAACACGCAAACTATTTTTACCCAGATATTCATTTTGATCTGCATTACAATTATAAATGCTGCCGCACATTTCGACCATTTTGTTTTTTACTGCGGCTTCACATTGTGCATAAAAAGTATTATCAATTCCCAACAAAATTCCTTGGGCAACAGAATAAATATAATTTACTTTTTGCGCCACATCTACACCATAGGCACTGGAATTACAAGCGACCAATTTATCTAATGGACACATATTAACCACAGAATCTATATCCAGCCCCATACATTGTGTATAATCAGAACCACATCTATCATTATCGCGCAAGCAATCTTTGATTTGCGTTGTGCACGCATCAACACGCATTGACGCCAACCTGTCCAGAACATAGTTCCATATTGACGACTGCTGTGCCGTAGATTCTTGCATTGTATTAATACCACAGGCGTTTAATGGAACCTTACACAGGTTCAACATTGCCTCTGGCCGCGTTAAACACAGATCATACGATCCATCTGGATCATTTGGATCAATATTATCTTTACACGCCTGCTGGAAACAATCAGAAATATTTACAACACAATTTTGACGCATTTTATCTTCTGCGATTAATTCCGCTGCCTTGACCTGGGGCGCCACATCGCGCAAAAACGCATCAAATACCTGATCTGCGACATCGACACATTGTTTTGTAACATTTTCGCAAATTGTCTTTTTTGCCATCAATGTATCATATGTTGACGCAGAAATCTGAACCCCCGACAACGCCCCTTGGATAATATAAGTTTTCTGTTTATCATTTTTTGTTTTTACATTTGTAGATTCCATTGCAACAACCTGTGCGCACCCAGAAAAGTCATCACCGCACCCTGCTGTTGTTTGCATACATTCCTTGAATCGAACGGTACATTGCCCCAAATCATATTTATTTGCAGACTCATATTGTTCCAAGGCCGCCTTACGCAAACTTCTTTCTGCAGTATCCAGATTTTCAATTGCCTTGGTCTTTTTTTGTTTCAAACTGTTTTCATACGCTGCACAATCCGATTGAATTTGTCTGGAATACATCATTTGCAGCATTTGTAAATCGGACGCACATTCTGGTATTCTGGCACGACAGATATTTGCAACTGCGGCATATAATTCATCACCTTTTTTACCATCCAATTCAGACATACTTATATTATCTACTTCATCATCTTTACTGGACCACATAGACAAATCAATTCTATCACGTTTTTTCTTGGCATCCAGCTTTGCCGTAACAGCATCCGCCATATCAATAGCCTTATCGGCATTAGCACCCATTTCAACCTGTTCTATCCCCAGCGTTACCATTTCATAAGAACGCTGATCCAGTGCCTCTATCTCTTCCAGAATAGAATCAAAAGTCGTATGTTTATTACTGCAAATACATCTGCCGCCATTTTCATTATCCAGCATACAAAAAGAATCCATACAACCGTTAAATTTCGCAGCACACTCTTCGCCCACCACCACATTTTGCGTTGCGGTTGCAACCTTGGTTCCAGTACTGATAACCTTTTGCGTTGTTCCGGCGCGTGCAGCAACCGTTTTTGGTGCAGATGTCGCATTTTGTTTTGGTGTCGCACTGCGTGCCGCAGTCGCACGCACCCCCACCCCTGCATTCGCAGTTGCCGGCGCACGCGCCGCACGGGCATTGGTTGCACTGCGTGCAGCATTTGCCGTTGGCGCTGTCTGAGACGCCGGTGTGCGCGCAGAACGACGCGCCGTCGCCGCATCCGCAGCACCTGCAACCCAAGAAAACATCGCCAAAACAGCAAGTATTTTTTTCATTACTCTCTTTCCAATTTGATTAATTTTATCACAAATCTATACTTTTTTAAAGCCATATTTAGATAAAAAATAACAAAAATAAAAAAATTATACTTTTAATAAAACCATTAATATGATAAAATCAATTAAATTGGAAGGGAATTTGATGATTAATCGTGCATTATTATCATTACTAGTTATTATTGGTTTGACACACAGCGACGCATCTATTGCTGCGACTGCACGTCGTTCTGCACGCGCACCGGTGTCTGGCACCACCGCCCAACCTGCCCAGAATACACAATCGGCCCCTGCGGCAACATCTGCACGTGCGGCCTCATCGCGTGGTGCGGCACGCGCACCTGTATCCGGCAACACAACTGCCCCACGTGCGACTGCGGCGCGCAGTGCGACACCAAAACAAAATGCGACATCTGCACCAAAAACGGTCGCTGCACGCGCTGGAACAACGCAAAAGGTTATCAGTACTGGAACCAAGGTTACAACCGCAACACAAAACGTTATTGCAGATGAAGAATGTACAACAAAGTATAACGGTTGTATGGATTCTTTTTGTATGATGGATAACGCCAACGGTGGACGTTGCGTATGCAGCGATAAAAGCATGGAATTAAACAAAGCCTTGGCAGAGATTGAAAAAATAGACGAACAATCTTACCAAATGGCAACTGTTGGCATTGAACAAATTGAAATGGGATCTGATGCCGACGCTGTAATTTCCATGGCCAACAACGTTGCAAATTCCATCCGCAACCGCGACAGTGCAAATAAATCTGGCGAACGCAAACTGGACTTTTCCGCATTTGACACCAACGCCTTTGAAGAAATTGATGTATTCAAATCTGCAAGCCAATCGGACGCCACCCCGACCGAAGGGGATGCCCTGTACAAAATGGCGGATCAGGTATGTTCTGAACAAATCCCAGAATGTTCGGCCAGTTTAAAGACAATCAAGTTACTGTATTCTCAACGTGTAAAGTCAGATTGTATGGCATATGAAAACACAATAAAAAAGAAACGTAACGAATCGTCTGAAAAATTGGCTGCGGCTGAACGCGCCCTACGCGAAGCGGCACTGGAAGCGCACCAGGCGGCAAACAAATATGGTCTGTCCCAGTGTACGATTCGGTTCCGTGAATGTATGCAAACAACAGGTGGCTGTGGCGAAGACTTTTCTGGATGTACAAATATATTCGCAATGGATTCTACCAATTCTAAAAAGGGTGCTGGTGCCAACAAGAAAATAAAAATCAAGGGCGCTGTATCCGATATTGAAATCGCTGCATCAACATACGATACATTAATGGCAAAAAAACCATTATGTGAAACGGTAACAAAACAATGTGTTGCCGTCGCGGATCAGGTATGGGATACTTTTTTACAAGAATCTGCACCACAAATTAAATCTGCCGAATTAATTTCAGAAAATAATACACGCCAGAATTGTTTAAACAATGTTTCTGAATGTTTTCAAAAGGCATGTAAAGACAATATGGATCCAAATGATCCGGATGGCTCATACGACATGTGTCTAAGTCGCCCTGAAACAATGTTAAACGTGTGCAAGGTTCCATTGAATGCATGCGGTATTGACACAACAAAAAAGAACGCGGCATTAAAATCAGATATTTGGAAACACATAACGGCGCGTTTGGCGGCGATTCGTGTTGACGCATGTACAACATCTGTACGTGATTGCCTGCAATCAAACGACCGTTGTGGCACAGATTATACCCAGTGTATCGGTCTGGATTTGAATGCCATTATGGACATGTGCCCATTGGACAAATTGGTTGCATGTGATTCCAGTGAATATGGCACAAACGCAGATGAAAAAAGGAATTATATTGCCAACGTTGCCCAGGGGATCTTTTTAAACATTGACAACAATATGTTACAGGCATGCGAAAATGCAATAAACACAAAAATGATTGAAATCTGCGGCAGTACATCTTATTGTTCATTCGCAGACGCAAACACACTGATTGGCTCGGGCAGTATACAAACTGAACAACTTGATAACAACGATTATAAGATCAGCGGTTTAATAAATTTTGGTCAAATAACATTAAAACACCCTGAAAACAAAAAAAATGATTGGCTAGACTTCTCGTTAGAAAAAAAACCATACAATATCGCTTACACGGGCGCAGAAACAACTTCTGGCAGCGGAAATGTAATTGCTGAACTGGGGGCAGAATTCAATCGCAAAATATCATTATTGGCCAGTGATCCAACGGTGCACATGTGTTTAACCGGTCGTGATATGTCACAAATCAGTGGTGCCACACGTAAGACATCCACACGCACCGCGGCGCGTTTTCCAAACCTGATAAATTCATACGCCGAAACAATGTTTGATTCATTATTAACCACGGCCAAGGATAATTATCAACGCGAATACGCACGTGAGATATCACAGGCAAATTCCCACTCACAAGAATTGCGTAACATATTGATGTGTAACGCAATGGCTGATTTATCTTTGACCAGTGGCGACACAGACCAAGAAAATATGATGACAAATTTAGAAGAATCTAAATACGGTATAAAAGAATCTGGCGATGGATATATAATATTATCTGGCACATCAAACAAAGATACAATTGCCGCCGCACAAACAAACGCAACTGAAACACGCAAGATTGAAATTGATGGCCTGCAAATTGCAGCCGAAGAAATTACATCAATGTACGAACCCGGCCCACAGGTATGCCGTCTGACACGCCGTTTATACGCATGTACCGGATACGAAGGAATATACAACACCAATTCCAGCAGTTGGAATGCTAGTTTAAACGCTAATGTAGGTGGCTCAATTGGTGCACTGGGCGCCGGTGCAAGCGTCGGCGCGGGTGTTGGATTTGGTGGCAGCAACGATTCTTCTACATACCAAGGAAAATTCTGTAATTCATACGCAGAACCAGTTGTATCGGAACAAATTATCAGTTTTGCATCTGGCGAAGCGGTCTTTGGCGAGGTCAGTCGCAGCAACCTGCAATCAAACTATCAGAACAATTCCAGTTCTACCAGCATACAGAACGACGGCTTTAATCTAAGCCTGTCCGCAGCGGTATCTACAAACCAGATTACAGAAATGGGCGACAACAGCGGCACCATTAACAACAACCAATCAAACTTTAATACAACAAATAATCAAGGTGAAAAAACAGATTATGAAAAATACAAAGATCAAAAAAAGCTTGAAAAAGCATTAGAAAAAGAAAGAATTCAAGAAGAAAAAGAAGAGGAAAAAAGAGACAGGGAACTTAGAAAAAAGCGAGAAAAAGAACGTAAAGAAGCTCTAAAAAAAGCAGGGCTCACAGAAAAAGAATTCCAGACACAACAAGAAGAAAGAAGACAACAACAGATGGACCAACATCGAGCTGAAATGGAAAAAGAAATGGAACAAAGTCGTATAGAATCAATAAAAAACAACAAAAACTTAGATCCTGTTCTACAAAATTCTCTGATAAATATAGTCAAAAAAGACACAAACAAAAACAACCAAAGCACTCCAATGGTTCCTAAAATAGAAACAGAAGAATCAGTAGGATGGCAAAAAATAAAAGAAGGATGGGGAGCCCAGTAACAAAAAAGTGCTATTTGTCTCATATTTATCATATATACAAATCAAAAAAAATCCCAGAACAGGGACCCTACTTCCCCTTGGGGCTCCAAAACACTTATCATCCTGTGGCTTGACCACAGGCCCCAGGATGACAAGGAAAGATATATCTAAAATTAATAAAAACCGTTCTTAATTACTACAAATATTATTGTTTAAATAATTTATTCATATTTTATATATTAACTTCCTTCTTTGCTAAACAAAGTTTTTTGTAAAAAAACTTTGTCATTCTGGTGCTTGACACCAGAACCCAGGTCATAATGCTTATTTATACGGAATGCATTACCTTGGAACCTATGATTCCTACTTCATCAAGCTTTCGTACAATAAAAAAGCCACCAAATTACATAAACAGAAAAAGCTTTTCCAAACATTATAATGCGGATTTTACTACCTGGGTCCTGTGGTCAAGCCACAGGATGACAAGGGGAAGAATTTCTAGATTAACAAAAAAATGTTCTTAAATTCTATAAAAAAACACCCCAACAGGGGTGTTTTAATTATCGCAACTGATATATTATTCAGCTGTTTTTTCTTCTGCAACCGCTTCTGCAACTGGTGCTGCTTTCTTGGCATTTTCATCACGATTAACCAATTCAATAATTGCCATTGGTGCCGCGTCGCCATAACGGAAACCAGCCTTTAATACGCGTGTATAACCACCTGGGCGATTTGCATAACGTTTGCCCAAAACATCAAACAATTTCTTGACCGTTGCAGCAGAAGAATTGCCCAATTCAGACGCAGTCAAACGACGGTTTGCAACTGTATCAACCTTGGCGCGTGTAATCAGTTTTTCAACAACACTACGCAAATCTTTTGCCTTTGGCAAAGTTGTTTTAATCTGTTCTTTTTCAATCAAGTTTTTCGCCAAACCAATAAACAAGGCTTTGCGTGCATTTGTATCGCGATTAAATGTGCGACCTGCTTTCATGTGTCTCATCGATTACTCCTTTTTGTTTCTGCCCTGCCCCAAACGGACGGGATTCTTTTGAGACGTCCGCAACCTAACCATTGTCAGTATCACGGGATTAAAATATTAGTACTGTGAACGACCAAAAAAGATAGAGTTAAAAATCTGCACAAAAACGTTATCGCTTTTTGCCACTTTGGTGTTTGGCTTTACCTTTTTTTCCGCCACCCTGGCTGTTGCTTTATTAAAACAATCTTTCTTTTTTGTCATTATGCGTTCCTTTTTATACCATATTTCCCACAATTTGCAAGGGAAAATCCCCCTTGCAATGTAAGAAATCAAGAAATTAAATTATGTGCGACCAGTGGAAGTGTTTGACGGTTTGATGTGTAGTTGACCTACATGAAAACCGGCAAACACGACAATGGTCCACAGAATTTAATTTATTTGTATGGGTCTTCGTATTTCTTGGCCAACTCTGCAATATTTTCTGGTGGCCAACCCGGTACTTCCATACCCAAGCCCAAGCCCATTGCTTCCAATTGAACCTTGATTTCGTTCAAAGACTTGCGACCAAAGTTTGGTGTTTTCAGCATATCTGCTTCTGTCTTTTGAACCAATTCGCCCAACCAGTTAATCTTGTCGTTTTTCAAGCAATTATTTGCACGAACTGACAATTCCAATTCATCAACATGCTTTAACAATTTTGGATCAAATGGCAATGTATCTTTTGCTTTGTCTTCTTCTGTTGCGCCTGTGATTTGTGCAGGATCTTCAAAGTTGATAAATACAACCAACTGATCTGTCAAAATACGCGCAGCATATGCAATCGCATCTTCCGGAGAAACAGCCCCGTTTGTTTTAACTGTCAATTCCAATTTATCATAATCTGTTGACTGACCAACACGTGTTGGCAAAACATCACTTGCAACATTTAATACCGGCGAGAAGATAGAATCAACCGGAATAACACCCAATGGCAAATCACCCGCATGTTGAGACGCTGGAACATAACCACGACCCGAACCCAATGTGATTTCCATATCCAGACTTGCGCCCTTGTCCAAAGTGCAAATTTCTGCATCTTTGTTCATAACTTCAACACTGCCCGATGTTTCAATCATACCCGCAGTAACAACAGCTGGGCCTTTTACCTTTAAATAAGCCTTGTGTTGACCTTCGGTCAGGGCCTTGAAATATACACCCTTTAAATTCAAAATAATATCTGTTACATCTTCGCGTACGCCAGAAATGCTTGAGAATTCGTGTTGAACGCCATCAATTTTAATGTAAATTGGTGCGCACCCTTGCAAAGAAGACATCAATACACGACGTAACGCCGTACCCAATGTCAAACCAAAACCCTTTTCCAAAGGTTCCGCAATCAGTGTAGCAATATTTGGATTGTGTTCATCTGCTTTGATTGTCAATTTTTTTGGCTTAATCAAAGTCATCCAGTTTTTTTCGATCATTTATAGTTCCTTTTAGCTTAGTTTATCATTTTCGCCAAATGGCAGCATACAAAAATCGTACGCGTGCGCGTATTTTATATCACAATTCACAAAAAATCAAATAAAATCTTAATCTTTTATAAATTATTTTTGTCTTGCGCCCGAACATAATTCAGACAACAAGACAAATTAAAAAAATTAAAAATCACAATGATAGCAACTTGAAACAGGCACAACACGACGCTGAATCTGTGTGCCAACAGGTTGATATACAGTTACCGGCTGATATACCTGATAATGATCAATAATTTCAGTATGCGTTTTTACGCGCACAGGTTCTGCAACACGACTTACATACGGACGACGCACGACAACATTATGCACACGTGGCGCAGAATAAGTATTTTCAACAACTGTTATCTGCTCTGTTACAACTAGCTGCTCTGTCTGATAAGAAGGCGCACACGCAACCGCAACATTAGCCATCAAAATTCCAGATAAAACAACGAAAAACATTTTTTTCATCTTAATACCTTTTTATGTTTTTTCTCTCGACCTCTGATTTCGCAGGAATTATAACAAGCCGACATCAAAAATCTATAAAAAAATAATTTGCGTAACAAAAAACCCGCCCATACGGACGGTTTTTGATTATACTCTGCGTACCTTTTTTGGTCTGCAACCATTATGAGGAATACGAGTTGTATCAGTGATGGACTGCACAATCAGACCAGCATTTGCCAATCCACGTACAGCAGATTCACGACCCTGACCAATACCACGCATCAAAACATCAACTGTTTTCATACCCATTTCGGCGACTTTTTTACCAACAGCATCTGCAACAATTGTTGCCGCGTATGGTGTGGACTTTTTTGCGCCCTTGAAGTTATTTGCCCCAGCGGTTGCCCATGCCAAAACAGCGCCTGACTGGTCTGTGATTGTAATACGAGTATTGTTATTTGTCGCAACAACATGTGCAATGCCATGTGATACTTTTTTTACGACTTTCTTTTTAGCTTTTGTACCTGCCATTTTTTATTTTCCTTTTTCGATGTCTTCAATTAACTATGGTGTTAATCTCTACCTTATTCTAAAAAATTAAGATAATGTTACAGATGTGTATGTTGGGCGACGGAGGTGTACATACAGCTACATGACCAAGGCCCAACGCGCACAGATATGACATTAGATTAATTTTTACTTACCCTTGGTTGCTGAACCTGCAACTACTACACGTTTACCTTTACGTGTACGGGCATTTGTTTGTGTACGCTGACCGCGAACCGGCAAACGATTACGATGACGGATACCGCGATATGCTTTTAAATCTTGTAAACGTTTGATGTTCATTGCAACTTCACGACGAACATCACCTTCTACTGTAAAGTTTTCTTCAATATATTTAGAAATTTTGATAACATCCGCGTCTGTCAAATCTTTTGCGCGCAAACCGTCTTTTAATTTCAACGCTTCACAAATCTGGGCAGCCTTGGCTGGACCAATACCGTGAATATATTGCAACGCAACTTCAATGCGTTTTTCTGTCGGAATGTTAACACCTGCTATACGTGCCATTTTTCTTTTTCCTTTTTATTTAACTGCGAAATGCCAAGTCCACCCAGCATCTCGATACCAAAACCTATGATTTTCACCACAGGCCATTTTTATTTTGCCGATTAATTTTATATAAATATCGACAAAAGTCAAATCTTGTTTTCATTTTCACGATTTTTATTAACCGCGAAAACGCCCTTTCTTTTGTGTTTTCTTAACAACACCACTATATTGCTTTGCAACCAAGTATGACTGAACCTGATTCACAGTGTCCAAAACCACACCTGCCACAATCAATACACTTGTACCACCAATTGTCAAAGGCATACCAACATGTGTATTCAAAACAATTGGCAATACACAAACAACAATCAAATATACAACGCCAATCGCTGTCGTGCGTGATACAACATTATCCAGATATTTAATTGTCTGTTCACCTGGACGAACCCCTGGGATATAACCACCCGCATTTTTCAAATTATTACTGGTTTCTTCTGAATTAAAGATAACCGCAGTCTGAAAATATGCAAAGAACGCAATCAATACTGTAAACAGTATGATATAAGACCACGTTCCATATGTAAAGAATCCCATAATCGTCTGAACAGTCAAATTATCACTCTGAACAAAACGCTGGATAAATGCAGGCAACATCATAATAGAAGATGCAAAAACAGGTCCCATAACACCAGACATATTTACCTTGATTGGCAAATAAGACGCGTTTGTATTCATCACACCGTTCGCCATAACTTGACGAGGGTATAAAATTTGAATACGACGTTGCGCCTGTTCAAAGAACGCAATCAATGCGACGATACCAACTACAAACGCCAATACCAACGCAATCATCGCTGGTGAAATTTGACCAACCGACCCCAAAGAAATCAGTTGCGCAATACCACCTGGAACTTCTGCAATAATCCCAGCAAAAATCAACAACGAAGCACCCTGCCCGATACCACGCGCAGTAATTTGTTCTGCCAACCACATGACAAAAACAGTACCACCAACCAACGCGATAATCGCAGATAATTCAAACGCAAACCCAGGGTTAACAACCGCAGCCACACCATCAACAGGCGCCATCATTTCCAAACCGCGAATAACCGCCCAACCCTGAACAATCGCCAACACAACCGCCAAATAACGTGTGTATTGGTTAATTTTCGTACGTCCAGACTCTCCTTCTTTACGCAAATCATTTAAAGACTTGCTGGTTGCAGATAACAACTGCAACACAATCGAAGCAGAAATATACGGGAAAATATTCAGCGCCAGCACCGACATACGTGACAAAGAACCACCACTGAACATATCAAACATTCCCATCATCCCATTATCGCCTTGGAACAAATGCAACACAGCCGATGCATTTACCCCTGGTAATGGAATAAAGGACCCAATACGATAAACAATCAGCGCCCCCAACGTAAACAGAATACGCTTCTGCAAATCGCTAAGATTACCGAAAAAGCCTTTTAAGAATTTCATGCGAATGAACTTTTAACCGTTGTCAGGCACCCGTGATTATCGGATACCTGAATATTTTATTAAGATTAGTTGTTTTTAATGCTTCCACCAGCTTTTACAATTGCTGCTTCTGCTGATTTAGACCATTTATCTGCAACAACATTAACTGCTGATTTGATTTCACCTTTTGCCAAAACTTTCAAACCACTTAATTTACGGTTGATAATTTTTGCAGCCAGCAAAGAATCAATATTGATTTCTTTTGATGCATCAATCTTACCTGATGCGATGAATTTTTCAATATCACCCAAGTTGATTGTTACATATTCTTTTGCAAATGGATTATTGAAACCAAATTTTGGGAAACGACGCAAGATAGGCATCTGACCACCTTGGAATGTTGCCTGTTTACGTGAACCACTACGCGCTTTTTGACCTTTGTGACCACGACCGGCAGTTTTACCAGAACCAGATCCCATACCACGACCAACGCGTACTGCGTTCTGACGTGCACCAAAATTATCCATCAAAGCATTTAATTTCATTTTATATTCCTTTTTGTCCTATAACTACTTTTTACATAGTTCTTTGTCGCATATAAACAAGTGCTTGTTTATATACTCGGTTTAAAAAATGCAAAAGATTGATTCACAATATATGTAATCAATCTTTGCACTATCTAATATATTATTGCGCAATTTCTACTAAATGAGAAACTTTTGCAATCATACCACGAACAGAAGCTGTATCTTCCAATTCTTTGGTTTTACCGATACGCCCCAAGCCCAACGCTTTTACGATTTTGACCTGAGATTCTGGGCGACCGATAGTACTTTTTACTTGTTTTACAACTATTTTAGCCATAATTCAAACTCCTATTTATACCCAGATTATTTATCTTCTGTTGCTACTTCTAACTTTTTACCATCACGGCCAGCGATGATTTCTGCAACTGTTTTGCCACGACGCGCAGCCACTGTTTTTGGAGAATTCATTTTATTGAACGCCAAGAACGCAGCACGAATCATATTGTTTGGATTATTAGAACCTTGTGATTTTACAACAACGTCCTGAACGCCCAAACATTCAAAAACAGCACGCAAAGCACCACCTGCGATGATACCAGTACCAGGAACAGCTGAACGTACAACCAATTTGCTGGCGCCATATTTCGCAGCACTATCATGATGCAATGTACGACCTTCTTTCAGTGGTACACGAATCATTTTTGCTTTTGCCGCCTTTGTAGCTTTCTGTACCGCAGCTTGGACTTCTAACGCTTTACCCTTACCAAATCCAACACGACCAGATTTATCACCGACCACAACCAATGCCGAGAAAGACATGTTGCGACCACCTTTTACAGTCTTAGATACACGGTTGATAGATACCAATTTATCTACCAAGTTATCTGTCTGCAATTTTTTATCATCAAAACGTGCCATTATAATACTCCGTCTTATTCAATTATATTCTAACGCCACCTGCGCGGATTGCTTCGCACAGCGCCTTTACACGACCATGATAGCGATAACCACCACGATCAAAGTAACAATTATCAGCAATTTTTGCCGCAACGACACGTTCAGCAAAAGCCTTACCTACCAGTTCTGCACCAGCAACATTCCAACCTTTTCCTGCAAAGGCTTTTTCTTTTGAAGACGCAGCACAAATTGTGTGTCCCTTGGTGTCATCAATCGCCTGAATTTCAATATGGCGACCAGAACGGAATACTGACAAACGAATCTTGCCAGGATTTTTTCTCTTCAACGCACCGCGATTTGCCAATGTGCGTCTTTCTTCTCTAGATAAATGTTTCAACATTTTCTTTTCCCTTTTTTCCAATTTCCGTAACAGCGGAAATCAAAGTTAATTATTATTTCTTCTTACCTTCTTTACGACGGATTCTTTCGCCCTTATAGAAGATGCCCTTGCCCTTATATGGATCTGCTTTACGAACCTTGTGAATTTTATCCGCAAATTGACCAACCAAGCATTTATCCATACCCTGGACAGTAAATTCTGTTGGTGTATCGCCCATAACAACTGTCAAGCCCGCTGGGATATCCATGATAACATCATGAGAATAACCTGCGACCAAAACCAATTGATTTCCTTTAACAGACGCTCTATAACCAACACCCTTCATATACATAGGTTTTTCAAAACCTTTTGAAACACCTTCTACTGCATTGCGAACATTGCGCGCCATTGTGCCCCACATTGTTCTAGATGCTTTTTCTTCTGCGTCTTTTGGATTAATAACGATTTGACCTTCTTCGATAACAATATCTACCAAGCCTGCATTTTTTGTATCCAAGCTTAATTTCAATTCACCTTTTGGGCCTTTGACTACCAATGCGTTGTCAGCAATCGCCACACTAACGCCATCACTCAGTTTAACTGGATATTTTCCTGCACGAGACATAATTCAATCCTCACTTTCTTATATAACCTTGCACAATACTTCGCCACCGACATTCATCAAGCGTGCTTTGTGATCAGTCATAACGCCGTTTGGTGTAGAAACAATTGCAATACCCAAGCCATTTAAAACCTTTGGCATCTTTGCACTGCCAGAATAAACACGGCGACCTGGCTTAGAAACAACTGAAATTTCCTGAATTGCACCGTTTCCGCTTACATATTTCAATTCAACAACCAAATTTGAACGATGTTCATCGATTGCTTCGATACGGAAATCAGTAATAAAACCTTCTTCTTTTAATACAGACAAAACTGCTGCACGCAATTTGCTGTTTGGTACGACGATTGTTTCTTTACCAGCATTTTGACCATTACGGATGCGGGTAATCATATCGCCGATTGGGTGTGATAGTGACATCTTTTTTACTCCTTAACATTGCGGGGCTTGCGCCCCACAGGGTTTCTACAACTGCATTGTCCACAGTTGGGTTAAATATTACCAGCTAGACTTACGTACACCTGGCAGTTTTCCTTCACTGGCCATTGTACGAACCTGCTGACGGCACAAACCGAACAAACGAGAGAAACCGCGTGAACGACCTGTGACACTGCAACGATTGCGCAAACGTGTTGGGTTTGCATTACGTGGCAATTTTGCCAACTTTTTCATTGCATCGATTCTTTCTTCTTGTGTCGCATTAACTGACATCTGTGCCTTCAACGCTTCGCGTTTCTTTGCATATTTTGCGACCAACTTTTCACGTCTTTTTTGTTTATTAATTAACGCTAATTTCGCCATCTTTTTTTACCTTTTTTATTATTTCAAAACCAATGGCAAGCCGATTTTGGTCAGCAATGCACGTGCTTCATCATCTGTTTTTGCTGTTGTTGCAATAACGACATCCATACCACGGATAGCGTCAATTTTATCAACAGAAATTTCTGGGAATATCAAATGTTCTTTGATACCAAAGGCATAGTTACCACGACCATCGAACTTTGATTTTGACAATCCACGAAAGTCTTTTACTCGTGGCAAAGCAATTGTAATTAACTTGTCCAAGAAATCGTACATTCTTTTACCACGTAATGTAACTTTTGTACCGATTTCCTGACCTTCGCGCAGACGATATGTTGCAATTGATTTTTTTGCACACGTCTTAATTGCTTTCTGTGCCGCAATCGCTGTCAAATCAGCAACAGCTGCATCCAATTTCTTTTTATCAGAAACAGCTTCACCGACGCCCATATTCAGAACGATTTTTGTCAGCTTTGGAACAGCAAATGTATTTGTATACCCAAATTCTTTAACCAATTCAGGTACAACTTCTTTTTCATAAATTTCACGCAATCTGCTTTGCATTTCTTTTTTCCTTAATGTTGTGTCCCCGTAACAGCGGGCAACAATTCACTTGTTATTATATTTCAGCACCAGATTTTTTTGCAACGCGAACTTTTTTACCTGCTTCTACTTTGTAACCAACGCGTGTTGCTTTCTTTGTTTTTGGATCAACCAATGCAACATTGGATACATGAACAGGCGCTTCGCGATCAATAATATGACCTGGTTGTTCTTGTGTTGGTTTTACATGCCATTTATGACGATTGACACCTTCGACCACAACACGTGATTCGGATGGGCGCGCTTCCAGCACTTTACCTTTGACGCCTTTGTATTTTCCCGAAATAACTACGACTTCGTCGCCTTTTTTAATTTTCATTTTATGACCTTCCATCTGTTATTATATTACTTCCGGTGCCAAAGACACGATTTTCTGTACATCGTATTTACGACGAACTTCACGCGCGATTGGTCCAAAGATACGTGTTCCAATTGGTTCAAAGTTGTTTTTATTGGTTAAAACAACCGCATTGTGATCAAAACGGATAATAGAACCGTCTGGACGTTTTACAGGGAACTTTGTACGAACGATGATTGCACGTTGTACTGTACCTTTTTGAACTTTACCACGTGGAATGGCTTCTTTAATTGCGACGACGATTTTGTCGCCAACTGTTGCATAACGACGATGAGAACCGCCCAAAACCTTGATGCACATAGCTTTGCGTGCACCACTGTTGTCTGCAACTGTCATAACTGTTTCATTTTGAATCATAACTTTAAT
>JAZQRR010000025.1:0-6871 GCA_045629645.1 Candidatus Enterousia sp. | reverse complement strand
ATAAGCGTGTACAAACAGAATAAGACTTGTTAAAATGCTATGCGATGCGATATGTGATGCAGGCTGATAAATCGACTGTCTGAAACCATTGGAAATCTGGGACTTTTTACTGGACTTGGCATCCCGACAACCGGCACCAGTTTAGAAACGCACCATTTGGTGCGTTTTTTGTTTAGATTTTCCTGCTTTTTTGATTTTTATGTTTGGTGTGCCACCTGTGCGGGGCGGACTGTTTTTATTTTAACCAACACCTGCAAATCCAACCCAAATCCGCCCCACGACCCCAAACCACCAAAAACTGTGATGCATTGTGTGATGCGCAACATAAAAAACCGCCCAGACGGGCGGCGATTACTTCTCTTTGATTATGTCTAAAACTTTCTTTAAAGGCCACAGCATGATTAAAAATGCGCAGCCTGCAATTATTGCCGCACCAGTCAAACCAAAAGCGTCTAACAAAGGCTTCATTATCATCATCGCCAGCATTCCAAAAAAAGCAACAGCCATAGAACTAACACTCATTACTGTGCCACGTTCGGTTGACTTTATACGTTCATGAATAAATGCAGAAAATATCAATGCACACAACTTTTGAATCGCAGGCCACAAGAATATAAACACTAACAACAAATAAGACCATACACCCAAAGGTAGATTTACACATACTACAACGGCAACAAATACGAGGAATATCATCGTACAAATAAACTTAAGCAATGTAGATGTGGCAAAGCGTTTGAATATCGCATCAGCATATTTAGAAAATACTAAACGCATAAACTGATTAAATCCAACGAACACGCCAAACAAAGATAATGCGATACCGACTTGTTCCATTGTGGGCTGGAATAACCATAACAATATTTTTGTAAATGCCCCAAAGATTGCAGGAAATAAGATAAACCATTTTATTGCTGGATTTTTTACTGACATTTTTACAACACTGGCGACATCCGCAATAGCACTGGTATCACGTTTGCGTTCACGTTTAATTTCGCCCAATTCTGGTAACAACAACACACAAACCAGCGCAAGCATTGCAAAAAATGCTTCGACAACCAAAATCCCATTACCAATATGAGCATATAACATACCGCCAATGATTGATGCGATAAAAGACGCTGCCTGACAATATGAAGACAGCGAACCATTTTCCTTTAGAAATTCTTTTTCACGCCCCATACGTTTCAGTAAATCGTATGCATAAGATTCCTTGGTTCCACTAAATAACGCAGAAGCAAACCCCAACAACATTTCGGCAAACGCAATATCCCAAAAACCATAACCGGCATATAACCAACCATTTGCAAATAGATATATTGCAGCACCCAAAATTAAAACTTTGCGACGACTGAAACAATCAGATAAATAACCACTGGGAATTTCCAGCACGAAAGCTGCCAATGCAGAAATACCTTGAATCAGAAAGAAATCGCCAACTGTTATGCCCTTGTTTTGATACAACACAACTATAACTGGTAATATGACCAAAAAGTAATAAAAAAACTCGCTCCACTTTAACAGTTTTAACGCCAATTCATTTGAAACAGTTGGCCAGAATTTACGCATTACTCTCTCCTTAAGACATTAGGTATTTTATCACATTTTTCATCAAAATGCTATGTGAGGCTAAGTGTGATGCAGGCTGAGCAATCAACTGTCTGAAACCATTGGAAATCTTGGACTTTTTACTGGACTTGGCATCCCGACAACCGGCACCAGTTTAAGAACGCACCATTTGGTGCGTTTTTTCTTTGGATTTCTTTGCCTTTTTGATTTTTGTGCCAATAGCAATTTTATTGTGGTGCGGGCTGTTTTTATTTTAACCAATGGCTACAATTCCAACCCAAATCCGCCCCACGACCCCAAACCACCAAAAACTGTGATGCAAACTGTGATGCAACAATAATAAACCGCCCAGACGGGCGGTGAGGTTTATTTTATCTGTACTTTTATATAGCTTGTTGTGCGGGCGAAGAATTTGTCGAAAAATATTTTGTAAAATCATATAAACTGGCTCCTGTACTTTCCAATATCTTTGCAATACTGCTAGTAGAAGGCCAACGTGGTTGTCCATATTTAGACCAACGTTTACTTTTATTAAACGTTGTTGCGTCCAATCCGCTGCGTTTTGCAAGTCCTGAACAGGATACTTTATGATCTTTTGCGAACGAATCGATGGCGAACCAAACATCTGCGTGTGTCATTTTTAAACTCCTTGATCTTGTTTGTTGTTGGACACGAAGGAATTATAGACTAGGTTTTTATGTTTTATTTCATACTCTTTTTACACAAGATAATGTATAAAAAAGGGACTGGAATCGCTATACAGGTATGTTTTCTAAGGTTTTTTATCTTTTTTCGTCGATATACAAAATGTTTTATATCCTAAAAAAATAACTGTTGTTTAGATTTTTTTCCTGTTGTATGGTACAAAGATAGCATTACAAAAAGGGAAATAATGCCAACTATTAAAACAAAAATTACGTTTTTACGCGAACTGTTAGCACTAAAAGAAGTAATTGATTTAGGTCAAATCCAGGCCGCCGCAGACCGAAATGGAATAAAACATTCCAATATGTCTAAAATGATTTCTGATTTAGAGGCAAGATTTAAGACACGTTTGTTGATACGCAGTTCTTCTGGCAGTGTGCCAACTAATACAACACGGCAATTGTATGCTGATATAGAAAATATATCAAACGCACTTGATAATATTTTTCAAAATATTACAGGACCAGACGAATTGACTGGATATATTTCAATATGGACCGAAGAAGGTTTTGCCGGCAGCCGTTTGTTTACTGAATTGTACAAGTTGTATGCTAAACACCCAAAAATCCGTTTAGATATTTTAACAAATCGCCATATGAATATGTCTAATCCTGATATATCTATTATTGATATTCGGTCATTGCCAAAGATACCAGGAAGCAACCCGTTGTTTAAGTTTAAAACCAAAACTAAATTTTATACGACTCCTGAATATTTGCACAAACATGGTGTTCCGAAGGATATGGATGATATGTTAGAAAATTTTGAATTATGTATCAGACAAAAATTTTTGCAACTGCCCGAATGTAATTTTATTTTAAAAAAAGCTAAGAAGCTAAATGTTACTGCAGATTCAGCGTCTATCTTGTATCAACTTGTATGTGATGGCGCAGGAATATCGCTGATGCCAGAATGGTGTACGATGAGAAATGAACGACTTGTAGAAGTTCCGAACATTGAATTTGATTATGAATATATTTTGACTGGCATAGGTAACCCAATGACTATAAAAAGCCCAAAAGTTCAAGCTTTTTTGGAATTTTTCTATGATTTTTGTAAAGAGTATAATATTCCGCTGGAAATGTTTGAATAATAAAAAACGCACCATTTGGTGTGTTTTTTATTTGGATTTTCCTGCCCTTTTGATTTTTGTGCCAATCGTAATTTTATTGCGGGGCGGGCTATTTTTATTTTATTCGGGGCATGCAATCCCAACCCAATCCCGCCCCATGACCCCCAAACACCAAAAACTGTGATGCGCGAATAACAAATCCGCCAGTTGGGCGGTGGTTATTCACGAACTGTATCTATTTGTTTAGATATATAAGTCTGTTGCTCTGACAACATTTGTTGTATTTTTTTTGCATAATCTGAACGTTTCATTTCTGCGTTTAACTCCAACGGATTGTTATTATACAAATCTTTATCTTGTGGATAATAATAACGATTTGCATGAACATTAATTTCTGGGGACAAAGCACTTATATGCGGAAAAAACATGTCAACTACATGCATCATCTCGTGCCGTAAGTCTGTCAAAAAACATTCAGGCATACCATACAACGGAAAATTAAAATTTATAAATAACCTTCCTGTACTATCTACGCCCATCAATCCTTTATTATTTGTCATACTTTTACCCGCATCGACAACCTTAACATTAACCTTGGTTGCGATATCATGTTTAAAAAGTTCGTCTGTTACCCTGTTTAATGGTGTGTACTTTTCGCCACTGGCTGTATATATAGTTACATTGCCTGATTTTATATCGGTTCTAATTATATCTAAAACATTATCAACAACCATCGAGGCGATTTCTGTTTTATACTCTACCCCCTTATCTTTCCAACTAATAAATTTACCAAAAACATTATTTTTATTACATGCCTTGACAAACACATCGGTCAGATAATCAGCCATTTGTTCAGATTTTTTAACATCAATTACGCCAGAGAAATCTTTGTTTTTTTCTTTTATATGAATATCCCACTTTTCGAAACTTTCCATTGCGGACAATTCTTGGAACAATGCGTTTTTAGCGCGATTCAGTTTATCCGTTTTGCTCATTAATAAATCCATTTGATTAATTATATTACCCAGTAATTTTATCATATTTTTCTTCAAATTTCTACATAATGCTATGTGAGGCGGACTGAGAAATCAACTGTCTGAAACCATTGGAAATCTTGGACTTTGGACGCGCCTTGGCATCCCGACAAGGGCTACCCGTTTAAGAACGCACCGTTTGGTGCGTTTTTTGTTTACATAATAACTATGATTTAACGACTAGATTTGCATAAAAACTGATTCAACTTATTAAATTTTGCAAATGTATATTCTTCTAAAAATTTTGGATTGTGAGAACAGATGTCAAATGCTGCATGTGGATAGCAATCTGGTTTGCCACCCAACATCGGGGTTAATGTTCTGAAATTCTTCTCTTGAAATACATCGTTGTTAAAATACATCTGCATCGCATTATAGAACAAGTACATTTGTTCCGGATTTTGTGCCATACGAGTCATATAATCTATAACAGGAATGCGTTCAATTCGCGCTGAATATATTTTCGACATATCTATTTTTTGCGATCTTCGTGCCACCGCATTGTTTACACGTTTTGAAAATTCTGCTGGATTCATACAAGGGTCAACACCGTATTGCTGGGCATAAATCATAACTGTTTTTGGATCATTCAAACCAGATAAAACGGGTGCGGTATGATTAAGTTTCTGTAATGTCTGCGTATAATTTGCATATATTTTATGGTTCATGGGAATTTTATCCGACAACAGTACATAATATTGGAAAGTATTAAACAAATCAACATAACACCACAATTCATTATGCTGTGAAAACAGTATCATGTTATGGAACGGTTCTGTTGCACCACCTTCCAGTTCTATACAGGTATCAACCGGATTCAGCGGACAAAATGGGATAATGTTGTAATTATATTTTATACTGTTTACTGTATTACCAGATTTATCCACCACTAAACCAGATTCCAAATATTTAAAATCAACATTTTGTGCCATCGCATAATTAAATGCAATTTTCGCGATTCCTGTTTTGAAAGCAGAATTTTGTAAATCAAAATTATAGCTAACTATTTGTAATTGTAAATTTGATATATCACTACGCAATTCGCGACTTAATTCAGGACAAGATACAACTTTGCCAGCCTTGATGTTTGCGCTATAATGTTTGCCATTATATAAAACCGTACCTGTACACAGTGGTGTGGATTTGGTGTTGTTGGTTTTGGAAAAGTTATCTATTCTGCTGATTATCGGATTAAATATCTTGGTAAATGGCGCATCAATATGCTTGCTGATAAAATTATTACAGTCTGGACAGCATATATCTTCTGATTCATACAAACCACCCAAGGCATTTTGAATAACGTGTTCTTTGCTGCGCGCTGTGATTTCTTGGTTACAATAAATACAATTTTGTCGTTGTGTCATAGTCTTTATCATGGTAATACTTACTTTTGGTTTTGTCAAATATTTTTTATAGTTTATTTTTTTATGATAGTTGCGTTTTTCTTGCTATAACAATGAATGTTAAGCCGTAATAACAATATATGAATTGTTTGTTTCAACAGCTAATTACCACTTGCAAGTACAACTGCAATATAGTAATGTTACAAGCATAAGAGAGAATATTTTCATGAACCGTATTTTCCTTGGCTTTTTTGTTGCATTTTTAATGATACCGACCAAACCTACGTTTGGTGTACGGGATGCATATGAAGACTGTAAACGAAATGCGGGAATGCGTGCTTTTAGCGAATGGGCTTTTTCTGGGGTTCCAACGCAATATCAAGCAGAAATAGATAAAATTGTTAAATCGCCGGTTGAACAAGGGCGTTCGGGTACTTGTACCCCCGGTGGCAGTTATGTCTGCAATAAAGGAGATATATTAAAAGATTGTTGTCCGTGTGCTCAATTTATTGCGGAACGTCAAGTACAAAAAATATTCGAACAAGATTATATAAAAAAAGAATGTGATCATTTAAAGCAAACAGCAACAGCCAAACCACAAGTAACACAAACAACAGATAACAACACTGATAACGAACCTGATTTAATGGCTGTGTCCGCCAATCAAAACGTATCAAACGACCAGCAAGAATCTTCTGTTGCAACGACAAAAACAAAAAAAGAACCTGTCCCGCAATCAAGGGCTGAACAGGAACGCTTAGCACGTACAGCGTTTGCCAAATTCTGCAAAGACGATGGGTATGTGTATAAAGACAAAGATACAGAAATGCCATCCGTGGGCACACTTGACGCACAATGTGATGGTACTGGAAACAGGCAGGTTGATTTTCGCTGTTATAAATTTAAAACGTCATCCGTGTCAGAAAAAGATATTCATGCACATCTTGCATACTATTGTTATTCTAATGTAACAAACACAACAAGGGTTTCGACTGCGACGCGTCCATCTGATCATTATAATAAAAAAGAAGCAGAACGCGTGGCAAAACAAGAAGCAAATAAAGCACTTTGTGAAAAAGACGGCGCAGGGACATGGACAGATAAAAACAAGTGCGAATGTGCGAACCCGACACATTCTTTTGTCAAAG
>JAZQRR010000024.1:0-4908 GCA_045629645.1 Candidatus Enterousia sp. | reverse complement strand
GGTGGTTACTCAGGTGGTACAGGTTCAAATACAACACCAGGTACACCAGATGTTTTAACACCGTTAACAAACCTAACAAATGAAGAAATTGCATTAGCTAGAAATGCAACCAGCAGTCACGCAACGGTTAATAATGCAGATGATTTAATCGCACGTGCCCAGGCGGTTTATGGTGATATAACAGTATCCGAAGCGGATGTTTCGCGTTCCGCTGTTACACGTAATTCGGCAAAAAAACATAATAACGATAAATTATCACGTGCTGAAAAACACTTTGAAAACGCACGTAAAATGTTGGGTGACAAAGACTGGTTTAAAGAAAACTTTGACAATATTTCAGAATCTGACTTTGCCAAAGCCTGCCAATTGTTAAATATAAAATTCGCAAATAAACAAGAATTTTTTGATAAATTAGACGATAAAAATTTCTGGAATGAACATCATCATAACGTTAATTCTGCCCATAACAAACTGACTATTGAAGATATGTACACAGGCGGTTTTAGCATGGGAACACAAATTTCTGAACTAGAAGTTCGTGTTAAAGATGTTTATTCAAGCGCAGAAGAAGCTGCTGAATGGTTGGCTGCATACGGTCTGGAATGGTCCGATATTACAGATAATACATATTTTGACGATATTGAAAAACCTATGGAAACAACACGTTTGTTGGTCGACAAGGAAACGGGCGACATTTCATTTGCAACATACTATGCCCCTGGCACGAATATGCATTATGAAATAGATGGTGAAGAAGATTCAGAAATACGCTATCTTCAAATCGACCAAGGAACAAACGGATGTTTAACTGGCACGCCTTGTGATTGCAGTTCTGAATATGGATGTTTGTTTAATAAAATCGTTTTCAGTAATATAAATAACTTTAAAAATGGCTATGCTGAATTTGTTGGTCCAGAAGGTGAATTTCATGTAACATTCCTGAATAATATTAATCAAGAAAATATCGGTTTGAAATATTCTGATATACTAGCGATTGATATATATCAAGATGGTGAATTGGTTGAATCTGATTCCGAATTTATGGGATATGATTCCAAACGTATCAACATGGAAGATTTAGCCAAGAATAACAAAATAGAAGAAAAAGCAACATATTCTGGCAAAGCCATCGGGGCATATAATATAGCTGATGAATGGATAGAACTAAAGGGTGCAGACGGCAAAACTGCTGTCGGTGCAACATTGGAATTCGACCCAAACAGTGGTGCGCCAACTGAAAAAATTCTTGCAAAGTTCTCTGAACTTGGTTGGTATGATATAAATGTTACAAAACAATATGACCAAGACGGTTTTGATATGTCGGCAACTAAAACAGAAGACTTCGACTCAGACCGTTTTGCAGATTCTGCTAATGGTTTAACCTTTGACCCATATTCTGGCGAATACAATGTTCAATATTATGGTGATAAATCATCTGAAGTTGCAGAAGAAGTTGTCGGAAACGTTCAAGGAAACTTTAATGTCCAGAATGCACAAGGCAGTGGTTCATCAACATTCCTTGGGGTTGACTTTACCTTTGGTGCAACGAAAGACAGACAATAATGAAACCAAAACTGTGGATTTATTGTTACATGGGGGTACAATTATTTTGTGCCCCTGTGTTTGCTGAACAAATTGAATTAAACGGCATGCAATCTTTGACGATTGCCGATATGCTGCAAAAAAATGGCGAAAATGATAAAGCCAAAACCACATATTATGCGCTGTTAAATGACCCCGATTATAGGGTTCGTACAGAATCTGTATTCAGACTGGCACAAATAGCCACCAACGAGCAAGATTATACCAGCGCAATTAAATATTATCTGCACATATTAAAATACTACCCAAATTCAGTTCTGGCACGTCTGGAACTGGCACGCGCCTATTTTATGAATGGCGATTATTCTTTGGCCGAAGAACAGTTTTTGTTTGCACGTGCAACACCTAATTTACCAGAACCTATTGTAAAAAATATCGATACATTTTTAACAGCAATACGAAAACAAAAGAATTGGTCGGTTGAATCATATTTTTCATTCGTTCCTGATTCTAACCTAAATTATGCCAGCGGTGCAGGCGAAGAATGTATAAACAGTTCATTTGGTGTATTTTGTCGTCCGCTTGAAAAACAGGATTCTGGAATCGGAATTCGCTTTGGTGCTGACGCGAGTTATTATTTACGATTTACCAAGAATTTCGGTTTAAAATCTACTTTATCGATATCGGGGCTTGAATATTCCAGCAGTCGATATGACGATTATTCTTTAAGATTGGCTGTCGGACCACGTTATACATTTACAAATGGTGAAATCAGCTTACAACCAAATATTGCATGGCGTTGGTACCAAGGCGCACCATATACAAATCAATACGGTTTATTATTAAATACAACTTGGCAATTCGGGCGCAACTGGATGTTATCTGGGGGTGTTTCTTGGGATAAAAACAGTTATATTAATGACCATATAGACAAATTCCTTTCTGGGAACTCGGTACAACTATACATCCAACCCAGATACTATTTTGATAACAAAAGTTTTCTGATGTCTGGGCTGTCTTTTGGACATTCTAGTGCAAAAATGGATGCTTATGGATACAATTCTGTGGGATTTGCGCTGGGGTATTACAATCAATGGCCTTTGGGATTTGCAACATTCTTGCGTGGGGATGTGTCATTTCTGCACTTTCTTAGTGAAAAATTTTTTATAATGGAAGATTATAATTATCAAGAATTAAAACGCTCAGATGTTGTCTACAGCGCGTCTGTGCGTATAACAAATCGATTTATTGAATGGAATAACTTTTATCCGGCTTTGACATATACGTATATCCAGCGCACATCAAACATCTGGTCCCAGGAATTTGATAAACATCGTGTTGAATTGGAAATATTATACAGGTTTTAAAAAGGCCTGACATCAAATATCAGGCCTTTTTTTATTTTATACGTTCTTGTATTTTTTTATTATTGGCCAAGGGAATTTTTCGGGCCAAATTTTTTTTGAATCAAAAACCAGAACTCGATGCACTTCACCATTATAACGTTTTGGAACCATATATCTATCATGTTCATTAACAACAATCCAACCATGCTTTTTTAGCTGTTCTTTAGCCCATTTAATATCAAATCCAGGGATAATATCCTGTTTAAACGCCTCATGAAACACATTGAAAATTTCAAGTTCCGGTTCATCTTTTTTGATATCAGTGGTTGCAGACTCTGCTTTCCCAGTATTTGGATTGTTGCGTTGAAACATTTTCACTACCGTCTCAACCTGTTCACATGTGATAAAACCAGAAAGTTGTGCATGTTTAGTGTACACGCTATCGTCTTCTGCAGAAAAACGAGATTCTCTGTATGTTTCAAAATACCAACGTATTCTTTCTTGCAACTGTATCCATTGCAAATCATTTCCACCATTATGCGAATCCAACCACTGTTTAAACAGCTTTTTCGTTGCTTCCAAAGCTGTTCCTTTTGACCATCCGGTTATATTAAACGACGAAGCCAATTCTCCAGCAAAAGCAATAATCAAAAAACGGTTTAATATTCGTTTGCTTGTTCCGCATACAGAGTCATCGGAAAAATCACCCGCATGTTTAGCACAAAAAGATTCAAACCATTCTGGTATATCTTTTATTTTACAAGTTATGTTCTCTAGAAAGCTTTTTAACGGCGAGCCATAAAATTCACCGCTCATTTTACTAAGGTATTCAGCAAACAGCTTTGAATCTGAAGCCCCATGAACATCATCAAATAACCCCGTATTACTGTCAGAACCGACCGGTATATCTAAAAAACGTACCTGTTGCCCAGCATAAATGCGTTTTTGTGTCTGATTAATCATAGATTCAAAGCTAAGTTCCCCACACGATAAAAACAACAACCGCCAATCTGGAATGTTTTGCAATCCCCCCTTCGCTCGTGCTCTTGCTTTGCCTATACCATTACCCAACATATATGCGATATCGCCTATTTTACGACTATCTACCTGTCCAATCTCATCTAGAATCAACAAAGAATCATTGTGTGCACGTGCAACACTTTCCAGCGCATTATCAGTTGTACGCCAGCTCTTTAAATATTTTGGCCCACCACAAACAGATGCTGCAACAGATAAAGTGGTTGTTTTTCCGCTAGAGCTACCTGCGTATAAATGTACTCCACCACCTTCTATATTGCATAAACGCAATAATGGTGCAGCAAATGCAGTAGATACGGCAAAAATCAAATTTGGGTTACCGACACAATAATTGCCGATACAATATTTCCATTGGTCCAACCCTCCCTTAATATCAAAAGATTCAGAGTTGGTGGTAGACAAAAACAGTGTATCTGTGTTGTCTGTTTGTGGACCAAAAGTATGAAAATTCGATAAAACAAAACGTTTGTCAGCCCAACCAATCTGATGAACACGCAAATAACGTTTTTCAGGATGACACCTTGTTAAAAATTCGTATAACAGTTTCTCACTGTAAATCGTCAATCCTGCTTTCCGCAATTCTGCGATTACTGTTGATTTGCTATCATGTGTAAAATATTGATTTGATATCTCAATTTTATGAAAATAGCCGTCTGGGTCATCGAATATAATAATTTTTCCCCAGTTTTCACTATTTTCATCCCTTATCAATCCTTCAACATGTACCAACGCAGATACTGCCTTGGTTTCTGTTTCATCCTTATGTGGCAAGCTAACGTTAGCATACAATATTTTGTCTTTTGTAAAATAGTTGCTTGGCCAACCATTAAATTTTTTTTCATTATTCATGATAATAATCTCCTTTTTTATATTCATTACGTGTACCCGATTAAAATTTGCGGGTGCACATATACTTAGAACTGTTTTTTTCTGCAAAATTTCCGAAATAAATTTCCAAACTTTGAAAATAATTTTCCAAAAC
>JAZQRR010000023.1:0-2552 GCA_045629645.1 Candidatus Enterousia sp. | reverse complement strand
CACGTTCTGTGATATAATGTGACAAAGTTTTAATATCTTTATAGTCAATAACCTTGCCCTTTAAAGGGTTAGATTTTTTACGATAAATTGCTGCACGAACTGCCATTATTCTGCCTCCTCTGTGTTCTTTTTCATCATAATCGAAGGTGTTGTTGACAATTCTTCAACACGTACGTTCAAGAAACGGATAACATCTTCATCGATACGAGAGCGACGTTCCAATTCTGTGATTTGTTCACCAGGCAATTCGATATTCAACATAACGTAATGCGCCTTGCGGTTTTTACGAATAACGTATGCCAAATTCTTTAAACCCCAGAATTCTGTGGATTTAACATCGCCACCCAGTTCTTTGATAATTTCTGTAAATTTAGCCGCTTTTTCTTTTACCTGCGGTTCGGTCAAGTCCTGGCGGAAAACCAAGACACTTTCGTAATAAGCCATTTTATTTCCTCTGGTTTATATCAGCCGACGACCCCATGTCATCAGCAGGAACGATGGCAATTATGACAATTTTGAAACAAAAATCAAGTATTTTTTACACATTACGTTTAAAATCGGCTTGCGCCCCCGCAGTAAATAAGATAAAATAAAACAGATATATAATATATGTATGGGGGATTTTATGCTGAAATCAAGATATTTACTGTTATTATCTGCATTTTTCATATCAACAGTTGCAATTCCAACATTGGCATATGCTGAATCATGTTGCCCAGAAAATAATACAGACCCATATATAAGGGAAGCCGAAAAAGACGGCAACCAATGCTCTATCCGCGAATGTATTATAGGATACATTGAAAAAGATAGAAGTTGTAATGAAATAAAACTAGGAGAAACTCTCGACGGCAGTTGTAACGACCACGCAACGACTTGCGTATACGATCGTGATTTTTTTGCAAAGATAACAGAGTGCGAACAAGGATATAAACCAGATATGTTTGGACTAACATGCATAACACCAGACTACAAGGATGATTCTTGTAAGCCAGATGACGAATTTGCACTAAACGGCGTTATGGTTAATGGCGAATGCCAGTCAGACAATTGTAAACGCGGACACCTCAAAGATAACAACAATAATAAATGCATCCCCAACAAATGCGATGATGGATATGCATATGTCGACACATACGGTTGTATAGAAATATCTAAATGCGGTGTAATAGAAGGCAATACAAAAATTTTCTACACCAGCGAAAAGGATATAAAAATATCATGTGAAACCGACATAACATCCCCCATTAAAAGCAGCGAAAACGCCCTGGCTGATGGTTGCGACTGGGAAACAACGTTGGACGAATATATTGTAATAAATGATATAATGGTCAAAATCCTAGATGAAATATCAAAAGATGTTATTACTGACGCAATTGTCACAACAAATGGAATACTAATAGCTACTGAAGAAGGACGCTTTTCATTAAAGGAAATCCAAGATAATACAGAAATAAAAATTTCCAAGTCAGGATACGAGACAAAAACAATAACTGCACAAGCCATAAGAAACCTTCCCGAAGCGAATCCTTCCACAAAAATGAGGATCATCTATCTTACAACACAAACAACTAGGAATAACACACCAAACAACGATACACCCGAGGATGGTACGGATTGCACAGACCAAAGCCCCAATTCAAAAACCGCAACTTACCAAAATGGAAAATGTGTCGCCACGGCATGTAATGACGGTTATTATTTAACGGACGGCAACTGCGCGGACATTAACGGTTCACCGTGCGATAACCTGCCTGCAAATGCAACAGCTGGCAAACGCGAATACGATGCAGCAACAAAAGAAACAACATGCATCGTTACTGCATGCGATAAATATTACATCGTATCCGACGATAAAAAATCCTGTGAAAAAGACCCAGAACAAGAAATCCAGGAATTAAAAGACAAGGCACAGGCCGCCAAAGACAAAGAACAATCGACAGAAAACAAACTGTTGGGCGCCGTTGGTATTGGCGCCACTGGTATTGGCGGTATGCAACTGGCATCTGCGCTGGCGGAACAATCAGCGGACGCAGACGCATTAACGGATATGACCGCATATTTGGAAACATTTAAATGCACATATGGCAACAACGCATCTGTTTCCGGTGGCACCACAAATATCGAAACCCCAGGTGGCAACAGTTTGTTATCGTTGTACACAGAATATGTCAATCTGGCAAACGATTTAAAGTTGCGTAAAAATATGTTGGAAATGCCTGCTGGTATTGAATCCGAAGCAATTTTAAGCAGTGCAAACGGCAATCTGTACAACAACGACACAACCGATAAAACATCGGGCGCATACGCATCATTGGCACGTGCATTGGCCGATCCAACTGGTGCAGACGCACAAAAACTGGCCCAACAACAAACAGAAACCGCTGATAAATTAAAAACTGGCGCAATAGTTGCCGGCGTTGGCGCAATCGGATCTTTGGCGGGAAATCTGATTATAAACAAAGATAAATATTTCAATAAAGACGGTGAATATAAATCTGTATGCGACTATGAAACAGACAGTCATACAAATTGTATAACATATTTTAATA
>JAZQRR010000022.1:0-9974 GCA_045629645.1 Candidatus Enterousia sp. | reverse complement strand
GACGCATAATCGTAATCCTTTGTTATGCTTGTTATGGTTCTGCAAGACACGTTTCAGAACCTGATATAATTTTTGCATTTTTCGAAAATTAATGCAAGCGGAATAAAAATCCCCGCCATTTGGCAGGGATTTTTTTATTTTTTGTAATAGCGTTGAACTTCGGTCATAACGAAGTTAAATAAACGCCCTGCCAGCGTATTTGTAGGCATTTCCCAATCAGTTTGCATATATGGCATAGCCGCAACAAGAATAAAACGTGCCATAAAATGAAAAATCGTACTTTCTTGATGTTTAGACAGTTTTGCAGGCGAATTTTCAACCCTGAACACTTCGTTTTCAATCGCATCATCCAATTTTTCAATAATATTATCCAAAATTTTTGGCGGATAATATAAAGTGCACTCTTTTGGAAACCCTTCGAACATCGACACATTATTGTTTCTGGAATACAAAATATTCCACCCAACACGGTCAAACAAGTCTTCCAAACACTGACATATCATACGATTGTATGATTTTACCCCATTTTCCATAAACTTCGCCAACTCAGCTTCTATACGACGGCTTTTTGCATTCTCTTTCTTGCGCGCATTTTCATACACAATATGAGTCCTGTTTTCAAATTCGAAAAAAGTTCTTACCTGACAGATAATTTCCATAGGAACAACCTTGTCTGGATCTGAACTGATGTTCAAAATAACCTTGGCATCACGATAATTACGCGGGTTTTGCATACTATAAAACTTATCATGCACAGAAATAATTCTATCTGGCATAATTTCATACAGACGTTCAATAAAAAAACGTGCCTGAGGTATTAAATCGAACAAGCATTTTACACGCCAAACGTCCCGCAATCTGAAGCGTGGCGGCAAAATCTTGTCTATTTCACGAACCATATCCACAGCAATCTTTTCATGACGACTGCCGATAATAGACAAAACAGTTTCAGACGCGGCACTTATGTACTTTTCATAGAACACGTCGTGTATTTTATCCGCAATAGCCTGTGCAGAAGCCTCGCGATTATGTTGAATTAAAACACGTCTGGCAGCGTCTGCAACATCGTTTACATAATCGGTATAATATTTACCGGAAATTTTATCCAGTGCTCGCTCTATCTTTTTTTGTGCAGCGACAATAACCGTAACGATAGAAGAAACTGACAAATCTATTTTATGCCCCGCAGAACTGGTAAAAAACTGATTACGCATTGGGTCAGCGTCCAAACGATGATTAACCAAATATGGCGACAGCGGATTAATGTCTGCAATACGAATTGGTTCATCAACCGCGCTGTCTGTTGCATAATCGTATTTCATAACAGCCGCCTTGGGGGCGCCGAAACACTTGCCCAAGATATGAAACAGTTCGCGAAACCAGACTGTACTGTCCGAATACAATGTTCGCAAGTATTCTGCGGCTTCTTCATTTATACGACCAGATTCAAGTGCATTATTAATTGCATTTAAATTCTTTTTGTCGTTTAAATCACACAGTTCTTGCGTACATGCATTGGTACATATTTCTTCTGTCATTTTTTTAGCTTTCCGTATATTGTTTTATTTATTTCATCATTGGGAACAGAACAATGTCGCGCAATGTTGGTTGGTCAAATATAATGCCGGCCAGTCTGTCAACACCCATTCCGACCCCTGAAATTGGTGGAAATCCGTGTTCCATTGAACGAACAAAGTCGTTATCTGGGTTAAATGCTTCTTCGTCACCATCTGCGATATTGCGTGCCTGTTCTTCAAAGGCGGCCAACTGTTGGATTGGATTTACCAATTCTGAGTACCCTTTGCATATTTCTGCGCCACAAACCAAGATTTGATACATATCGATTCTGCTTTCATCTTCATCGTTACGACGCGCCAATGGCATCATATATGCAGGATAGTTATACAAGATTGTTGGATTTACAATATCATTACGGATTTTACGCTTGTAAACATAGTCAACCAATGTTGGAATTGATTTCAGATCTTCTAATTCGGCCATTGGGAACATACCTTCATCAACCAACTTTTGACGTAAAACATCAACATTGTCGAAATCCAAGATATTGCAACCAAAGAATTCATTCATTTTGGCTGTATAATCAATCATTTCATATTTACTGAAATCCAATGGTGTACCTTGGTATTCAATCTGTAATGTGCCACGGCATTTCATCAGCAAATCTTGTATCAGCGCCCATGTGAATTTTATATTGTCGTTAAAGTCCCAATACGCAGCATACCATTCAACCATTGTGAATTCTTGTAAATGCATTGCATCCATACCTTCGTTACGAAAATCCTTGGCGACTTCGTAAACACGGTCAAAGCCTGCGCCGATTGCCTGTTTCAAGAATAATTCAGGTGAAATACGTAACTGAAAATCTGTATCCAGCGCGTTATGATGTGTCGTAAACGGACGCGCCGCTGCACCAGATGCGATATTCTGCAATACAGGGGTTTCAATTTCCAAGAATCCGTTTTTATTCATAAAATCACGCCAATATTGTGTCATCTTGAAACGCCCCAGTAATGCATTACGTGAATCTGGGTTTGAGATAATATCCAGATAACGCTGGCGATATCTTGTTTCCATATCTGTCAAACCGTGATATTTTTCAGGCAATGGGCGCAGCGCCTTGGACAGAATCTCGTAATTTGAAACCTTGACTGTCAGTTCGCCCGCGGTCGTATGATACAACATGCCTGTAATTCCAATAAAGTCCCCAAAATCAACATTTGACTTCATAAACTTATAGTTTTCTTCGCCCAATTCTTCACGAGACATAGAAAACTGAATTTCGCCATTAATGTCATAAATTCGCCCAAACATCAATTTACCCAACCAACGCAACGCTGTTACACGTCCCGCCAATTTAACCGGTGTATCGTCTGGCAAATTACGCGCCCCTTCTATTGTGTTCGTACGTTCAAAACGAGCCTTCCATACAACACCATCACGCGCCTTGATATTTTCTGCCTTTTGCAAACGCGCGGTCAGTTCGTTTGTTGATATTTGTGTATTTTCTGACATTTTTCTGTTCCCTTTGTGTTTTTTATCAAAAAAACGGACGCCCAAAAGTGCGCCCGCAGTTATTTCTGTTGGTCGCACTTTTTAATTAAAACGTTTAACATTGTGTTTCATTATTTTTGCGTCTTTTTTATTTTCGTGCCGAATTATACAGCATATTTATATAAAAGTAAAGTATATTTTACTTAACGTTGAAAACCCGATTGAAGTTGTCTTATATGCTCTATCAAGCGCGGATTATACTTGTTATTAATCGGCTGTAAAATATAATCAATATCCAAACCTGCATTTAAAAAATCAATCGGATTACATGTATTATCTTTCCGAACAATCGCATCGTTTGGCATATTGGCACGCTTAGATATCACCGCCTCTTGATTATCGTATGGCAAAAAGTATGCAATTTTAAATTCATAATGTTTTGCCAACTCCTTCTGGTTAAACCAATCTATCAGTTGACGAGAATATCGTGGTTCTATAACATCATAAACCAGATTTTTTCCCAAATTGTCGTATATCTCACTCTCGGGAATACCGTATAACCACTTAGGCATACCCGGTTGCCAAATCTTTTCATTTACCCACAAACGTGTTGCAAGTTGTGCGTTTTCAAAATATGCTTCGTCACGAAAAAAGTACGGATTACCTTCGGATTCTTGTTTTCGCATTGGACGCGTCGTTGCAGAACGCAGACCATAAAATAAATCCTGCGGCAAATACTCCTTGATAAAGCAAGTTTTTCCGCTGCCAGAAACGCCATTACAAAACAACAATGTATTTTTCATATTATACCTTCCTTTTTTAAAACAAATGCCCCAAAAAAGGGGCATAATTCTAATCTTCCAAGAAGCTGCGCAATTTACGTGCACGCGTTGGATGCTTTAATTTCATCAATGCCTTTTGTTCGATTTGACGGATACGTTCACGTGTAACACCGATATTTTCCCCAACTTCTTCCAATGTACATGTTCTGTTATTGCTCATACCAAATCTTTGACGCAAAACAGTTTCTTCTTTTGGATCCAGTTCTGACAGTATTTGCGTTACAATCTTGCGCAAATTCTGCTGTGCCGCAGATGTAAATGGATTCTTGGCTGTTTCATCAGCAATAATTTCCATTCTGGAACTGTCGTCTTCTGTTCCGACAGGGGCTTCTAATGAAATTGGTTTCAGATTAACCTTCATAGCCTTGTGAATTTTATCAACCGGCAAATAAATTATTTTAGACAATTCTTCTGCTGTTGGTTGACGCCCATACTTATGCATAAATTGACGTGTAGCACGTTGAATTTTATGAATATTATCAATCATATGCACAGGAATACGAATAGTGCGCGCCTGATCCGCGATACTGCGAGAAATACCCTGCTGTATCCAATTTGTCGCGTACGTCGAGAACTTGTTCCCCAAGCGATAATCAAATTTGTCCACCGCTTTCATAAGACCAATGTTTCCGTCCTGAACCAAGTCCGAGAAATCCAACCCAAGACCACGATTGCTGGATTTTTTTGCAAACTTAATAACCAAGCGCAAGTTAGCTTCAATCATTTCACGCTTTGCACGTGCTGCTTCGGTTTGGCCACGACGCACCAATTCTACAACTTTTTTATATTCAGATGTAGGCTGACCTGTTTCGTTCGCGATTGCAGTAATATCATCTTGAATCTTTAAGATGTCATCGGCATGCTTTTTCGCAAAGTTCACCCAAACAGGATTTTTATGTTTCGCCAGTTTCTTTACCCAATTACGATTCAATTCATTGCCCGTATATTCTGCCAAGAAATCTTCGCGTTTTACCTTGTTTGCCAATGCCAATCGCAATAATTTACCTTCTAGTCCCATCAACAACTGGTCACGCTTAGTCAACTGTTCCAAAATTTCAGCAACACGATCATCGTTCAAACGGATTTTGCTGACATGTTCAAACAATTCCAGACGCATTTTTGTATATTTCTTTTCCAACGTCATATCAGGTGTATTTGAACTTAATAAATTTTCTAAACGCTTGGCCTGCAATTTCTGCATATTATTAAATACACGTTTAATCTTTGCAAACAAATCCAAGACTGTTGGCATCAACGCTTCTTCCATCACAGGAATTGGTACACCTGATGTACTGCGTGGTGTATCTTCTTTTTTGATACCATCTTCGTCTTCTTCCAATTCTTCTTCATCTTCTTCGGATTCTACGGACGCATCGGCTAAATCATCTAATTCATCGTCGTCCAATTCGTCAATGTGTTCAACACCTTTGGATTTCAATGCTTCGGACAATGCTGCCAACGATTTTTGCTCAGATTCGCTGGAATACATAACTTCCAAATTAATAATATAGCGCAAACGGATATCTTCATTTAACAACTGTTGATACCAATCAAGCATCGCTTGGATTGTCATCGGACTTTCACACAAGCCATAAACCATCAAACGAGACGCAGCCTCGATACGTTGAGCAATCGCAACTTCGCCCGCAGCCGTTAACAACTGAACCGTGCCGATTTGCTTTAAGTAAGACTGAACAGAATCTTGAACACCCAAAACCAACGAACCTGTCTGACTGCGTTCCAGCTGTTTTGCATAATGTTCATAATCATCATCGTTTACATCAACCTGTTCTGCATCTGCATTTAACAAATTGCGCGTTTTATCACGTGGCGCGTCGTCATCATCAACATCATAATAACGCCCCATATCACGTGGGAAATTATCTGTTTCCAAGATTTCAAGTCCCAAATCTTGTTGAAAAAAATCCAGAACTTCATCTTGTTCTTCTTCTGGGACCTCATCTGCTTCGATTGCAGATGTAAAATCCATACGCGCCAAATATCCTGCATCAATCGCGTTAAATGCCAATTTCTGCAAATTTTCTGGCAATGAATCAATTAATAATCTTGTTGCTTCGTCCAGTTTCTTAGCCATCAATCAAACCCTTTGCGTGTTTTTTGATTTCTGTATTATTTTTTCTTTTTTGCATTTTCTGCCATTCTTTGAGCCTTGGCAACAGCATCGTGAATTGCAGATTCTGAAACCAAACCTAAAACAATAGGACTTTGAATCTGAATAATAGAATAAGATTTATGTGTTTTATTACGAACAGATGCAACAGTTGGATTTGTACTGCGCATCAAGCGCGCAATTTGTCCGTCTGATAATTCTGGATAATTTTTTACAATCCACAAAATACCGCCCAAACGGTTTTGGCGATGTAATTTAGGTGTATATCCAACACCTTTTTTGTTTTGTTTTTGTTGTGCTTTGACAATTTCTTCGCGCAAAGCCAATCTTAAAGAAGGGTCTGCTTCACACTTTTCAATATCTTCACGAGTTAATTGACCGCTTAATACAGGGTTCAAAGGCTGAATTTTATATGTTTCCGCATCAGCAATATTTTTAACTTCTAATTCATGCAAACCGCAGAATTCTGCAATTTGTTCAAACGTTAACGCAGTGTTTTCAATCAACCACAGCGCAGTAGATTTTGGCATATATGGATAGTTCATGGAATTTCCCTTTGTAATTACAGGGGGCAATATACACCAATATCACCCCAATTTCAAGCCATTTTTATTGAAAAAAGATTTTATTTTTCGCGACCGTTATTATAAATGTATTTTTTAAGATCTAAAATAATATGTCTTAATTCTGTTTTTGTAAATTTGTATTTTTTCAGAATTTTTTTTTGCTTTTTGTCGGTACGACACTTTGAAAAATATGACCGAGACACAAGATTTGTTCGTATCCAGTTTGAAAAATCGTTCAACCTGTCCACAGATAAAAAGAATTCTTCTTGATTGTTTAACGAAACAAATCTTAACGCAAATTTATATTTAGGCAATAATTCACACGCATTAGAAATATTTAAAATTTTATTTAAATCATCCGCCTTTAACAGCCTGTTATTTGCACACAAGGAACGAACATGCGCCACAACAGGCATAGTCTGTAAATTCTTTTCATAAACAGTTTGGCCGTAAAATTGGGCAAATCCAAGTAAATAATCGATTGTTTCTCGTTTTGATTTAACGCTGTAATCATATACCTTGTCAAATTCAACAACACACTCTGACAAGGGCATATTTGTATTCCTAAATGCTTTTTTCAAGAAAAATATTTTAACACGTGTTTCTGGTGACACAATAACATCCTTGCTATATTGTTACTTTAATAGTATTACACCAAAAACACGGTTGTCAATGTTTTTATGCTTTTTTTACTAATTTAAACCCGTCTTTGGTATCCAAGACAGTCCAACCTGCCCCATCAATCTGATTTCGCAGTTCGTCAGCCACCGCCCAATCTTTGGATGCCTTGGCCGCGACACGTTGCTGTGCCAATGCGACAATTTCAGACGGCGCAGATTCTTTTTCTAAATCTATCAACTTATTCGCCCTGTCAATAAACTGCAAGCCCAACAATCTGTCCACAAATTCAAATAATGCAATTTTTGTTGCAGGATTTACAGTTGTATCTTTTAATAAATCTTGGACAACAACCAATGATTCTGCGGTTTTCATATTATCAGACACAGGTGCCAAGATTTTATCGTGCCATGTATTATAAACGTCAGAATTCAATTCACCCTTAGCATCAGTATTTATCAAATCTGCGACTTTGCGAACAATGTTTTTGTATCCAGTTGCCGCCGCATCCAATGATTCAAACGAGAATGCTAATTGCGTCTGATAATGCCCCAACGTTATCAAATAACGATATGCCATCGGGTCAAAACCGTGTTTACGCACAGATTCCAGCCCCAAAAATTCCCCCTTGGACTTAGCCATCTTTTCACCAGACTTATCAATCAAGAAACTGAAATGAACCCAATAAGACACCCATGGTGCACCGGTAATCGGTTCTGATTGAGCGATTTCATTTGCATGATGAACACGCGACAAGTCTTCGCCACCAGTATGTATATCAAAGTGTTGCCCTAATAACTTCATACTCATCGCGCTGCATTCTGCGTGCCAACCAGGAAAACCAACACCCCAAGGACTGTCCCATTCCATTGCGCGCTTGGTATCTGTTGGTGAAAACTTCCATAACGCAAAATCTGTTGGATTACGCTTGTCGTCATTAAATGTTACACGTGCGCCTGCACGATTACCTGACAAAGAACCGCCTGTCAATGCGCCATAATTTGCAAACTTGGACGTATCATAATAAATACCATCGTTTGGTATTTCGTACGTATAACCCAAACTTTCTAATTTCTGCACTAATTCGATTTGTTCGTTAATATAATCTGTCGCGCGTGGCATATCAGTTGGTAATAACAAGTTCAAATCTTTATAATCATGCATAAATTCATCTAAATAAAACTGCGCAACATCCCAAACAGACTTGTTTTCACGGGCGGCACCCTTTTCCATTTTATCTTCGCCAGAATCATCTTCATCATTTGTTAAATGCCCAACATCTGTGATATTCATCACATGATGAACATCATAACCATTTTCTGTGAACATACGTTTCATAATATCGTTATGAATCATTGTGCGTAAATTACCAATATGTGCATAATGATACACTGTTGGGCCGCATGAATAAAACCCCACCTTGCCAGCGGTCAAAGGTTTAAAATCTTCCAGTTTTCTGGTTAAAGTATTATAGATTCTTATTGTCATAATGCGTTCCCTTCGTCTTTTAATTTTTTTGGATTTTAGTAATTGTGTGATAAAAATGCAAACAAATTTAGTTCGCGTAAAATATGCGAATTAACAACAACAGTAAAAATTGATAAATTGAATTGTCATTTCACTTTGTATAATACCACTTGTCAATCCAAAAAGTCAATGAGATTTGTTTTTTTAGATTTTCGTGCTTGCAATTGTTTTTGTGTTTATATATAATAACCCACGCACGGAGCGTTGGCAGAGTGGTAATGCAGCAGATTGCTAATCTGTGACCGAAATTTTTGGTCCATAGGTTCGAGTCCTATACGCTCCGCCAGAAATTTACCCGCCGATTTGGCGGGTTAATTTATGTTGTGGACGTTGGACGAGAACCGTAAAAGGTTCGATACGGAGTAGATTTGGGAAGTAAAACGCACCCAAATCGTCACGAGTGGATAGGGGTGTCCCCGCCCCATGAATGTGGGGATAGGGAGTACAGTCCTATACGCTCCGCCAAAATTTACCCGCCGATTTTGGCGGGTTTTGGCTAGTGTTCGTCGCCGATATGTTCCGGCTGATATATTTCGACATCACGTGTCATGGACAAGAATTTATCCGCACGTTGCGCCGGTAATTCTGATACCGGAATCTGTTGCAATTCTGTTATCTGTTTTGCAACCGCATTGGCCAACAGTTCCATTGTTGTTTGCCAATCTGTATGTGCGCCACCCGCCGGTTCTGGGATTATTTCATCAATAACGTTCAGATTTGCCATATCACGTGCAGTCAGCTTCATCGCCGCCGCCGCCGTTGCGCGATATTTATTATCGCGCCACAGAATACTGGCACAAGATTCAGGGGCAATTACTGAATAAATCGCATTTTCCATCATCAGAACACGGTCACCTGTACCAATCGCAATCGCGCCGCCGGATCCGCCCTGACCCACATTAACGGCAATATATGGTGTTGCAATCGACAATCCAGTTGATATTGATGATGCAACAGCCTGGGACTGACCGCGTTCTTCGCCTTCACGGCCTGCAAAGGCACCCGCAGTATCAAACAAAGATATCAGCGGCAATTCAAATTTTTCAGCCAAACGCATCATACGTATCGCCTTGCGATAACCGTCCGGATTCGCCATGCCAAAGCGGTGTTTTTGACGAGTCTCGATTGTACGTCCCTGCTCTTGTCCAATGATAACGGCCGGTATGCCACGCCAGAAACCAATGCCAGACCCCATGGCGGCATCTTCGGCATATAATCTGTCGCCCGCCAAATAAGTCCAGCAATCAACAATACCGTTTATATAATCCAAGAAATGTG
>JAZQRR010000021.1:0-26492 GCA_045629645.1 Candidatus Enterousia sp. | reverse complement strand
AGTCTGAGGCTGCGGTTGAGTCTGAGGCTGTGGTTGAGTCTGAGGCTGCGGTTGAGTCTGAGGCTGTGGTTGAGTCTGAGGCTTTGGTTGAGTCTGAGGCTGCGGTTGAGTCTGAGGTTGTGGTTGAGTCTGAGGCTGCGGTTGAGTCTGAGTCTGCGGTTGAGTCTGAGGCTGCGGTTGAGTCTGAGGCTGTGGTTGAGTCTGAGGCTTTGGTTGAGTCTGAGGCTGCGGTTGAGTCTGAGTCTGCGGTTGATTACTTTTACCAGGAAGTTCATCTATACGTTGTAATACAGCTTCGTGCGACATAAAACGATTATTGTTTCGCATATCCTGGTATAATACCCTTCCACGAGAGTCTGTTATTTCGCGAACATCAACCAGTGCAAGTTCCTCTGCGTTGCTGAGTTGATTTGCACTTAGTGAAAATGTTGTTGCCGATAAAAAAAATGCAAAAACAGCGGAAAACAAGATTAAAGGAAGTTTTAATTTCATAAATATGTCCCTTTTAATGCGCATTGAGAAATAGGTATTTTTGCTTCTATGCATTTTTTTACTGTTTCAAGATCAGATTTTAATATATTAAATCTATCTTGTGCAGATATGCAAAATGAATTTTTTAATTGTTTGATGCGTTGTTGACTTTCAAGATATTCTTGTTCGGTTTCTATTTTTAATGTGTCGTATGCTTTTTTATCTTTATATGGTTCAAAACCAGCAGCTTCGTTCGCCATACGTTCCGTGAAAGATAAATCAGCATAGGTTTTTTGAAATTCTGCGTATTCTAATCCGGCATCGTTTGCGCCCGCAGCAGCCTGTAAATCTTTTAATTCCTGTTTGCGTTGTGCCATTTCTGTTGCCCATTGTGGCTTTTGCGCGTCTGGAAATATTTTTATCTGTGGTCCTGCGTCGTTTATGTTTGGATTTGGAACGGTCGCGGTCGGAAATGTTGCGCCAGCAGTTGGTGTGTTGTATGAAAAGTTCTTTTTATAATTATCAAATGCGCTGTCCATATAACCCGCACACGCTGTTGCATAATTGCCCCCGGGCATACGTGATAATTGCAACATTACCGCCGGACGGACGTCTGATAAACGCGCATTTTGACAGTTGTTCATCATTGAACATTGTTGTGCAACCAATGTTGCCAGTACAGATTGACAATCTGATGTTTGAATTGATGGACCCGTTGCATATATCGGCTGGGGCATAGTTTGATTGTAAGGTGAATTTTGATTGTAAAATGGGTTCGAAGAATATGTTTGAACAGTTTGTATTTGACCATATTTAGAGAAAGGCGATACAGCAATCGCGCCAGAAAAACAAAACGCTGTACCAAATAACCAGCTGAAAATAGTAGATAGATTCATTCTCATTTCAGGTCCCTGTGTGTTCATTATAACAAAAAGAACTTGCCAAGGAAAGCCAAAAATCCGCCAATCAGAAAAAATGGTGCAAATGGGATAAAACGCTGGCGGTTTTTATGCCCCCACAGTGTACCAATAATGCACGATATTATCAGTGCAATTGATAAACCTGTTGTGCCCAACCATAATCCGCCGATACTGATTAACTTTATGTCGCCCATTCCAATTGGTGTATCGTATTTGGCCCCACGTCGCTGGGCCATATATTCGTAAGTGTATCCAATAACACAAGATATAATGTATCCGAAAATTGCACCAAATATGCCTGATTCAATGTTTGTTGGTATGTGAAAGAATGTTGTACATGTCAGTCCGATTAACATCAGTGGGAATAAATATGCGTCAGGAATAATGCGACGACGAAAATCTGCAATAGATATTTTTATCGATAACCATACAGCCAATGATAATAGTCCTGTTAAAATTATGGCATTTATCATGTTTTCCTCCTTGCGTTTCGAATCGGATTTATGCTAGAATCATATTATAATGTACAACAGAGGTTTTGTAAAATGAGTAAAGGTTGGGATAGCGCCGCATTAAAAAAGTTAAAAGCGTTAACTGGTAAAGGATTATCTACGTCTGAAATCGGCAAGCGTTTGGGTATGTCAAAAAATGCCATTGTTGGCAAGTTGAATCGTTTGGGCTGGAATGCCAAGGCGGGTGGTGCCGCTGCGGCCGAAGCAGATAAAAAAGTCGTAGAAAAAAAGTCAGCAGACAAGGGAAAAACTGCTGTAAAAACAACTAAGACGACCAAGGTTTCAGTTAAGGCCGGGGGCGAAAAGAAAAAAGAAACCAAGGTAGCAAAAACATCAGAAAAAAAGACTGCTGCGCCAAAAAAGGCTGATGTAAAAAAAATAGAAAAATCCAAAACTGCCGCGGTTGCTGTTGAAGAAGTTAAAGATAAAAATACCAAGGTAAGCGCGAAAAATTTGGCAATGCACCAACGTATTATTCAACACTCTTTGGAAATGGCGAACTTAAAACCGAATCAGTGTCGTTGGCCAATCGGTGATCCAGATTCTGAACATTTTCATTTTTGTGGTGAAACAGTCTTTGTAGGCAAGCCGTATTGTTATGAGCATTGTAAGCAGGCTTATCAGTTCGCGCCGCCAAAAAAGAAATAGTTTGATGTGTATGGGGGATATTTGTACGCAAAACAAGAGAGAGGTTTTTTATGAATAATATACACAGCACAGATTTTATTATCGCAGGACGTCCTTTGCGTGCGTTTTTTGATGATAACAAACTGATTTTTGTGCTGGATTTGTCTGTTAGTGATATAAAACCCAATGTTTTGTTGGTCATAAATCCTGATGGCGACAGAAAATGGGACGATATTCTGTCAAATGATTATGGTATCGTTTTAGAAAATGTCAGACCAAAGAAAGATAATAAATATCAAAAACTGGATATCGAATACGATGGACTGGCGTTTTATGATAAATTAATCAAGGCATACGAAAATCAAGAAGATTTATCTGATTTGTTGGTGCAGATGGATGCTTTTTATAAGAAATCTGCAAAACGAATCGCACTGGAACGTTTGGATGCAGCCGAAGAAGTTGTTGCGCATGCAAATGAAACAATGGCTAAAACAATGGGGGCTATTGATAGCGCAAAAGATAAATTAAAGAAATTACGTGCAGATATGGTTGAAGCAAAACGTGCCATAGGAACAGAACCAACCAAGCGTTCCGCATCTCGTGTTTTGCGTATAGACGCATTAATTGATGCCATGAACGAGAAAATTGCACGTGCACAAAAACGTTTGCAAAATGCCAGAAAAAGACTGGAATCCGCAGGTGAAGATGCCGCGGTCGCACAAGGTATTTTAGATATTTTGAATTCTGAACAAACAAAACAACAACACAAGGTAGAAAATATGGCTGATGATGAAATAAAACCGTTGTTTGATACAAATCCAAATATTTTGGATGATAATATCGCATTCAAACCAATCAGTTTTGATACAGAAGATGCTGAAAAAAAGACGCAACAAAATACGGATGTTGTTGATATGGGGATTAAATTTACACCTGTCTTTGATGATGATAAGCCGGTTGTAAAACCTGTGACAGAACCTGTAGAAACAGAAGAAACATTGCCCGAGGTGGTTTTTGATAAGTTGCCAGATGTTGTAGTAGAAAAACTGCCCGAAGTTGTTCATGCAGAAGAAAATTTACCGGAAGTGGTCGTTGACAAGTTGCCAGAGGTTGTAGCAGAAAAATTACCTGAGGTTACAGAAAAAACAGTGCCAGAACATCAGCCAGTGATAGAAACATTGTCTTTTGTGCCACCTGTTAACTTTGAAGAAATGTCTAAGAATACAGAAGAAACAACTGCGCCTGTTGCAGAAGTCCCTGTCTTGGACACGTTTAAACCAATTGTTTCTGAACAAAATCATATGGTAACAGACGTTGTTACAGAACCAGAAGTCTTGGAAGATGTTTTGCCTGTTACAGAAGAAATAAAAAAAGATGCGCCAGTTGTCGCAAATATAGATAACAATGCTGTACGCCCTGCTTCGCCGATTGCAGAACAGGTTGTTAATACAGGTGTTGTATCTAATAAGCCTACAAAAATTTATTATATTATGTTGATTGTTTTGATTGTTTTATCAGTGTTTACACTGTGGTTATATCAAAAATCTTCAAATGATAATATGCCAGAATTGGGCGCAAATACAAATTCAGTACAGGTCGTTGAAGAAGAACCTGTGCAGGAAGTTCTGGCCGATAAAGAGGAAGTAGTTACAGATACAGAATCGCCTTTTATTGATGTTGTCAGTGTCGCAGATAAAATTGAAACAAAAGAACCTGCGCCAGTTGAAACTGTAACAGATGATGATACAGAAGAAGTTGTTGCACAAGATGTAGTGGTTGCAGATACAACAGAGACTGTGTCAGAAGAAGTTGTCGAAGTTTCTGGTTCAGCGTTGGAACAGGCGTTAGATGCAGCAATTCAGTCTGTTGAAACAGTTGAAGAAACAACAGAAGAAAGTGCGGTCCCTGTTGTAGAATCTGTACCTGTTATTGACAAGCCTGTTTATAACGTGTCGCAACAAGAAAAGATGTTTGTTGCTGCGCCGGATTATGAAACAGATGACAAGGTTTGTGCAGATGGCAATATGCCAGATGCGGATGGTTGTTGTTCTGGAGAATCCTTAACAGAAGTTAATGGAGAATTTGTTTGCTGTGCAGATGGTACAGATCAATGTTTTCCACCAATTATTTAATAAAAAACCCCCTGTGTGGGGATTTTTTTTATCGGGCAACATCGCCACGTAAACGTTCGTGACAAACATAGTCTTTTAATTTAAAGCCGCCGTCTGCACGCCAGTTCAGCATTCCTTTCCAATTTCCGTCAGGAATTTCAACCGTTGGCAAATTAAATGGCTTGCGTTGCAGTTGTGTGGCAACCTGATCTAAATGGTTTTGATAAATATGTGCGTCGTGCAGTTCGCCTTTTAACATATGCGGTTCCAGCCCTGCTTCTTTGGCGTACAGCAATAACAGTAATGCATAGCTTGCGATATTATATGGTATGCCCAAGAACATATCGCAAGAGCGCTGTGTCCATATCAAAGATAATTTGCCGTCACGGACAATTAGTTGGTGCATGATATGACATGGTGGCAAAGCCATTTGATAAAAATCTGTCGGGTTCCAAGCAGAAACAATAATACGTCTGTCGTTCGGGTTGTTTTTTAATTTGTCTATTGCGCTTGCTACTTGATCAACCCCTGGTTTTTGTGGGTTGAAATTATCTGTTGGGTTTTTTTCTATACGATTTTTATCCCACTGGTATTCGCCACCAAAGTGTCGCCATTGAAATCCGTAAATTGGTCCCAAGTCGCGTTCTGTGTCCATTATAGAATTACGTAGGTTTTGTTTTTCTGTGTCGGTCAGATTGATTGTTTGATTTTGTAATTGTGTGTTGTATTGTTGTTCGACCTTGACAGGGTTTGCCCATTCGTTCCAGATGTTACATTTGCGGTCTTGTAACCATTTTTTATCTGTAATTCCATGTAAAAAGAATTCCAGTTCGGTTGCAATATTCTTTAATCCCATTTTTTTTGTTGTAACCAATGGAAATCCGTTTCGCATATCATGTACAAAGACAGCACCGTGTCCCAGTCCAATATCTGGTATCCCTGTGCGATTTTCACGAAGATTGGTACAATTACTGTAAATATCTTTTAATATATCAAGGTATGCTTGCATAATATTCTCCTTTTATATTGCATTATATTTAAGGGGATTTTGTTTTCAATAAAAACACGCCCCGTTTTGGGGCGTTGTGTTATTTTACAGGAGCCTGTTTAAACAAATCTTCTGCTTTGACTTTTTTGTCTTTTGTTTTTACATGTGTCAACATTGCGTCCAAGGCTTTGCGTTCGAACAACATGCCGCGCAACATTGCCAATGCGTTTTGATTCTTGTTATAGAATTCAAAAACCTGTTTTGGGTCAGGATAGCGAGCAGCTTCGGCCCAGATGGCTTGTTGCAAATCTTCGCGAGATACTTCAACATTGTTTTTAGTTCCCCATTCTGCCAATATCAAGCCTAATTTAACACGACGTTCTGCATCTTTGCGTTCTGTTTTTTCGTCCCATTTATGTTCGCATTTCGCGTCGCCACAATGTGCATGAGAACGTTCGAATTCTGATTTTGCCATATTGTATTCTTGTTCAACCAAAGATTCTGGCAAATCTAATTTTACTTTGTCTGCCAAGATGTCTAACAATTCGTTACGCATATCACGTTGCGCAGCGTCTGCGTATTGGTCTTGCAAGATGTTGCGGATATGTGCTTTTAATGCGTCAACTGTTTCTTGACCGACCTGTTTTGCCAATTCGTCGTTCATTTCTGGCAAGATGAATTTGCGGATTTCGTGAATTTCAACTTCGAAACGTGCATCTTTGCCGGCCAGATTTTCCGCGTGATATTCTGATGGGAATTTCACATTTACATCAAATTTGTCGCCGATTTTATGACCAATGATTTGGTCTTCGAATCCTGGGATGAATGCGCCAGAACCCAATGTCAAATGGTGTTTCTTTGCTTCGCCACCTTCGAAAGCTTCGTCGCCAACAAAACCTTTGAAATCAATAACTGCGATATCACCATTTGCAGCTTTGTATTTTTCGTCTTGTTTTTCTGCTTGGCTGCGGCTTTTGCGGATGTTTTCCAATGCGATATCAACTTCTTTTTCGTCCAGTTCTGCGACTTTTTTTGTAACTGTATATTTTTCTAAATCAATTTCTGGTAATGTTGGTAAAATATCAAATTCCAAAGAATATTCAACATCTTTGCCAAATTCCCAACCCGCCAAATCTGCCTTTGGTGCGCCTGCCAAGCGGATTTTTTTGTCTGCAATATAATCTGTTAAATCTTTGTTCATTAATTTATCAATTGCTTCGCCGTATGCAGATGCGTTGTATTTCTGACGTAAAATAGATAAAGGAACCTTCCCTGCACGGAAACCAGGCATTTTTACCTTTTTGCCATATTCTAATAAGATTTCATCGGCTGCTGATTGTGCGTCGGCCGCAGAAATCAAACCATTAACTGAGTAATGTAAATCTTTGATTTTTTCTTTTTTGAACATGTGTTTTCCCCTAATTAATTAGAATTGCCCCGTGATTATACAATGTTTTTTTATGAAAGCAATAATAAAAAAATCCCCTTGTTGGGGATTTTTTTATACAGGTAAGATTATTCTTACTTTCAGCCCCCCCATGTCGCTGTTTTCCAAAAACATCAGACCGCCATGGTTTTCTATTGCTGTTTGCGCAATAGATAATCCCAGACCCGTGCCCCCGGTATTTACGCTGCGTGCATCATCCAGACGAACAAACGGACGCAATGCATCTTTCTTGCGGTCGTCTGGAATACCAATTCCATCGTCTTCTATCCAGATTTCTACATTTTCAGGTGTGTCTAATTCTGTGATTTTTACAGTGTTTTTTGCATAGCGAGCAGCGTTTTCCAAGATGTTACTGAATGCGCGCGCCAAAGCCATTGGTCGTGCATAAAACTGTACAGGTGTATCTGGAAAATTTGTAATGATATTCTTGTCAGGTGCTGCGTCGCGTGCAATACGCGTTAACATTGGCGGTAATTCTGTGGCCTGTTCTATTTCTGGGGTTTCGCCGCGCGCAAATGCCAGATATCCATTTACCATTTCTGTCATACGGTCAATGTCACGAATTAAGTCGGTATTATTGGCAGTATTTGTTTCAATCGCCAGACGCATACGTGCCAAAGGAGACTTTAAGTCATGACTGACAGCGTTTAACATATCTGTTCTTGTGCGATTATAACGATCCAAGCGTTCTTTCATTGTAATCATAGATGCAGCGGCTTCGCGGATTTCTTTGGATCCAGTTGGTTTAAAACCAGGGGCGTCCAGACCGCGACCAAATCTGTTGGCTGCGCGTGCAATACGGCGTATGCTGCGTGTGTGCATTATCAAAAATGGGCTGACCAAAATAGACACGATTAATATAGAACCAATTAACCATATTATAAAGACTTCGGTACTGGTCGAATATATGCGATATAACGAAGTGCCAAATGTGGCTGTCTTGCCGTCTTTTGTTGGAATATCAACAAATACCAAACGTTTGTCGCGGTCCATGTATATGTTGGCAGGACGTTTTAAACGTTTTGACAATTCTGATGCAAGTTTTCCTGTTTCGTGTGCGTCGTTATCATTATGTTTTGGGCGATTTAATTTACTGTTTATAGAAACGTTTATTCCGATATCATGCGCCATATCACGTAATGCAATGTCGTTATTTTTATCGATAAAGTTTGTCATTGTAACAATTTCGCCCGCCAATGTGCGTGCCAAAGTGTCGTGTACACGTGACCAATGGTTGCCAAAAAACGCATTAGCAACAATAACTTGGGCGACAATCAATGGTATTAATATCATTAATATGTTGCGCCATAAAAAACTGCGGGGTATAAGTCTCATATTATTCACCGTTTTTGTTGTTCGGGGTGCAAGTAGATTCTATTAATCTGTACCCTTGACCGCGAATTGTTATTATATCTATATCAGATAATACTATATTTAATTTGTTGCGCAAGCGTTTTGCAACCATTGGCGAAGCAGCAACTGTATTGCCAATTGGATTAACAAGTCCTTGTAATAACTTTTTTTCTTCGCCGGACAACGCAAACAATGTTTTTATTCCGTTGTTGTCTATAAAAAACTCGTCATCGATAAAAAACAGTCCCGTCGGTAATGTGGGTGTTATATGCTGTATATGACGCGTGATATTATTGATTCTTAAAATCAATTCCCGTATTTGAAATGGTTTTGCCAGATAGTCGTCTGCACCATTTGCCAGACCTTCGATTGTGTTTTCCGTTCCAGACAAAGCGGTTAACATTATTGTTGGTGTGTTGTTTCCTGACTTTCTTAATTGTTTTAAAAATGTTAATCCGTCCATTCCTGTCATCATTCTGTCCAGTACAATGGCGTCAACAGATATCTTGGATAATATGGCATTGGCGTTTTCTGCAGAAAAAGCACCGATTACATTAAAACCAGATGCACGTAACCCTTGGGCCAAGGAGTTACGTAGCATATCATCATCATCAATAATAAGAATGTTTTTGTTCATATTGTGTGTCAGTGTATCAAAAAACACATTGTCCACAAGTTATTTTTTTAATGGTTCAACAGCGTATTCGCCAGGTTGAATCATACGGGTTACATTTCCTTCGGATTGAGACATTGTGTCCACCGCAGCACGGAACTGCATACCGCCGGTTGTAAATTCTGTTTTGAATAATGCGTAACCTGTACCGCCGCCTGTTGTTGGACCTTGCATCCCCAGCGAGTAATATCCGCCCAGAATACCATAATCAAGGTCGATATAGTCAATGCTGACAATCAAGGATACACTGCTGATGCCGTCGCTGGTCATATTGCAGGCAAATTCACGGTTTGACAATATCGCTTCGGAATTTAATGGCACCATAATATCCATTACTGTTGGTTCGCATTTACGGTCAATGCCATTTACCAGAAATTCATATGTCATACCAACTGTTGCCTTGGATAAGCCGGTTGATGTGCTGACCTGTGAAATGGTAGCCTTGGGAATTTTTACCATTGCATTTGCGATACCACTGCGAACAGGGAACGATATGCCAGATTGTAAACAGTCGCGTGAAAAAGGATCCGCTTCGCAGATATAAACACGAGAGTGCGCATTCATCATGAACATATTTGTTAAACTGTTAAACAAAAATGTGCGGGTAATACGGTCATTTAGACGTGTGCATCCAAAATTACGGCATATAATCATAGGTTTGTCAGCAAACTTTACCCCAGGGTGCGCCATGAATTCTAAATCGCGTGCAGCAATAATGTTTTGGTCATAGTCTAAACTGTCTGCGCGTTCCATAAATTCAGTTTCCGGAATAAAATTCGGATCGTCAGGGTATGCATAATATGATTGTACGGGCGTTTCGGTGTATATTGTTTGAAAATTTTGTTCAACAAATTCCGCCGCAAACGCAGAAAAACCGCAGAATACTGCCAAAATAGATGCAACAGTCGTTCGTAACATTGTATGACCTTTTGTTCTCTCGATATGAATATTAGAACATTTTTGATATTTGTGTCAAAACAAAAATATTTTTATTGAAATTTATAATCGCTTTGTTCTAAATTTAGACAGAGATTAATTTTAAATATAGGTGTTGTCCAATGGTAGATATAATTATTTCTGGTGAAGCCGGTAAGTTACATGCTGTTTATCATAAATCTGCAACCGAAGGTGCGCCTTTGGCTGTTGTGTTGTCTGGTAACCCTCGTCAAAAATGTCATATGAACGACAGAATATCTTATGCAACATTTCGTGCGTTTATGGATATTGGGTTCTCGGTTGTGCGTTTTAATTATCGTGGCGTCGGTGATTCAGAAGGCGTTATTGGGACAACTGCTGAAAATATGTTAGATATTGCAACTGTTATAGATTGGATTCAAAATAATAATGAAGATAGTGATAAAATTTGGTTGGCAGGAAATCAGTTGGGGGCGTGGTATGTTTTGCAAGTTATGATGCGTCGTCCTGAAATTTCTGGGTTTGCGTTGGTGTCGCCAGATATTACTGTGTCGGATTTTGCGTTTTTATCGCCCAGACCAAATCGTGGACTGTTATTGCAGGGGGCTGTTGAATCTGACGAAGCGCGTGCGTTTGCAAGTCATTTGACACAGGTCTTAAAAAAACAGGCGAAAATCGATTTGGAAACAATTCGTGTCAAGGGCGCAGATGAGATGTACAGTCAACCAGCAGACTTGCGCCAGATGTATAATGACTTAAAGGCCTATGTTGGTCGCGAAAACGAAGAAGATAAGTTGTTGTAATATGCAGAACAAAGAACGTTTTTTAGATGCAAGTATCCCAGATGATTTGGCTGGGTCAATACGTCCGCGCAGTTTGTCTGATTTTATTGGACATGACAGTTTGAAACAGAACTTATCTGTTTTTGTGTCTGGTGCGCGTGCCCGTGGCGAAGCAATGGACCATGTTTTGTTGTATGGCCCCCCAGGATTGGGAAAAACAACTTTGGCGCATATCGTTGCAAATGAATTGGGGACTAATTTTCGTGCAACTTCGGCGCCAATGTTAACCAAACAAGGGGATTTGGCAGCAATACTGACAGCGCTGGAACCGATGGATGTTTTGTTTATTGATGAAATTCATCGTTTGCCAACAGCAATCGAAGAAGTGTTGTATTCTGCGATGGAAGATTTTAAGTTGGATATTATGTTGGGCGAAGGAGCCAGCGCAAAAAGTGTGCGTATTGACCTGCCCCCGTTTACGCTGGTTGGTGCCACAACGCGTACAGGTTTGCTATCAAATCCGTTGCGCGACAGATTTGGTATTGATTTAAGATTGTCTTTCTATTCACCAGAAGATTTGGCAAAAATTATATCACGCAGCGCAAATATTCTGGGAACGCCGATTGATGCAGATGGTGCGTTAATGTTGGCGCGTGCTGCACGTGGAACACCGCGTATTGCCAACAGATTATTGAAACGCGCACGTGATTTTGCATGTGCGTTAAATAAGTCTCGGATAACTGCGGATACAATTAAAACTACCCTGTTCCAGTTGCATGTAGATGGTGCCGGACTGGATGAAATAGATCGTGAATATATGAATACAATAATAAAATTTTATGCAGGTGGTCCGGTTGGTGTTGAAAATTTGGCGGCCGCCTTGTCCGAGCCTGTTGATACAATCGAAGATGTAATTGAACCTTATTTAATGCAACAGGGGTTTGTACAGCGTACGCCCCGTGGACGTATAATTACTGATTTGGGGTATGCTCATTTGGGGTTAGAAAAGTAACTGCCGTGAAAAATATAGTTGATTTTTTTCAGATTGCAGAAAAATTAGAGTGCGAGTACCGGCTGACGCGTATGTCGGATGGAAAGAAACAGGCCGTAGCGTCGCATTCGTGGAATATGGCGTTGATGGCAATGGTGTTCGCGCCTTATTTAAAGAATTCTGTTGATATGGAACGTGTTTTGAAAATTTGCTTGTTACATGATTTGCCAGAGGCGATTGTGCATGATGTGCCCTTGCATGAACAAACAGATGAAGTTCGCACAAGAAAGCAAGCAGATGAAAAAAATGCAATAGATATGATTTCAGGGCTTTTAAATGATTCTGATTTTCGTTCTTGTTTTAATGAATACGAAGAACGTTTAACGCCCGAAGCTCGCTTGGTCAAGGCGTTGGACGTTATGGATACTGCTATTCAACATATGTCTGCCCAAGATTTGGCTTATGTTGGCGAATATGCAGATTGTTTTTATTGGAAAATGTTTTTCAAGGATGATTTTGCAGCGTTTTTTGATTTTGAGCCTGTTTTACGTGGTGTTTTTGATGAAATTAAAAGTCGTGTTGCAAAAAGATTAAAGTTGGAATTAAATATAAATGCGGGGGATTTTGTGTAATGAAAACACATGTTTTTCCTTTTACTGTTGCGTATGCTGATACAGATGCCGAAGGTATTGTTTATCATGCACGATATTTGGAAATTGCAGAACGTGCACGTATGAATTGGCTGCGTGGACATATTGTTGTTGGGGACGATGTCGGTTTTGTTATTCGTGAATTGAATATTAAGTATGTTCAGCCTTTGCGTGCAGCAGACGAATTTTTTGTTGAAACACAAATGACAGACGTTGGTGCAGCAGTTGTGAAAATTGAACAAAAGTTCGTGAAAGATGGGAATGTTTATGCTATAATTAACTTAAAAGTTGCCTATTTGGGGGCGGATATGCGCCCAAAACGAATTCCACAGGAATTTATCAAAAATTTGGTCTAAAATAACAAAGGAAGAAAATAATGGAAAATAATTTTTCAATGCTAAGTTTGTTTACAGGTGATTTTATGACGCTGTTTGTGTCAATTGTTTTGGTTGTGTTCAGTGTCTTGTCTTGGGCGGTTATTATTGAAAAAATTCGTTTGTGGCATTTGGTAAAAAGATGCCCAATATCTGTGAAAAATACGGATGATTTGGAAAATGTTGCCGATAAGAAGATTAAGCCTTTTGATAAGAATTTGTGGTTCTTGTCAATGGTTGCGTATATATCGCCTTTTATTGGGTTGTTTGGTACTGTTTGGGGGGTTATGGATTCTTTTGCGTCAATTGGTGTTAATCAATCGGTCAGTATTGGGGTTATCGCACCTGGGTTGGCTGTCGCGTTGGGAACAACTGCGTTGGGGTTGATTGCTGCGATTCCAGCAGCGATTGCACATCAATGTTTTGCAAAGAAAGCAGATGAATTATATGATAATATAGTTCAAGATGTTCGTAGTTTAAAGTCTAAGAAATAATCAGGGGGTTTATTATGTCCAGAATTCGTCGCAGACAATCAGATGGTGGCATTCAATTAACGCCGATGATTGATGTTATGACTGTTTTGTTGGCGGTCTTTATGGTTACAACGCCGATGATGACAACGGGAATTGATTTGGAACTGCCGCGTGCGGGGGCGTCGGCAATGACAGGTAATAATCATGCGATACAAATAAGTGTTGATTCAAAAGGACGATATTTCTTGGCAGAAACACAGATGTCACGTGAAGATATTGTAAAGCGTGCGATTGCAATGCGTGGCGAAAATCCTGATTTAACCATAATGATAAGTGGCGATACTCATGCTGATTATGGGGCGGTTATGTCTGTTATGGGAAAATTAAAAGACGTTGGTTTTCAAAAAGTTGGTTTACGTACTCAGCCGGAGTAAAATATGAGTAAATGGTGGCGCAGATTTTCGTTAGAGAATATTTTGATGTCTGTGTGCGGGCATTTGTTTTTGGTTGCTGCTGTTTTTACTTCTGTGTCATTGGTTATGGAACGGGCCAGATTGGTTACGCCGGACAGAATTCAAATTCTGGAAATTGATTTAGATGATGTTGTTGTGTCTGGCAAGGAAACAAAACTGTATAATGTTGGAACGCCTGATGTTGAAAAAAAACAACCCGAAAAAACATCAAAAACAGTAAATGCAGAAGTTGAAAAAACAGAAATAAAAACAACGACTTTGGTTGAAGATTTGACAAAAGATGATAATTTAGAAAAACAGGACGAAAAATCAAAAGAACAAGCGTCAGAACAACCTAAAAAGAAACGTGTTGTACGTGTCAATCGAGAGGTTTTGTCGCTGGATAGAAGTATGACTGTTTCTGTTGTTGATGCGATGCGTGTTGCAATGACAAGATGTTGGGTAATCGATAGTACGCGTCCTGATATTGCAGATATTCGTGCGGTTGCACATTTAACAATGCGTAAAAATGGTACTGTGCAAAATCTGTGGTTTGAGTCGGCTGCACGGGCAGAAACAGATGCTGCGTTTGCATATGTTCTGGAAACTATTAAATCTGCAATTAATACTTGTCAGCCATTTCGTATGCTGCCAGCAAATGAATTTGATAGTTGGAAAAAAATACAGTTGACTTTTTATCCAACGCAAGGCAAGGTTATGTGATAATTAAAGGTTTAGGGTATTATGCAACAATATTATTCCGAGAATTGGTATCAGGCGACTGAAAAATTTAGAAATAGTGCAGAAAAATTTAACAGTGTTAAGTGGACTTCGGCAAATAATCATGAATTTGATATCCCACATGTTTTAATAGGCAGTGGAACAAACAAGATTGTTTTTAATTCAGGTATTCATGGAATCGAAGGTTTTTTTGGTAGTGCGGCGCAGTTGATGTTTTTGGATAAATTTGCAACAAATCTATCAGATGAATTTTTGAAAGATTATACGATTGTTTTGATTCATGCGATTAATGGATGGGGAATGCAAAATCGTATGCGCGAAGTTGTTGATAATAAACGTGGTGGTTTGGTTGACTTGAATCGTAATTTTGGCGTTGATTTTGAACATCCTGATAAATTGCCGAAAAATCCAAAGTATGCGGTGGCACATGATTTGTTGCTGTCCAAACCAGATAAGGTTAATAAGAAAAATGCAATCAAGGCGTTTCGTGCGCAACATTTAAAAGATGGTGTTTGGGCCGCAATCAGTAATGGTCAATACGACTTTCCGTACGGATTGTTTTATGGTGGTGCAGCGCCGATGACCGAAAATAAGATGACATTGAAAATATATGATGACATTATGAAAGATGCTACTTCGTTGGTGTCAATTGGTTTCCACACAGGTTTGGGAAGTTTTAACAGAAAACGTGCTTGTGCATCCAGTCAGTTGTTGGTGTCTCATCCAAGGGAACACGTTAATACAAAGTTTTTTGATAAAATATTTTTTGATACATCGGTAATTTCGGACGAAGCGGCGATTTCTGGCCCAACGTTGTTGGGGGATTTGGTTGATGCGTTGGAACAACGTTATGCAAATAAGAATATCCCTGTTTATACCGCGGATTTTGAAATCGGTACGGGGGAATTTCCAATTATGTCCCCAATATACAAGCGTATGGATATGGGGGATGCGCGATATGACTTGTTGCATTATGGTAAAATAGACAAGGAAACATGGGATAATTTGACGGAAAGTTGGTATCCTTCTGACAACGGTTGGCGTATGTCTGCACTGGCTGGTGCAAGTATTATGTTTAATGAATTGTTACAAGGAATTAGCAAGGTAAGATAAAAGAAAAAACACGCGTTCAGCGTGTTTTTTTATAAGACAGACTATAAGCCGGGTTCTGTGATATCAATAAAGATATCGGACATGATTAATCTGCATACTGCATTACTGCGGTATGTCAAGCCTTCTACCCGCCCCTGATGCGGGACACATATAAGGGGCCTATTTGAAGTTGCTGCGCGTAGAGATTGCCCGTTTCACTCGAATTTAATCGTTTCGTCACTGTTGCTCTAATCGTCGGGTCGCCCCGCCCGGTATATTAGCCGGTACGCTGTCCCGTGCAGCCCGGACTTTCCTCGGGATAAAATATCCTGCCATGTCCCGTCCGTCTTACAAGTTGGGATTTTATCATTGATTTAATATTTTGCAATGTGTTTTTTATTTCTTTTCGCCCATATGCTTTGCTGCGTTCAGTGCGTGACGTAATGCGTGTTCTGCAATATTACGAATTTTTGGTGCAAATGTGCGCATATTCATTGTTTCGGCAACAGTATTCCCAAAGATACGCGCGATGTATTCTATTTGTGTTGGTGCGATTGTATATGTGTCACTGGTGATATTGTTGATGTTTAAGTCTTGGATTGGTTCGCGCATATGTTTATCCCCCTGCATTAAAAATATTTTTATGTTATACACTTGTTTAATATGTTTTGTTTCATTATATCATAAAGTATCTTGACCGCAAGGCACAAAATTGCTATATATTGCGTGATAAAAAGACAAGGAAGAAAGATGATTAAAAATGTTATCAGTAAAATCTTGGGATCTGCAAATGATCGCTTGATAAAGAATTATGAAAAAACAGTATCGTTAATTAATGATTTAGAACCTAAATATCATGCGATGACAGATGATGAATTGCGCGCACAAACTGATGTGTTGCGTGCACGCTTGGCGTCGGGCGATAAAGAAAAAGATATTTTACCAGATGCGTTCGCCTTGGTTCGCGAAGCGTCTGTCAGAACAATCGGACTGCGTCATTTTAATGTTCAAATGATTGGCGGTATGGTGTTGACCAATGGACAAATCGCTGAAATGAGAACCGGCGAAGGAAAAACATTGGTTGCAACATTGGCTATGTTTTTAAAGGCGTTACATGGCAAAGGTGCTCATTTGATTACGGTTAATGATTATTTGGCATCGCGTGACGCTGGGTGGATGGGCGAAATTTATCGCTTTTTGGGATTAACAGTTGGTATTATTCAACATGATATGACAGACGAAGAAAGACGTGCTGCTTATGCCTGTGATATTACGTATGTTACAAATTCTGAATTGGGGTTTGATTATCTGCGTGATAATATGAAATTCTTGAAATCTCAACAGGTTTTGCGTCCGTTCTTTTTCGCGATTGTTGACGAAGTTGATAGTATTTTGATTGACGAAGCACGTACACCACTGATTATATCGGGTCCTGCGGAAGATACTAGTGAACTGTATGCCAAGGTAGATGCGGTTGTTGCACAGTTTGTGGATGCAGATTTCAAAAAAGATGAAAAAGATAGACATGTTACGTTGACTGAATCTGGTGTTGATACTGCAACAAGATTGTTAAAAGAAGCGGGGTTGCTGGTTGGGGATAATTTGTACGCATCAGAAAACGCCGCACTGGTTATGCATATTCAACAGTCTTTGTTGGCGCATCATTTGTATCAGAAAAATGTTAACTATGTTGTGCGTAACGGCGAGATTTTAATTGTTGATGAATTTACTGGTCGTGTAATGTCTGGTCGTCGTTTTGGCAAAGGTTTGCATCAGGCAATCGAAGCCAAAGAACATGTTGCGGTCCAGCCGGAAAATCAAACAGTGTCCAGTATTTCTTATCAGAATTTGTTCAGATTATATCCAACATTGTCTGGTATGACAGGTACTGCAATGACCGAAGCCGCAGAATTTGAAGAAATTTATAAATTGCGCGTGGTTTCAATACCTACTAATCGTACTGTGGCACGTATTGATCATCATGATGAGATATACAGAAATAAAGAAGAAAAGTATGACGCAATATTAAAACAAATAGAAGATTGTATTAAACGTAAACAGCCGGTGTTGGTTGGGACTGTTTCTATTGAGCGTTCCGAAGAATTAGCGGCGGTGGTCAGAAAGAAACTGGGAATCGAACCAGCAGTTTTAAATGCTAAACATCACGAGTCCGAAGCAAAGATTGTTGCACAGGCTGGTGCACCAGGTGCAGTAACTATTGCAACAAATATGGCGGGTCGTGGTACAGATATTAAATTAGGCGGAAACGCAGAGGGACTGATTGCAGAATTAGATCCGTGTGCTGATGATTTTGAAGATAAAAAACAAGAAATATATACAAGAATTGAAGCAAATAAAAAACAGGTTTTGGATGCAGGCGGCTTGTATGTAATCGGAACAGAACGTCATGAATCACGCCGTATAGATAACCAGTTGCGCGGCCGTTCCGGACGTCAAGGCGACCCAGGTGATTCAAAATTCTTTTTGGCACTGGATGATGATTTGATGCGCATATTTGGTGCAGCCCGTTTGCAGGGTATGTTGACAACGTTGGGGTTAAAAACAGGAGAAGCAATTACTCATCCGTGGATTACCAAGGCGTTGGAAAAGGCTCAAAAACGCGTAGAAGCACGTTATTTTGAGGCGCGTAAAGAATTGTTAAAATACGACGATGTTATGAACGAACAGCGTGGCGTTATTTATAAACAACGCGATGATTTGATGGTCAGCGAAGATTTAGCGCCGTTGGCACATGAAATGATTGGTGATGTTGTGGAAATTATTTGCGAAAATAATATTCCAGAAAAATCAATGCCTGCGGATTGGAATCTGCAAGGAATTCATAATGCAATGATACGTGTGTTTGCATTAGATATCACAGATATAGAAAAATGGAAGTCTGATGAACAAATTACAGAACGTAAAGCGTATGAAACCTTGTATAATCTGGCAATGCGCAGATACGAATATCAGTCAAATCGTTATGGGGCAGAATTGATGCAAATGGCGTCTCGACAAATGATGCTGGGGGCATTGGATGCCGTTTGGAAAAAACATTTGCAACAGATGGATTATCTGCAAAGTGCGATTGGATTGCGTGGTTATGCCCAGAAAAATCCATTGTATGAATATAAGCGCGAGGCCTTGGATTTATTTAAAAATACAGTAAATAATTTCAAGATAATGTCGATTTCTTATATATCGCGTATGGAATTGACGCGTGAAGATGTTGCTGCGACCGAAGCAAAACGCAAACAACATGACGAAGGGTTAAACCAAGCAATGGGAGCAGAACGCCGCAATGCACCCTGCCCCTGTGGTTCCGGAATGAAGTTTAAGCATTGTTGTGGCAAATTAAACTAAAATAAAGTCCCCGTTTGGGGATTTTATTTGTTGAAAAATTATTTGTGTTTTGTTATGCTTGTAAATGTTTAAAAAGATTAATAAAAATGTACAAGATTCCGTTTTTTATCAGTAATCTTATATCGTGTTTTATTTATGAAAAACACAGACGTCACAGATGGCGTGGACGTATAAATGTTGCGTTGTTTTATCCGCGTGTCGCCAGATTTGTACGACGTGTATATGGTGTAAAAAAAATAACATCGGTTCATTTTGTGCGTCAAATAACATTAAATCGTGTTGTATGTGTCGTTAATGGTCGATATTATGTAAAAATATTTCGTAGTGTGTCTGTGGAACAGTTAAAGAATTTTGAATTCTTGTTAAATTATGTGGCAGACAGAATTGATGTTGCTGTGCCGCGTATTTATACTCATAAGACAATTCCGATGTATGTGTGTGATACTGTTGCAGGTCAGGATATATATGATTTTGACAAAGAATTTGTGTTACAAAACGAAACTAAGTTGTTGAATCAGGTTGAAAATATTATAAAACAACTGCAATCTATAAATGTTGATGAAATTCCAAATAAAGATAGGTTCTTGGACAGTATGCAGGTGCGAACCAAAGAAAAAACAGCAAAAAATCCCCGGCAGGTTTTGGCGCACTTTGATTTAAACGAAACGAATTTAATGTTTGATTCTGATTTTAATGTTGTTGCTGTGATTGATTGGGATACTTTGTCTATTGCGAATAATCCACAAACAGATATGACGATATTTATGAAGTATTGGGATAGATACAAGAAAAGGAATAAAAAATAACCCCCGTGATAAAATACGGGGATTTTTTTAACGTTTGTTTGCGTATTCTTGGATTGCACGATCCAAGGTAATATTTTTTGTTTTTGTAAATATGGAATTTGATTTAGATTGAATAACTAGTGTGTCGCCTGCTTGTGTAAAATCAGGGCAAGATACCCTTGTTTCTTTGCCATTGTTGTCAACGCACAGACATGTTAATGATAGTTGTTTGATGCCTTTATATTGTGTGCGAATAACGTATAGTGTGTCGTTTTGTATTGTTGCAGGTACTGGTTTTTTTGCGTTATTTTCCAGTTTTGGTTTGCTTTCTTTTTTTGTGTGCGTTCTTATTGCGTGTATGCCACCGAATACCAAGATGCTAAGCAGCATTATTATTATATCGCGTTTGTTGAATTTCATTATTTTTTATCCTGTTTTATTAAAAAACATAACAATATCGTATGTCGTATTTTATATTTTGTCAATATTTTTTTGAGAAATATTGTGTTGCCTTTGTGTCTGAATTTTTGCTATGGTTTCTGGTATGGAAAGTAAATTTATTCATCTTCGTACACATTCACGTTTTTCTGTTGGGGCCAGTACATTGACTGTAAAGCAGATTCCTGGGCTGTGTCAGACATTAGGGATGTTTGCTTGTGCGTTAACAGATACTAATTTAATGTCTGGTTGCGCCGAATTTTCTGATGTTATGCCCAAGAATAAGGTTCAACCGATAATCGGGTTGGAAATAACATTAAATCAGCATAATGTAGATCCTAAGATATTGCGTCAGGATTCTTTATCTAAACTGGTATTGTTGGCACAAAATCATGCCGGATATTTAAATCTGTGCGATTTAAATCGTACTATGTATATGCGTACAGAAAATCATCATTTGGGACCATATGTAACTTTTGATGAATTAAAGGGGTACAGTGATGGATTAATATGTTTGTCTGGGGCGCATACAGGACCAATTGGGGTTGCGCTTTTGAATAACCAGGAAGATCAAGCGCGTATCCATACACAACGTTTGTTGGATATATTTGGAAATCGTTTTTATATGGAAATCCAACGTCATGGTTTGGATGATGAAATCAAAACAGAACCTGCGTTTCTGAAATTTGCCCAAGAATTAAATATCCCAATCGTTGCAACAAATGATGTTTGTTTTGCAAAAAATACCGATTACGAGGCAGCAGATGCGTTAAGTTGCGTTTTGGGACAAACCAAGGTTATCGATCCAGAACGCGCCAGAAAATCTTCGGAACAATTCTTTAAATCTTATGAAGAAATGGCGGAATTGTTTTCGGATTTGCCAGAAGCAATAGAAAATACTGTTGTGATTGCGCAAAGATGTGGCTTTATGGTTAATGTGCATGAAAAACCGCTGTTGCCGCGATTTGGTGATGACTTAGAAACCGAGTGTCAAATGTTGCGTGATCAAACAATGGATGGTTTGAAACGCAGATTAGAACAGCATAATATTACTGATACAGCGCCATATTATGAACAGGCGGAATTTGAACTGGGGGTTATTATTGGTATGGGCTTCCCAGGATATTTCTTGATTGTAGCAGATTATATCGAGTGGTGCAGAAACAACGACGTTTTAACCGGTCCTGGTCGTGGTTCTGGCGCAGGGTCTATCGTTGCGTGGGCGTTGGGAATCACAAATGTTGACCCATTAAAATATGGTTTGCTGTTCGAGAGATTTTTAAATCCAGATCGTATTTCTATGCCGGATTTTGACGTTGATTTTGAACCAACTGGTATTGAACGCGTGTTGGCGTATGTGTGCGATAAGTATGGACATGATTCAGTATGTCGTATCATTACGTTTGGTAAACTGTTGGCGCGTGGCGCAATTCGTGATATTGGACGCGTATATGGTATGCCCTATTCTAAATCTGACAGATTGTCCAAGTTGGTTCCGCAAGATGCAAAAACATTAAAAGATGCGGTGGATATGTCTGGTGAAATACAGGATATTTTGAATAATGACCAAGATTTAAACAAGGTTGTTATGGTCGCCGAAGAATTAGAAGGCTCTTTGCGAAATCTGGGACAACATGCCTGTGGGGTTGTTATTGGTGATCGTCCGACAACAAAAATTGCGCCTGTGTATCGCGATCCTGCCAACCCGTTGCCGTCGTGTCAATTTGATGGAAAATATTTGGAAAAATCAGGGTTGATTAAATTTGACTTTTTGGGATTGGAAACTTTGGTCGTATTAAAGTATGCGACACGTTTAATACAGCAGACACGTGGTATAAATATTGATTTAGATCAAATTCCAACAGATGATCCAAAAACTATGAAGTTGTGGCAACAGGGGCTGACAGAAGGTATTTTCCAATTTGATGCCCCGTTTGTGCAACAGACTTTGCGTAAAATGCACCCGACAAGTTTCTTGGAAATATCTGCGTTAAATGCATTAAATAGACCAGGACCAATCGCGTTTATCCCCCAATTTATTGCACGTATGCACGGCGAAGAAGAAATTGAATATGTTCATCCAAAGGCAGAGCCGATATTGAAAGAAACTTATGGAATTATTGTTTATCAGGAACAGGTTATGCAGTTGACACGTGCATTAGCGGGCTTTACCCGTGGCGAGTCGGACAACGTGCGTAAGGCGATGGGTAAAAAACTGATAGAAATGTTAAATGAACTGGAAGGTAAATTCTATGCCGGTTGTGAAAAAGAAGGTACCTTGGACCGCGATACCGCCAAGGATTTGTGGGAAAAGTTTAAGGAATTTGCAAAATATGCATTTAATAAATCTCACGCGATTGCTTATTCGATTGTCGCAAATCAGTGTGCGTATTTAAAGGCAAACTATACACCTGAATTTTTGGCTGCATCAATGTCCAGTAACCTTAATGATACCGATCAGTTGTCGTTATTTGTTGATGACGCCAAGACGAATTTTGGAATTCAAATTGTGGCACCTGATATTAATCAAAGTGAATCTTTGTTCACTGTCAAAGATGGTAAAATTGTGTATGGATTGGCAGCACTAAAAGGCGTTGGAACTGTTGCAACAGATGCAATTGTTGCAGAACGAAATGCAAATGGTAAATTTAAAAATTTAACCGATTTTGCAAAACGTTGCGCCCCGATTATGAATAAACGAATTTTAGAAGCATTTGCAAAAACAGGTGTGTTGGATTCTTTGGAACCAAATCGTGCGCGTATTTATATGAACGCAGATGCTATTTTATCTTATGCTGCGAAATCGCGCGATGGTGCGAATATGCTGTCGTTGTTTGCTAATACGGTTGAAGATGACGTTATCGAAGATAGATTGCATAAAAATTTGCCCAAGACAGAACCGTGGACTTTTGGACAAAAGTTGGAAAATGAATTGTCGGCGTTGGGATTTTATATTTCTGCGCATCCATTAGATCAGTACAAACATTTGATTGCGCGTGCAAATTTGGCGACCAGTGCGACGTTGGAAACGTTGGGCGACAGAAAGCCAGTACAGATTGCGGCAAACGTGAATTCTTTTGGACGCAGACGTACCAAGACAGGTAAAGAGATGATAACAATAAACGCATCTGATAGTTCTGGTAATATAGATGCGGTGGCTTTTGGCGATGCGGCGATTGAATTTTCGCAAATCTTGTCCGGAGAAACAGTTGTTTTGATTTCTGGCAAGACGTCTAATCGTGATGATCGTGTGTCTATATTTGTAGATTCTATTGTGCCTTTGACGCAATGGGTGGCGAAAATAGCAAAAAAAATAACATTGGATGTTCGTAATCAGCAGGTTTTACAAGATGTGAAAAAGGCGTTGGTAGCATTGCCCAGAGGATATACAAAGGTTGTATTGAATTTGCATGGTGCGGATAAAGTTGCAACGCTGGTTTTGCCCGGTGGTGTTGAATTAGGAAATACCACGGTGGCAGATTTGACAGCACTGGGACTGCGGGTAGAGGTGGAATAATATGAAGCATATTCCGGTATTATTAGATGCGGTTTTAAATGTCTTGGGTGATATTTCTGGCAAGACGATTGTTGATTGTACGTTTGGCGCAGGTGGATATTCTCGTGCGTTTTTAAATACTGGGGCAAATGTTATTGCGTTTGACAGGGATCCAAATGTTGTCCCAGATGCAGATGCCTTGGCGGTAGAGTTTGGAGATAAATTCCAATTTGTTGCAAAGTCCTTTTCAAATATATCTGGTTTGGAACATACTGTTGATGCGATTGTTTTTGATTTGGGTATTTCTTCGATGCAGATAGATGTTCCAATGCGCGGTTTTTCTTTTCGTGCGGATGCGCCATTGGATATGCGTATGTCTGCGTCTGGTATGACGGCAGCGGAATTGATTGCACGTTCTTCGGTGTCTGATTTGGTAAAGATTTTACGCGACTATGGCGATGTGACCAAGGCAAATGTGTTGGCGCGTGCGATTAAAGATACTTTGCCCCAGACAACATTTGAATTGCGGGATTTAATTTATAATCCACGTGATGTTGCACCTGTGTTTCAAGCGTTACGTATTGCGGTAAATGATGAAATGGGTGAATTGGAACGTGCTTTATCTGTGGTGCCTGATTTGTTGAACGCAGATGGAAAGTGTGTTTGTGTTACATTTCATTCGCTGGAAGACAGAATTGTAAAAAATACTTTCAAAGATTGGACAACGCCCCCGGGTGATCCGCGTATGCCGGTTGTTCAGTCGGCGCCTTTTGTGCCTGTTAAGCCTCAGATTCCATCAAAATCAGAACTGGAAAACAATCCTCGTGCGCGTTCTGCGCATATGCGTGCGGTTGTAAAAAATCAAGGATGAATATATGGTAAAAACAAAGTTGTCCAAAAAAATAGAAAAAGCAGACAATGCAAAAAAAACTAACCCATTAGATTTGTCGTCAGATCAGGATTTGACACTTGGTTTAATGAATCTGATTGCAATAGAACGCGTAATGGGGATTTGTGATAAGTCTGATTTATGTCGGATGGTTAAAGATTTACGTGTGTCATTGATGCGTCGTATTGTGTCAGAAAGTACTCCTGTTTGGGATGCAAGTATTCAAATATTGGGTGATGCCATGGATTTAATTCAGGTTGCAAACGAACGTTTGACTGTGGGTGATTCTGGGGTTGCATATGCCATGTATGAAGACGCATATTCGTTGTATTCGTTGTTCTGGGGGTTAAATATGGGGCTGATTGACGTCAAAGATATAAAAAAATAGAATTTTTAGAATTTTGGTGTTGATTCATATGTGTAAAAAATGATAAAATTAACCCAAGAGAGAAAAAGTTGAGACATTGGATTGTAAATTTTTCAAAGATTTATGCGGGTGCGGCGATGTTGTTATGTGCGTCGTCTGTGTTTGCAGCTCAGTCTTCTAATCCGCGCAGTGCTGTATTAAATGATGCTGCGGTCAGCCCGCGTTCTGATTCCAAGATTGTTATTCGTGGAAATGGTGATGCGACGGTTTCGTCTGCGGTTCGTTCGCGTTCTGCGGTGGCTGGGCGTGGTGAGAATGTTTCTGCACGCGCTGTGGCGCCGGCACGTGTTGTGTCAAATTCTGCACGCAGCGCAACAAACAAAAAGGTTATTAATTCTGGTCGCAGTGCGGTTGTTTCTGCGCGCGCGGCATCTGTGCCTGCGATTGCACGCAGCGCAACCAAGGCTGGGGGGGCGACGTCTGCCCGTGCAGGAAAAATTAATGTGCAGAAGTCTGGTTTGGCGCGTGTAGGACGTGCGACGGCGGTGTTTTCCGATGTTTCTAAGATTGGTGGCGGATATGCGGAATGTCGTGAATCTTATGCAACATGTATGGATCAATTTTGTGCAAATGCGAACGATACGTATCGTCGCTGTTTTTGCAGTTCTAAATTTTCGGAATTCCGTGATACTGAGGCGGCATTAGATCAGGCCAAGGTTTTATTACAACGTTTTGAAGACAATAATCTAAATGCAGTTGACAAGACCGCAGCTGAGGTTAATGCAATGTACACCGCCACAGTTGGCGAAGCCGCAATTAAAAATGATGTCAGTGGTGCACAGTCTATATTAAATGAAATTGGGGATTTGCTGGCGGGACGTAAAAAGGTTAATCAAGAATCCAATCAAGAACCCGAGATAATGGATTTTACGGTTGATATGGATGATATTTGGGGCAGTACGAATTCTATGTTTGATGATGCCAGTCGTGGGGAAGATCCATTAAAATCACTGGAAGGAATAGAATTGTACAGCACATCTAATAAACAATGTTTGGAATTGGTGACAGATAAGTGCCAGAATTCTGCGGTTTTGAATATGGCGACCAGTTCCTATAATATTATGATTAATCAGGATTGTAATCTGTATGAAAAGAAAATTGATTCACAACGCGAAGCCGTTATGCAAACAGTTCGTCAGGCAGAAAAATATTTGCGTGAGGCACGATTAGAAGAATATCGTGCGCATAATTCTGCGGACGTTAATGAATGTTTGTCCAAGGTAAAGACAGAAGTTACACGCGATACAGTTTGTGGTGAAGATTACAGACGTTGTTTGGATTATTCTGGGATTTATGTCAACCAAACAACAGGTGAATTGATTTATTCTAATAAACTGTTCAAGATGGTTGATTTGATTAAATTGGACGGTTCTGCGGATGTTTTGGGGCAAAATGCTGAATTTAATAAATTCTTGGATTCCAAGCGTCAATTTGTATCTGGGGCATTGGATACGTGTCGTGATATCGCGGATATTGTTTGGGGTGAATTCAAGCGCACTGCCCTGATTGAAATTGCCCAGGC